>JAILRI010000091.1 GCA_024698555.1 Lachnospiraceae bacterium
ACTAATGCGCCGAATGCTTGCCCGAGAGTACATGTCTGAAAACGCAGACGTAGCGGGCTACGGCGAGGCTTTCAGGCGTGTGCTATCGCTAAAGCCGTCAAGCATTCGGTCCGGTTTTTTAAGAATCTCTCAATGTGATGGGACTGAATAGTTACCTGTAAGAGTAACTATTCAGAACCCCCACCTCGCATTCGCAAAAAAATGACTATCACGTCATGCAAAGAAGTCATTTTTTTGCTCTGACGACAGGAGCAGCTTGCTGCTCTCGATGTGAGGGGGCGGTAACAGCGAAAACCAAATTGAAGTATGAAAGCAAGCTTTCGCTTCAAATATGTATATCTGGCAGGGGGTTCTGAATAGTTACTGTAAGACATCTTACAGTCTTCTGCGTATAGCGCGTATATCGTCGCCGCTCGCCAGCCCCGGTGAAAACGCACTGGCTGTTCCGGCGCTGACACCGCATTTTAACGCCTCACGGAACACCTCTTCAGAAGCTTCACCGTTAAATGCCGAACAATACCCCCAGAGGAATCCCGCAACCATGGCATCTCCGGCTCCCACCGGATTCACGAGCCTTCCCTCGGGTGCCGCCTGATACAGAATACTTCCGTGATCACAGGCAAGCAGTGCTCCCTCCTGGTCGAGGGAGACCAGTACATTGCGCGCGCCCTTCTTTATCAGCTCCAGCGCGTACTTATCCACCTCTTCGCGGGTACGGATCTTCGTACTGAACAGGCCTTCGAGCTCCTCCCGGTTGGGCTTTACCAGAAAAGGGTGCATGGAAAGAGTCGAAAGCAGCGCATTGCCGCTGGCATCCACCACTACATCCGCTCCTTTTGCGGAAACCTTCTCCATAACAGACGAATACGTATAATCCGGCATGCCCTCGGGAATATTCCCCGCAAGCACCACAAAATCGCCCTTTTTAAGCCTTGCAAGCTGTGTTTCCAGCTTCTCCATGGCCGAACGCGGTATCTCGGGTCCCGGCGCGTTCAGCTGAGTGGTGTCAAAGCCTGCCCTGGCCTTGACATTGATGCGGGAAACTCCCGATTCCAGCCTGATAAACTCGGACTCGTACCCTCCCGCGCTTAACTGCCGTTCTATCTCATCTCCCACAAAACCGCCCACAAACCCCAGCATCAGGTTATCAAGCCCTAAATGCGTCAGCACCTTCGACACATTGATCCCCTTGCCGCCGGCAGTCAGTCCGGCTGTTCTGGCGCGGTTTAAACCGCCTATTTCAATCCTGTCGTACTCCATCGCGTAATCAAGCGACGGACCCAGAGTCACAGTATAAATCATATTCTTCTCTCACCACATCGTTTCAGCTTCAGACTTATTCCGGCTGTCCGCGTCCAAAGCCGGATCATATTAATGTCCTCAACCTTATCATCATACAGTAATCAGCCTTGAAAAGCAAGTCCATTTGTTACCATGGTCCAATACTTAATTATTGAATATCCCGAGAAGCTGTGTTATAATATTAGTTTAGGTAAGTTTGTGCGAAAGTGTATGTGAAAGGTGGTTTTTTATGCATATTTACGATCTGGTGATCATAGGTTCGGGACCTGCGGGCATGGCTGCTGCCATATACGCGGCACGTGCCGAGCTTGATTTTCTGGTGATAGAACGGTCTCCTATAGCGGGCGGACAGGTACAGCAGACCTATGAGGTCGACAATTATCCCGGACTTCCGGGACTGTCCGGGCCTGAGCTGTCGGAGCAGATGAGAAAACATTGCGACAGGCTGGGCGTTAAATTTATGACCGAGGAAGTAAGGTCTCTTACACGGATCCTTCCGGAGTCAGATAACGGTACAGGTACCTCTGATAAAGCTTCCCCGGATATTTCCGGCAATAATTCCCCTAATCCCGAAAGCGGAGTTTACCCGGACAGCGAAATCTTCCTCATCAAGACCTGGGATAAGAACGAATACGCCGCAAAGTGTGTCATCGCCGCTTCGGGCGCGCATCACAGCACTTTGGGCATTCCCGGCGAGGAGGAACTCGCCGGAGCGGGAGTTTCATACTGCGCGACCTGTGACGGAGCCTTCTTTAAGAACAAGGTCTGTGCGGTAGTCGGCGGCGGAGATGTGGCCGTTGAGGACGCGATCTATCTTTCAAAGCTGTGTACAAAAGTGTATCTCATCCATCGCCGCGACGAGTTCAGAGCGGCTGCGAAGCTGGTGAGTGAGGCACGCTCCCGTGACAATATCGAATTCGTTACGAGCTGCACTCCGGAACGCATAGAGGGCAGCGGTAATGTCGAGAAACTCATCATTAACGACAAAAAGACCGGTCAGGAACGCGAGCTTGCTGTGAACGGCGTATTCATTGCCGTAGGCATCAAACCGGAAAACGAGCTGTTTGCGGATCTGGCTGACACAGATGATAAAGGCTATGTGATCGCAGGCGAGGACTGCGTGACCTCCTGCCCCGGACTGTTCGCGGCAGGCGACCTTCGGGGTAAGCCTCTGCGTCAGATCGTCACGGCCGCGGCAGACGGTGCAAACGCGGTTACGAGTGTGCTTAAACACCTGGGCGCGTGACAAAAATGAACCGGGAGATAAAGCTCACAATGTCCTTTGCCGGATAAAGAGGCAGGGGAATCCTTATAGATAAAAAAAATGTACAGCATACGGGGGGAAATCAAAAATGTGCGGAATTGTCGGATATGTTGGCAATAAACAGGCTGCGCCCATACTTCTGGACGGCCTGACCAGGCTCGAATACCGCGGCTACGATTCGGCCGGTATCGCGGTCAGGAACGGCAGCGGCGAAGTGGATGTAGTCAAAGCAAAAGGCAGACTTAAGAATCTTTACGAAAAGACCGATAACGGGCATTCGGTGCCCGGAACCTGCGGCATAGGCCATACGCGCTGGGCCACTCACGGCGAGCCTTCCGAGACCAACGCCCACCCTCATATTTCCGATGACGGCAATGTGAGCGGTGTTCACAACGGTATCATAGAGAATTACCAGGAGCTGCGCGAGAAGCTGACCAGACACGGCTATGTCTTTTATTCCCAGACCGATACCGAGATAGCCATAAAGCTCATCGACTACTACTACAAAAAATACAATATCGGTCCTGTGGACGCCATCACCAAGACTATGGTCCGCGTGCGGGGTTCATATGCCCTGGCAGTGATGTTCAAGGATTATCCCGGTGAGATCTGGGTGGCGCGCAAGGACAGCCCCATGGTCATAGGCACCTGTGAATCGGAGTCCTTTGCGGCCTCCGATGTTACCGCCATACTGAACTACACCCGCGATGTATACTATATCGACAATCTGGAGCTGGCATGCTTAAAGCCCGGAGAAGTTCATTTTTACGATCTGAACGGCGATGAGATCCAAAAAAAATCTACAAGAGTAGAATGGGACGCAAAGGCAGCCGAGCGCGGCGGTTTCGAGCATTTCATGATCAAGGAGATCCATGAACAGCCCAAGGCCGTATCGGATACCATAGCGGCATATGTTAAGGAAACTGCCGCTGATGGCGGTCATAGCGGACAGCCCTCCGATGAAAGCCATGAAGGCAGCGTCCCGGGTGCAGGCAGTGGCTCCGCGCAAAGCAGCAGCCCTTCCGAAACCGCTAAAAAGCTCCATATCGACCTGTCAGCTTCAGGTCTTACGGATGAGGTGCTGAAAGACATTTCACAGGTATATATAACAGCCTGCGGCTCCGCATATCATGTAGGAGTAGCAGTGCAGTACGTGATCGAGGATCTGGCCCGTATACCGGTCAGGGTAGAGCTGGCGTCGGAATTCCGTTACCGCCGTCCCATACTTGATAAAAACGGTCTGGTGGTGATCATCAGCCAGTCCGGAGAGACCGCTGACTCGCTGGCTGCCTTAAGGGAAGCCAAAGCCCTGGGGCTTCGGACTCTGGCCATAGTCAATGTGGTCGGCAGCTCCATCGCCAGAGAAGCGGACAACTGCATTTACACCCTGGCTGGTCCCGAGATCGCTGTAGCGACTACCAAGGCCTACAGCACACAGCTGATAGTCGGCTACTGTCTCGCCCTGCAGCTGGCCAAAGTCAAGGGGACTATCGAAGACGCCGAATATGAAAGGCTGCTTTCAGACATGTGCGGACTCTCCCAGAAGATAGAAAAGGTACTTGACGACAAGGAGCGTATCCAGTGGTTCGCGTCCAAATTTGCCAACGCAAAGGACATCTTCTTCCTGGGCCGCGGCATAGATTACGCCATTTCCCTTGAGGGAAGCTTAAAGCTTAAAGAAATATCCTACATACACAGCGAGGCTTACGCGGCGGGAGAACTTAAGCACGGCACTATCAGCCTGATCGAAAACAATACTCTGGTCATCGGAACCCTGACCCAGAGCAGTCTCTACGAGAAGACAGTGTCCAACATGGTCGAATGCAAGGCCAGGGGCGCGTATCTCATGGGTCTGACCACTTACGGCAATTACGCTATTGAGGATTCGGTTGATTTTACCTGCTATATCCCGAAATGCGACGAACACTTTGCGACCAGCCTCGCGATCATCGTACTCCAGCTTCTGTCGTATTATATCAGCGTCGCAAAGGGTCTGGATGTGGATAAGCCCAGGAATCTGGCAAAATCTGTAACGGTAGAGTAACATTGGGGCAGCATAAATAGTTACAAGGAGGAGCATATGCATATCGCACTTACGGGTAATTTAGGAAGCGGAAAATCAACCATCGGCAGGCTTATGAATGAAAAATTCGGCTATGAGATCTATTCTACGGGCAAGGTGCTCAGACAGCTCGCCGAGGAAAGAGGTCTGACCGTGCTCGAAATGAACAAGCTGATGCAGTCCGATCACAGCTATGACCATCTGATCGACGATACCACACGTAAAATATCAGCCGAAGCAAAGGAAGATCTGTTTATCGATTCCAGGCTGGCATGGTATTTTGCGGTCAATGTCTTTAAGGTATTCCTGTCCGTTGACATTGACGAGGCCGCCCGCCGCGTATTTAACGACAACCGCGGTGACGTCGAGACCTATAGGGATATTGCGGATGCCAGGGCGCAGCTGATCGAACGCGCCAGGACAGAGGATGTCCGTTACAAGGATATTTACGGCATCGACTATTTCAATGCCTCCAATTACGATCTTATCCTTGATTCCACCTTCTCTGCACCTGCGCTGCTCGTGGAGATCCTTCAGGCGGAAAAACAGCATTTTGAAGAACTGAAAAAACTCGGCAATGCGCCTTCTTCGCCCCGTATCCTCCTTTCTCCGGGAAGGCTGTGCGGGATAAAGAGCGGCAACACCCGTGACAATAACGGAATATACGAGTCTTCGGCAGTTGTGCGCATGAATGTCGAGACCTTTGATGTGCTCGAGGGCATGGACGAGATCAGGCAGGCCGCTTTACAGGGATATGAGTTCATAAGCGTCAACGCAATGTAGTTCCGCCGCCTGTCCGGCATGTGTTCCGGGCAGCCGGCCGGCGAAACCGGAAAGCATCATTGTCAGATTATCAGAAAGAAGGTTCGGTTTTCATTTGAAAAGGCACCAAAACGCATTCAGGACCAAGCTCCTGACTATAGTATGGCTGTTTACTGCCGCGCTGGCGCTTATACTGTCCGTTGTGTATTTTGAAAAGCTGCAGAAGCTGTATACCCAGGTCGAGGCCACACAGGCTCAGGCACAGGCTGCGGCGGCAAAGGACAGGGAAAAGAGCGGTAAAGCTGCTAAGGACAGCAAGACGGCAGCCGGGTCTGACGAACCAAAGCCCGAAACCACTGAACAGGCCAAACAGACAGCCTCCTTAGAAAAAAAGGAGCAGACCGGGTCCGCAGATACGGCAGCTCCTGCGGATCGCAAGGACTTTGAGGGGTACGATAACGATCCGGACACAGCCGAAAAATCCGACACAGCCGATACCGGTAGCGATGACGCTGCTCCCCTGAACGCGGATTTTGATTATACTACTGGACTCGATCCCGACAAGCCCATCATCGCCCTCAGCTTCGATGACGGTCCGAGTGTGTATACGGAACGTATCGTTGCGGCATTGCAGAAAAATCATGTTAGCGCCACCTTCTTTATGGTCGGCTACAATGTTGAGAATCACCAGAGCCTCGTCAGACTGGTATACGACGCAGGCTTCGAGATCGGTAACCATACATCGGACCATAAACGGCTTACGGATCTGAGCCGCAAGGATATGACAGCTGAAGTTTTTGACAACGAGGATCTGATCAATTCTATAGTTCCCGTTGGTGAGATCGTAGTGCGCCCGCCCTACGGATCATTTAACGACACGGTCGCTTCCGTGGTCGATCGTCCCATGTTCAACTGGTCCGTGGACTCCGAGGACTGGAAAACCCGCGACGCTGACCAGATAGTCGCCCAGATCAAGCAGGACGCAAGGGATGGATACATCATTTTGATGCACGATCTGTACGAAAGCACCGCCCAGGCCGCCGAGAGGATCATTCCCTGGCTGCTGGATCAGGGCTATCAGATAACGGATATTTCCACCATGTTCAAAGCCAGAGGCGAAACGCCCCAGAAGAACAAGCTGTACCGTTACGCTCCTCAGGCCGGTAACTGATGCAGGCATTCGGCGCATTAGTCCAGTTATTTCGCGATCGATGTACCAGAAATATAAGGATTTTATACATGAAAGCAATTTTCGGATTGGGCAACTACGGCCCGAAATACGCCGGAACCCGCCACAATATGGGATTTGATACCGTGACGCACCTCTCGGATGATTGGAACATCCCGCTGGATACCAGAAGGTTTAAGGGGCTGTGCGGGTTCGGCTGGTATGAGGGCGAAAAGGTGATCTTGGTCCAGCCGCAGACTTACATGAATTTAAGCGGCGAATGTGTACGCGAGATCTGCGACTTTTTCAAGCTGACTTCCAAAGACATACTCGTGGTCTATGATGATGTCAGCCTTCCTCCCGGCAGTATCCGCATCCGTAAAAAAGGAAGTGCCGGCGGTCATAACGGCATGAAAAACATCATAGCGCATCTGGGAACTGAGGGATTTGACCGTATCCGCATAGGAGTGGGTGAAAAGCCCGAATATATGGATCTGGCGGATTACGTGCTTTCCCGCTTCGCGCCGGGAGACGAACCCGCTGTCAGGGAGGCCATCGCTACTGCGGCTAAGGCCGCGGGAACCGTCATCACCGAAGGAACAGATAAAGCGATGAATCTGTACAATACCCGCCAGAACAAGGCCGGCGGCGAGCTTTAAATCCCGCCTGCGTTAATCATTCCGGAAAGGAACACCGTATGACCTATACCCGTCCCCTAGATGCCTACTCACAGGTGGAGCAGATCAGGGAAAACATTAAAAAGAACAAACTGCCCATGCGTGTTACAGGCTGTACCGACTCGCAGAAGGGCAATCTGATAGCTGCGATCCCTGCGGGTTCGCGGCTTGTTATTGCGCCTGATGAGCTTAAGGCACGGGAGCTCTTTTCCGATTATCTGATCTATGATAAAAACGCGCTGTATTATCCCGCCAAGGATATCATTTTCTACAGCGCAGACGTGCATGGCAATGCCATCGTTGTCGAAAGACAAAAGTGTATACGCAAGCTCCTTGAAGGTGACAATGTCACTGTATTTACCAGCTTTGCGGCGTGTTTCGATAAGCTCATTCCTCCGGAACGGATCAGTTCAAAGGTGATCAATATCGACACGAATACGAAGCTTGATCTGGATGAACTGGCCGCACAGCTGGTTTCCATAGGCTACGAGCGTGTGGACGAGGCCACGGATGTCGGAGAATTTGCTATCCGTGGCGGCATCATCGATATTTTTCCCATTGCGGAAGAAACTCCGTACCGTATCGAGATGTGGGGCGATGACACAGACATCATCAAGACCTATGATCCCGCCAGCCAGAGATCTATTGCCAATTCAGACGGATTTTCGGTATATCCGGCCTTTGAGTATGTACTCGATGACAGGGAACTTGCCTCGGGTATCAAAAAGATCGAGAAGGAGGCTGCCCTCCATGTCGAAAAGCTGCGTAAAGCGCTTCAGACGGATGAAGCGGCACGCATCCGCAAGACTGTCGCCGAATTTAAGGAAAATCTCGAATATCTGCGCTGCGCCGCCAATATTGACAGTTATATAGATTATTTTACCGCTGATACAGTCAGCTTTATCGATTACTTCGGGGAAGATTCCTGCATATTCCTGGACGAACCCAAAAGAGCCTGCGAAACCGCTGAGTCCCTGAATCTGGAATTTGAGGAGAGTATGAAGGGAAGGCTTGAAAAGGGGTATATCCTGCCCGGTCAGATGACGGCCATTTTCAATTACAAAAAGCTTCTGGCAAGGCTCTCCAGGCGTCCGCTTATTATGCTTTCTTCCATGGAATACCGTTTTTCCGAGATCAAAGCCGAATCCAGCGCGTCTCTTGATGTCAGGAGCGCCTCTTCGTATAACGGCGAGTTCTTTACTCTCGTGGAGGACTTAAAGAAGATGGCTGCAAAAGGATACAGGGTCGTGCTGCTGACTTCCTCGCGTTCGAGAGCGGAAAGGCTTGCGAGCGACTTAAGGGACGAGGAAGTGACTGCGTTTGTGACTGACAACTCCGACAGAGAGCTTCTTCCCGGTGAGGTTCTGGTCGCCTCCGGTTCTTTGTCCCGCGGCTTTGAGTATCCTCTGATCAGGTTTGCCATATTGTGCGAAACGGATATCTTCGGACACCAGAAGAAGCAGCGCAAAAAAGCTTCTCACAAAGGAAGTACCCTTGATCTCGGGTCTTTGGCGAACGGTGATTATGTAGTTCATGAAAATTACGGAATAGGCATTTACCGGGGCATGGAAAAGGTCGAGATACGCGGTGTCATCAAGGATTATGTCAATATAGAATACACCGCCGGAGGGGCGCTGCACGTACAGGCATCCGCCATGGACCAGCTGCAGAAATATTCCGGTCCCGAAGGCGCCAAGCCAAAGGTTGATAACCTCAACTCGCCTCACTGGCGCAATACTACCGCCAGGGTAAAGGGCGCCGTTAAGGAGATCGCTCACGAGCTGGTAAAGCTGTACGCCGAAAGACAGGCGAAAAGCGGGTATTGCTACTCAGCCGATTCGCCGTGGCAGAAAGAGTTTGAGGAGATGTTCCCTTATGAGGAAACCTCCGACCAGCTGAGAGCTATCGCGGATACAAAGAAGGATATGGAGTCCGTAAAGGTCATGGATCGTCTTATCTGCGGCGATGTGGGCTTCGGCAAGACTGAGGTGGCCATCCGCGCCGCATTTAAGGCAGTGCAGGACGGCAAGCAGGTAGCCATGCTCGCCCCCACGACCGTTCTGGTCCAGCAGCATTACAATACTTTCATACAGAGAATGTCCGATTTTGCCGTAAAGATCGCCCAGCTGTCCCGTTTTGTCTCCAAGGCCGAAGCCTCCCGGATCATTTCCGATCTGAAGGCAGGCAGGATAGACGTTGTGATCGGTACCCACAGGCTGCTTTCAAAGGATGTGGGCTTTAAGGATCTGGGTCTGCTCATTGTTGACGAGGAGCAGCGTTTCGGCGTTACCCACAAAGAGAAGATCAAACAGCTCAAAATCGATATCGATGTGCTGACTCTGTCTGCTACACCTATTCCGAGAACGCTGCATATGAGCCTGATCGGGATCAGGGATATGAGTCTTCTCGAAGAGCCGCCTGTAGACAGGCTTCCCATTCAGACCTTCGTGCTCGAGCACAATGACGAGCTGGCCCGGGAAGCGATCCGCCGCGAGCTGGCCAGGGGCGGTCAGGTTTACTATGTGTTCAACAAGATCAACATGCTTGACGACATCACTTCAAGGCTGCGCGAGCTGATACCGAACGCAGTGATCGAGTCCGCGCACGGACAGATGGATAAGCGGCGGCTTGAAGAGATCATGATGGATTTCATAAACGGTCAGATCGATGTACTGGTGTCTACCACCATCATTGAGACAGGACTGGATATTTCCAACGTCAACACCATTATCATAGACAATGCCGAGAACTTCGGCCTGGCCCAGCTGTATCAGCTGCGCGGGCGTGTAGGACGCGCCAGCAGGAGTGCTTACGCGTTCCTGATGTATCGCAAGGATCAGATGCTCAGCGAAGTGGCTGAAAAAAGACTTACCGCCATCAGGAATTTTACCGAACTGGGCAGCGGCTACCGTATTGCCATGCGCGATCTGGAGATACGCGGCGCCGGTAATCTTCTGGGAGCGCAGCAATCGGGGCATATGGCCTCGGTCGGTTACGATATGTACTGCAAGCTCCTCAACGAAGCGGTCATGAGCGAGAAATTCGGCACAAAAAATCTCGAGACCTGGGAAACTTCCATAGATCTGGATATGAATGCCCATATCCCGGATACCTATATCAAAAATGAGATCTACCGGCTCGACATGTACAAACGTATCGCCAGTATTGAAAATGAAGCCGTGATGACTGATCTGGAGGAAGAGATACTGGATCGTTACGGCGATCTTCCTCCTGCCGTTTCCAATCTGCTGCGCATAGCTTTGCTTAAATCAAGGGCACACGACTGCTACATTACTTCGGTTACACAGAAGGATACGGGCGCATCACTTAAGCTTTATGAAAAGGCCCGGCTCGATGTGGCGCGTCTGCCCGAGCTTAAGGACCGGTTTGACGGACGTCTCAGACTGATACCCGCCAAAACGCCGTATTTCTCCTATACATTTGCCTCCCCGAGAGGTAAGGCTCCGCAGCCGCCTTCTCCCTCAAAGGTGTTCGAAGAACTCGGCGCTGTAATAGAGGCCATAGCCTCTATCAAGCTGGCACCCGAAGACCCGGAGTCTTCACTCCCGGCTTAAGCCCCGCTTCCCGTCCGGGAAACGCCGGAACGTTTTCTTATGCCGATACATATTTTCCTTAAGGAAGCACCGGTTAAAAATGACCGGATAAATGTCAAAAAAAGGACTAAAGTTTATATGATACTATATACGTTTTACCGGTTTTGGGGGCATCAGCCCCGAAATCGTGCCGTTCGGACTTCTCACGTGTTTTTATCTGTCCTCATCCTGCTCGCTGTCCTGAGCCTGAACCTTACAGGCTGTAAGGAGACTGCGCCGCAGGAAGATGCCGTTACCACTGATTTTCAGGCAGATACGGTATTTGCGGTAGGAGAAAAAAGGGTAAGCCTGCCCGAATGGTATCTCTACGCCTGTCCGCAGATCGCCACCGATGAAGCCATGTACGGCTCCGGAATCTGGGATTATCAGGTTTCCGAAGATCGGGGCACCCTTGCCCGGATCATGAAAGAAGATATCTATGAACAGATATCCTATATCAAGATCGTCGCCGCGCAGGCCGAAAAACTCGGTATAACACTGAATGAAGACGAAAAAAGCGATATCGAAGCCAATACCATGGATTACATGTCGCTCCTTTCCAAAGAACAGAAGGACAGATACGGCATCACTGAGGACATAGTAAGAAGTGTATACAGCGACAATGTTCTGGCCATGAAGGTTTATGAGAATCTGACGCTGAATATTGATACGGATATTCCGGACGAGCAGGTCAGACATATGGTCATCGAATATATTTACGCCGGAAAGGCCTATGAAACACCTGAAGATACTACTTCAAGATATACGGACGAAGAGCTTCGCGATATACGCAGCCGTCTGGATGCCCTGTATCAGAAGGCTGTGGAGGATCCTTCCATTACCCGGCTTTCGCAGCTCGACAACGAGCAATACGGGGCTGTGGAGCTGGTCTGCGATTACAGCGAGCTTAAAAATCGCTTCCCCGCTGACATCGCGAGCAAGGTATTCAACATGCGTGAAAATGAGATCCTGGGGGTATTTGATACACCGGAAGCCTTCTTTATCATCGACTGTCTGGATATCAACGACGAGGATACGACCAACGCCGCCAAAATAGCTATCATCGAACAGAGACAGCGTGACCTCTTTGACCGGGAATACGCGAAATGGCAGGCAGACACCGTGATCAAGATCAATTATTCCGTTTGGGATACGATAACGATCGAATAGATGACTGAAAGGAATTATTTTATGGATATGGAAAAAAAATATGACGTGATCATCATCGGAGCAGGCCCCGGAGGCATATTCTCCGCGTATGAATTTGCAAGCAAAAGACCGGATTTAAAGGTTGCGGTCTTTGAGGCAGGACATCCCCTCGAAAAAAGACGCTGTCCCATCGATGGCGACAAGATTAAAAGCTGTATCAAATGCCCGACCTGCGCGATCATGAACGGCTTCGGCGGAGCAGGCGCATTTTCCGACGGAAAATACAATATCACCAACGATTTCGGCGGGACCCTGCATGAGCATATCGGGAAGACCAAAGCCATAGAACTCATGAAATATGTGGACAGTATCAATGTGTCCCACGGCGGTGAGCAGACAAAGATGTATTCTACAGCGGGAAGCAGCCTTAAAAAAGTCTGCATGCAGAACAAGCTGCAGCTGCTGGAGGCTTCGGTACGCCATCTGGGTACCGACATCAACTATGTGGTGCTCAAGAACCTCTATGATGAGCTTAAAGATAAGGTGGATTTTTATTATGATACGAGCGTGACCAGGCTGGAGGTCTTGGGCGGCAGCGCTGCAGCAGGTGTTGCTGCGTCCGGCGGATGCGCCGTATCGGGTGATGGCGAAACGTCCGGCAGCTTTGCCGCAGCGGGTTGCAGCTCTGTACCGGGTATCGGTAACGCAGCTAACGAACACAGCACCTTAAATGGTTCCGGATTCCGGGTATGGTACGGTACAAATGCAGAAACAGCCACTGCCCGGTATGTCATTGCCTCCGTGGGCAGGAGCGGGAGCAGCTGGATGGAAAAGGTCTGCAATGAGCTGGCTATCCCCACTCTTTCCAACCGTGTGGATATAGGCGTGAGGGTAGAGCTGCCCGCAGTTATATTTTCACACCTGACAGATGAGCTGTATGAGAGCAAGATCGTATACCGCACCGAAAAATTCGAGGACAGGGTGCGTACCTTCTGCATGAACCCCTACGGCATAGTAGTAAACGAGAACACGAACGGCATAGTCACGGTCAACGGCCACAGCTTTGAGGATCCTTCCAAACGTACTCAGAATACCAACTTTGCGCTGCTGGTTTCAAAGCACTTCTCCGAGCCTTTTAAGGACAGCAATGGCTACGGTGAAAGCATAGCCCGCCTTTCCAACATGCTCGGCGGAGGTGTTATAGTCCAGCGTTTCGGCGACTTGGAGCGCGGAAGGCGTTCCAACCGTACCAGGATCGCGGAGGGCCTTGTGCGTCCCACTCTTGACGCTACACCCGGAGACTTAAGCCTCGTTCTGCCCAAGCGCATCCTTGACGGGATCATCGAGATGATCTACGCACTGGACAAGATCGCGCCCGGAACCGCCAACGATGATACACTGCTCTACGGAGTCGAAGTCAAGTTCTACAACATGGAGGTGGAGTTGAGCGAACATCTCGAGACCCGCTATCCCGGCTTCTACTGCATCGGCGACGGAAGCGGCGTCACCCATTCCCTCTCGCATGCCTCTGCCAGCGGCGTCTATGTGGCAGACAGGATATGTAAAGAGGCCTGAACTTGATCGAGTAGGAGGCGGCCAGCCCCTCCTACTCGATTCGACAGGACACCTCGCGACCCTTTGGTTCGCTCGGTGACCGTTCGCTCGGGGCAGTTCTCCGGAAGCGAGCTTCCGAAACTGCCCTCTCGCTTATCGCACAAATTGGGAGCTGCAGCACTTTCTCAGTGCTGCAGCCCCGTGCTTTTTTATTTTATTTTGATAGTAAAATTCATGGCAGTGTCGTTTGCAAGAACGATCTTTACCTTGTACTTGCCCGCTTCGTTAAAAGTATAGCAGTTATCAGCGATATTTGTGTCATTGACAGTAAATACCTTGATGGCGTTTTTGGAAGAAATGGCAAGTCTGGAGCCGGTCTTATAAGTCTTCCCGTCTTTCACGGTCTTTGATGAAACAGCCTTATATTCACCGGTCTCAGTATCGAAATCCATCGTTTCCATCTTTGCGGTGATCTTCTTTACGTCAAAGGTTTTCTTATCCGCAACCGCTACACATCTTTCCTGGCCGGAGGCAAACTCTGAACCGAACGATACGCCCTTCTTACCGTCCTTTGTTCCGTTTGTGTAGTAAACCTTGAAGGGAAGCTTCGCAGTCAGGTCATAAAAGTCATACGTCGTGGACAGCGACCCTTCCGTGCTGGTGGTATCGGTCTTATAGCTGTCGAACATGAACATTTCGGCCTTTTTGGAGTTCGCTGAGATGATCTGCGGCTCCAGATAAGTCTCCTCGCCGGTATCGGCATCTACATACCAGGTATCACTCGAAGAATCATCTGATTTAACAAATTTCTTTTCAAGCTTGTACAGCTTCTCGCCGTTCTTTTTGACTTCTTCGAGCTTGCTGCCCGGATAGGAAGCCTCTATCATATCTCTTCCGGTCTGACCCGAATCAGGACTGAGCACTTCCAGCAGCTCCTCAGCCGTCTTGCCTTTGATCTGCTTCTTTGTCATGCCCATCTCAAGGCACTCTTCTTCCAGAGCTTCATAGGTGATCTCTCCGGCTTCGTAGGCTTCCAGATATATATTGCGCTGATACGCTCCGGTATCGGTTTTGAGCTCTTTCTCCGTATAATATGTGATCTGAGATACTACCGGCTTTTTCAGGCTGGTCAGATCGATCTTCAGCTCATAGCCGCAGCCCGTCAGCGCCAGAACCATAGCCAGCGCCAGGACCGTACCCATAATTTTCCTAAATGTTTTCATTTACCAAATAATCCTCCTTGCAGACAGACTTCTTCAGATCGTATATCTCTCGTTATTCTCCACCACGATCCTCACCTTGCCGGGTTCGCCGATATAAGAAGCGTTCGGACGTACCATGTCATGGCTTTCCACTATACAGTTCTCGATGTAAGTGTTATCACCGATCCTGACATCATTCAGGATGATGGAATTCTTGATCGTCGTGTTGTTGCCGACATATACTTCCTTGAAAACAACAGAATTCTCGATCGTTCCGTTAACGATGGAACCGCTCGAAACCAGACTGTTCTTGACTCTTGAGCCGCTGTTGAACTTGGCGGGCGGCAGATCGTCTATCTTCGAGTAGATATCGGGATACTGCCTGAAGAAGTAGTCACGTGTCTCCTTGTTGAGGAAATCCATATTGGTACGGTAATAATCGTCTACCGATGCGATATTGCGCCAGTACTCGGTATGCTCATAGGCATAGATGCGCTTGATATCCTTGTATCGGATGATGATGTCATTGACAAAGTCATAACGTTCGTCTTCCACAGCCTTTTCAAGCATCTCTATCAGCTGCCGGCGGCGGATCACATAGATGCCGGCCGAGATCAGCGGCTCCGCCTCTCTGCAGAAGAAAGGCTTCTCCTCAAAATCCACTACCTTCATGTCATCGTCGACAGAGATAACACCGAACCTGGTGATATCCATAGCCTCATCGGCTCTGGTGCATACGATGGTGATATCGGCTTTCTTATCGATATGGTACTCTACCAGATCGTTGAAATCCATTTTGAAGATACAGTCGCCCGAGCTGATGATCACGTACGGTTCGTGGCTTGCCTTCAGGAAATTGATGTTCTGATACAGCGCGTCAGCCGTACCCCTGTACCAATACGAATTGTCCGTGGTAATGGTAGGGGTGAACACGTACAGACCGCCCTGTTTACGTCCGAAATCCCACCATTTGGAGGAGCTTAAGTGCGCGTTTAAGGATCTGGAATTATACTGGGTGAGGACCGCAACCTTCTGAATATGCGAGTTCGACATGGCGCTGAGCGAGAAATCGATGGCGCGGTAGCTGCCTGCCACAGGCATAGCCGAGATCGCGCGCTTGTTGGAAAGCTCGCGCATGCGGACGCTGTTGCCGCCCGCGAGGATGATTCCTATCGCTTTCATCTGTTCTCACCTCCCCTGATCAGGCATTCACCGGAGTCAAGCCAGTTGCCCGGATAATCTTCAGGCTTTGTGATACCTGCTATCACGGTATTCTTGCCTATGCTGACATTGTCCGGGATGACCGCGCCGTGGCCTAAGGTCACCAGTCCGTTGCAGTAAATATTCGGATGGGATCTGTTATCTTTTTCTTCTCCGACTCCGAGCTGGCAGTTATTGCCTACTATCGCTTTCTCCGCGATGATCGCCTTATACAGCTTGGAGTTGCGGCCGATATGAGTGCCGTTCATGATGATGGAGTCCGTGACCACAGCACCTTCTTCGATGATAACGCCGGGGCTGATGACTGAATTATATACTTCTCCGTATATCTCACAGCCCTCGCCCACGATGCTGCGGCTGACTACGCCGCTCTCCGCGATATACTGCGGCGGGATCTCGTTCGACTTGGTGTAAATGCGCCAGAATTCCTCATAAAGATTGAACTCGGGAACCAGATCGATCAACTCCATATTGGATTCCCAATAAGCCGCGAGAGTTCCTACATCCTTCCAGTAGCCGTTATATTCGTACGCGAAGATCCTTGCTCCGTTCTTATGGCAGTAGGGAATGATATGCTTGCCGAAATCACAGCCGGGCTGCTCCGACAGCTCTATGAGCGCGTCGCGAAGAACCTTCCATGAAAAGATATAGATACCCATGGATGCCAGGTTGCTGCGGGGCTTCGGGGGTTTCTCCTCAAAGTCGATGACCTGCTTGTTCTCATCGGTGATCACGAGACCGAAGCGCGATGCCTCTTCCCATGAAACTGGATAAGTCGCAAGTGTGATGTCCGCGTTGTTGCTCTTGTGGAAATCAAGCAGCATCTCATAGTCCATCTTATAGATATGGTCACCGCCCAGGATCAGCACATACTCGGGATTATAGTACTCCATGTAGCGCAGATTCTGATATATGGCATTGGCGGTACCGGTGTACCATTCCGCATTGTCTGATTTCTCATAGGGAGGCAGAATGCTCACGCCGCCGATATTACGGTCAAGATCCCACGGAATACCGATGCCAATGTGAGTATTGAGCGCCAGGGGCTGGTATTGGGTCAGGACACCCACGGTATCAACGCCCGAATTGATGCAGTTGCTCAAAGGAAAGTCGATGATACGGTACTTTCCGCCATAGCTGACTGCGGGCTTTGCCATGTCCGCCGTAAGGATGCCCAGACGCGAACCCTGTCCTCCGGCAAGCAGCATGGCTATCATTTCTTTACGAATCAAAAGATCACCTCCGCTTCAAAGTTTCTAATTTAGTCAATTATAACATATTATTATAGAAAATGAAACCTTTTTTATGCAAATTGTGCGAAAAATTTTTATAAAAGTTTGCGTTGCGGCATAAATGGATCAAAAAAACACAAAATGTGGGGTCATATTGAATGGGCACTTGCAGATGTAGTGGAACAGTTTTTATCCAATTAACCTTTTCATCATTATACTGATATGATAAAATATAAATATACGGGTTTCTTTACAACAATAAAAAGCGAGGATCGTAAAAATGAGTTACATCAATCTGGATCAACCGAAAAAAGTCCATTTTACAGGCATAGGCGGCATCAGTATGAGCGGATTTGCTCAGCTGCTCATGGACAGAGGCTTTACGGTTACAGGCTCCGACTGGAAGAAAAATCCGATAACGGAGCAGCTGGAAACGGAAGGCGCTCTCATCCGTTACGGCGAACAGCGTGCGGCCAATGTGGACAGCGATACAGACGTTCTCATATATACCGCGGCAGTAAAGGATGACAATCCCGAGCTGGTCGCAGCCCGTAATCTGGGCATTCCCTGCATCGACAGGGGCGAGCTCGCAGGTGAGGTCATGCTTCATTATAAGCGCAACTTCTCGATCGCAGGCACCCACGGCAAGACCACGACCACTTCCATGGTCGCCATGATACTTATGGAGGCGGGACTCGACCCCACGGTATCGGTAGGCGGCGTGATCCCCGAGATAGGTGGTAACATGCGCATCGGTCATTCCGGTGATTTCGTCATCGAATCCTGCGAATATACGGACAGCTTCCTTGAATTCCATCCGACCCACGCCATCATTACCAATATAGAAGCCGAACACCTTGATTACTTCAAGACCTTTGAGCGGATGCAGGCTTCATTTATCAAATTTGCCGAGCTGCTGCCCGCAGACGGACTTCTGGTCTATAACACTTCCATCGAGGACGCGGACTCCTGTTTTTCCTCAGTCGCGTGCCGGAAGGTTTCATATTCACTTTTTGATGAAAGCGCCGATTATTACTGTAAGGACGTAACCTACGATCAAATGGGGCATCCTTCATTCACTCTCTGTTCAAAGCATCAGGATCTTGGACGTCTCGAGCTGGGCGTTGTGGGCGAGCACAATGTTTCCAATGCCTGCGGGGCTGCCGCCATGATGCTGCTTTCGGGTGTTCCTTTTTCAACAATAGCTGCGGCGCTTAAAGCCTATCACGGTACTGCCCGCCGCTTTGAGAAAAAGGGCGAGGTCGGCGGCGTCACGATCATCGATGACTACGCGCATCATCCCACCGAGATCAAAGCAACCCTCGCCGCGGCTGCCAGATATCCTCACAAGGAGCTGTGGGTGGTTTTCCAGCCTCACACCTTCTCACGAACTGCCGTCTTCTTAAATGAGATCGCCGAAGCGCTTTCCGATGCCGGTCATATCGTGCTCGCCGATATCTATGCGGCCCGTGAGACCAATACTATCGGCATTTCTTCAATAGACATAGTTAACATCCTAAAAGAGAAATATGGTAAAGATGTTTACTACTTCCCTTCGTTCGACGAGATTGAAACATTTTTACTTGAATCTGTATCGGGCGGTGACCTGTTAATAACCATGGGTGCCGGAGATATCCTTAAAGTAGGTGAAAGGCTTCTCGGTAAATAAGTTATCAACATTATCAACATAATCTGATTCACATTTGATACTACAAAAATAGGATGGCGACATCCATGCTGTTTTTGAATCCGGCACTAAGTTATCAACATTGTCAACAATTGCTTTCGACAGCGATTATACGCGAAAAATCCGGTTGAATTACCGCCGGTTTGTGTTATACTTTTTCAAGATTTAAGAACGAAAAATCCATTGGGGTGAAGCAGGGAAGATTCAAGAAACCTGCTGCAAGAGGTTGACGATGACAAAGAAGATCAGATTATCATTGGGCAGTGAGACCGTCTCCACGGTTGTGTCCAATATTTTCATAGATAAATACATGGCTGAGGCCAACGGCTCTTATGTGAAGGTGTATATTTACCTGCTCAGATGCCTGAACGACCCTTCTATGGATGTCTCTGTATCCGATTTTTCGGAAAAGCTCGATGAGACCGAGAAGGATATCATCAAGGCACTCAAGTACTGGGAGAAGAAGAGTCTGCTGTCCATTAGCCTCGACAGTGACGGTCAGATCAGCAATCTGGCTATCACGCCTTTAGGAGGCATGGTTTCGCCCGCGCATGAGTCCGAGGCTTTGCAGACAGAGCGCAGACGCGCAGTTATCGCCGAAGACCCCATCACCGTTGATGGCAGTGATGTTTCCGATGAAACAGGAGAGCCCGCGGATCCGAAGCGCTTCACGGTCTCCGCGCCGGCAAAGTCCATGCGCGAAACCGGAGATATAACCTCTGCTCCCAGCTATACTCCCCAGCAGATCGAGCAGCTCAAGGAACGCGATGATTTCGAGCAGCTCATCGATTATGTAGAGAGCAAGTTCGGAAGCGTGCTTAACCATACCAAGCTCAACACGCTCGCGTTTACCTATGAGCTGTTTAATATGAACTGCGAGCTTATCAGGTATCTTTACGACTACTGCTTTTACAAAGGCAAGACCGGCTCCAAATATATAGAATCCGTCGCTATAGCCTGGGAAGGCAAAGAGATCGACACTGTAGAAAAGGCTATGCAGGAAACCTTCATGCGTTCGAAGGAATGCTCCGTAGTCAGGAATTCTTTCGGGCTGCAGCGTCTGCTCGGCGGCGTAGAACTCGAATATATCAGACGCTGGAGCTACGATTACGGAATGAATTCCGACATGATCAAGGAAGCCTGCGACAGAACGCTCATTCAGACCAGCAAAACGGATTTTAAGTATGCCGACAGGATCCTGAAGGATTGGAGTTCAAAGGGCGCAAAGGCGCTCAGCGACATCACGCAGCTCGATGCCGACCATCAGAAGAACAAATCTGCCCAGATGACCTTTAAGGCAGCTCCCAAAGCTGCTTCCGGCAAGTTTGCGCAGTTTACGCAGCGTGATTATTCCTCCGATGAATACAGCGAGCTGGAAAAGAAGAAATTAGGTACAGTATCTTAAGGATAAGGGTGACATATGGGACTTACCAACCGGCAGGTTGATGCATTGAAGCAGCTTTATGACTCCAGGCGTTACAGATCCGCATACTTCCGTGATTCCCGTAAGTCTGAAGTTTATTCAAAAATACCTCAGATCAAAGATATAGATGCCAGAATAGCCGATGAATCGGTACGAAGAGCAACTCTGGCCATCGGTGGCGACAAGGCTGCCCTGGATGGGCTGAAGGAGGTCATTGACAGCTTCAGCGCTCAAAAAACAGAACTTCTTTTAAGCAACGGCTACCCGGCAGACTATCTCGATCCCAAATATGAATGCGGGCTCTGCAACGATACCGGATATGTCGGAGACGATCGCTGCGAATGTTATAAGCGCGCCATGTCAGAGCTTATCTACAATGATTCGAATCTTAGCGGCGTTCTCTCTGACGAGAACTTTGAAACCTTCGATTTTTCACTGTTTTCCGACAGTCCGGAGGATACTGATGAAATACTAGGCAAAACACCACGTTCAAATATGGAAAAAGTTGTTGAAACTGCCAAAAATTTCATCGCCGATTTTGACCACAAATTTGAAAACCTGCTTATTTACGGACCTACCGGAGTTGGCAAGACTTTTCTGTGCAGCTGTATAGCAAAAGAATTGCTTGATTCTTCTCATACGGTAGGTTATTATACTGCATATAAGTTCTTTAGTCTGCTGGAGGAAAATAAATTTGGTTCCGGATGGACGGATAATACGGATGAGGATGTTCCCGAAGGCTATTTTACAGACTGTGATCTGTTGATCATTGATGATCTGGGAACCGAGCTGACCAACGCATTTACCACCTCAGCTCTGTATGCCGTGATCAACGAGCGTGCACTAAAGAAGCTTTCAACTGTCATTTCCACAAATCTGTCATTGCGGGATATTGATACACGCTATACCGAACGCATTTTTTCGCGCTTTAACAAGGATTATAAGTTCATAAAGCTCATAGGCAGGGACATCAGGTGTACGTAAGGAATTAGGTAACAGTGGCACATAAAGGTTTCATAACACTTTTATTCAGGAGGTCATATGTCGCAGGAAGAATTCTTAGAAACGATTCCCGTGGGTAAGCTTGGAGTGCTGGTCATGAAGAGCAGCAAACAGCTGGGTGACAAGGTAAACGATTACCTGGTCAGCTGGCGAGACAAACGCAACAACGAGCACACTTCATCCATCGCTTTTTCCGGATACCAGTCGGAAAGCTTCCTCATCGATTCCGAGTGTCCGCGTTTCGGAAGCGGTGAAGGCAAGGGTGTCATCACCGAATCTGTCAGAGGCTACGATCTGTTCATCCTCACAGATGTGACCAACTACAGCCTGACCTACACAGTATGCGGGCACGAGAACCATATGTCGCCCGATGACCATTTCCAGGATCTGAAGCGTATCATCGCCGCTGCCGGCGGCAAAGCACGCAGGATCACCGTGATCATGCCGTTCCTTTACGAAAGCAGACAGCATAAGCGTTCCACCCGTGAGTCTTTGGACTGCGCTATGGCTCTCGAAGAGCTGTACAATATGGGCGTTGAGAGCATCGTTACTTTCGATGCGCATGACCCCAGAGTTCAGAACGCATGCCCCTTAAAGACCTTCGAAACCGTTAAACCTACGTACCAGTTCATTAAGACTCTTATTACAAATGTCCCCGATATCACATTCTCCCCTGACAGAATGATCATCATCAGCCCGGACGAAGGCGCCATGGAGCGCGCGGTTTACTTCGCCAATGTGTGCGGTCTGGATATGGGTCTGTTCTATAAGAGACGTGACTACACAAAGATCGTGAACGGCCGCAACCCGATCGTTGCCCATGAATACTTAGGCAGCGACTTAAGCGGCAAGGACGTGATCATCCTTGACGATATGATCTCATCAGGTGACAGCATGATCGAGGTTGCTACGGAAGTACGCAAGCGCGGAGCCGGACGCATCTATATCTGCGCCACCTTCGGTCTGTTCACGGACGGTCTGGCGCGCTTTGACGAAGCGTATGAGAGCGGCCTGATCTACAGAGTGGTTACGACCAACTCCATCTACCAGACTCCCGAGCTGCTCTCGAGAGAATACTACTTAAGCGCTGACATGAGCAAGTACATAGCGCTTCTCATCGACACGCTCAACCACGACCAGAGCATCAGCGAACTCCTCGATCCTACCGAGCGCATCCACAACATCCTGCGCAAGTACGGACAGGCGGAGTAAATTTCACCGGGGAAACGCTACTCAAATTGGATCCTAAACTCAGCCCTCAGCTTATAAGCAAGCTTATAGCTGGGGGCATTCGTTTATCGCACAAAAAAGCTCGAAACCCTTGAGAAATCAAGTGTTTCGAGCTTTTTTATTATCTGTCTGTGCCATCTTTAACAACAGTATTCTCACTCTGTCACCACTGCCGTTTCCAGCATGATGCGGTCTGCCTTGCTTTCTATCAGTGTATCAATGATCTCCTCGAGACTGATCTTTGTCATCAGCTCGTCAAAGGTGGAGCAATGGTATTCTTTCATTTTTGTATCCACGGCATCCTTAAGCTCTGCACGGGTAACGAATAACGTCTCTTCCTCCGCTACTGCCGCATAGAAGCTGTGCTCCTGTATGGATCGCTCCACCCCCTGGTCCAGCAGCTTATAATAATCCCTTACCGTTCTGCCCATACCGGTGTTTACGCTTCCTGCTATGGCCACATACTGGTTTTCGGGGGTCATCCCAAAGGCGTTCATGGTATTCCGGTAAGCTATATTGTAGTGACGGTTCCAGAGTCTGTAATACAAAAGCTTGGGCAGTTCAACGTATTCGGTGAGCGCTTTTGCCTCACGGCTTACCTTCTCCAGTATCTCCTCATCCGTTACCACGGTTTCTACAGTGAGCTCTTTTTTCAGCATATCCTCACATGCGGTTAAGGATTCATATCCCAGCCTGCCGCATATAAACTCTTCTGTCCAGGCCGGATCCACATTGCGGTCGATCGTAACCACGGTTACCTCAAAATCAAGCTCCATGCCCTGAAAGTCACCGTATTGATCGCCGGTCAGTGCAGTCGAGATCATCTTGGACTCGCCGACTTTCATGCCAACAATCTCCTCATCGAGTCCGGGACCGTACATCTCCTCCCCGATCTTCGCGTAACTGTTCTCAAAGAAATAGGCTTTCACAGGAAAGCCATACATATAAGGCATGATATCGACATATATCTCATCACCCCATTCCACTTCGGCTTCATGCTGGTCAACCTTGAACTTTCCGATATAAAGCTTCAGGAAATCCTCTTTTGCCGCCTCCAGATTTTCGGGCGAAGGTCCCTGCGGAGCGGGCTTTATGTACTCTCTTCCCCTGTACTGGGCAAGCACGGCATATCCGGCCAGCTCGGAATAAGAATAATAATAAAACCGATCCATCCCTTCCGTATCAGTCCGATCCGACGCATCCATATACCAGGCTCTGAAGGTATCCAGCTCCTCACTGGCATATTCCTTCACTTTGGTCGGATAACCGTACTCATTAAGCTCCAGCGGATCATCCGCCAGAGCCTGTCTAACCTCATCCATACCGGAAAACCAGCCGAATATCCCGTTTTTATACCAGTTTCTGATCGTGTCCAGATCGACATCTTCTCCGATATATTCGTGAAGATAATCATTGATCACATCACCTAACCTGTCCTCGCCGATCCTGTCATATATCCCGAGCAGAAAACCGGCCAGATCGTTCAGGTTAAAATAATCCTCCTCTTTCAGCTTCTTCAGGTCGTATGTTTTTTTACCTTCCTCCTTAAGCAGCGGCTCCTTATAGGCATTTAGAGTACAGTCAAATGACGTTTCGGCAATTTTCGATTCCTGCTTAAACAGAGCCATTTCCATCGATTTTTTATGGATCGTTGAGTCACAGGATATCTCGAGCCTCATCCCCGCAGCTGTTCCGATAAAAGCCTCTACCAGAGATTCCGGTCTGATCACCGTCCTGAAAGAAGACCCTTCGGAATTGCCCGTAATATCGATATCCGCCTGTGCGCCTTTTATGTCATTTAACAGCACTCCTACGTTAAAATGATAATCAAGGAGCCCGTTTTTCACCCAGCGTATATCGAGCCCTACTTCGGTGTTCTTATATATCCCCCTGATATCCGCAGCTATGATATCTGCCCTGTCATCCGCGTAAAGCACGAGTTTGCCCGAAATATCATCGCTCAGCGAATCGATGTATCTGTCAATTTCAGCTACAACATCCGCCGTATCAGTACGGGTAATTATTCCGGCGCGACTGAGCAGGTCATTGATCCGGTCTGCATGATCATTATAATAAATCCTGCCCGAAGCCTTGAGCCATTTCTTAAGATCGGCATTGCTTATGTTTACTATGATCTTCGTGCATTTGACCGCTTCATCTCCCGGTGAAACATAAGACTGCTTAAACAGCTCCACGTCTTCCACGGAATCTGTAAAACATGTTGAATAATCTTTTATTGCTTTTTTAATGGAATCGTCTTTGTTACTCCCGGAAGCTTCGCTATTTCCAGTGAATTCCGTAAACAGCTCCTGTACAAAATCCCTTACGGTCTTCCCATCCTTTACTTCTTTGTCGTAAAGCGAAGACAGGTCTACCACTCCTTCCTTGTAGTCAGGAACCTCGGCCTTCAAAATGTCTTTTGACGGATCTGTAAGAGCATTCAATGTCAGAAGATTCTGCCCGTTATATGAAGGAGTCAGTGAGATCCCTGCTTCACCGTCCTTATACGTTGCCGACATATCAAGGCTCATCGGCTTCATCGGATATACATTGAGCATGTCGGTAAATACTTCGCTTAAGTCGGCTTTGATCCGGATATCTGTCTGAGCTCCGTCTTTGAATGCCGCAAGTTCCTCCTGCTTTGCCTTAAGCCTGTCCGAAACCTCGGCAATGTCTAAACCTAAGCAGACCTTATCCACGTTTCTGGCCGTAACCCAGCGAAAATATTCCGGAGCACTCTTCGTGGCCAGCATAAACTTGTTGACGATGATGTCTTTGGCCAAAACCCAGGAAATAGCCGCCGCAACTATCAGCAGACATATCGCGACCAGTGTAACGATGAGGCCTGTATGTTTTTTACGCGGCTTTTGCGGCGCCTGATACTGTGTTTTGTAATCATTCTCGATCTGAATATTTTCATTTTCCATCTTGCGGAACTCCTATTTTTTATCTATTTCAAGTCTTTTCTGTATTACTCCGGAAATACCCATACGATATCGTCATTCTCTTCTTTATTGCGCGGATCTACCCAGATAATCCCGTCTCCGGAATCGGACGAAGCTCCACTGTCCGGTGAATTATCCTCGTTACTGTCTCCGGTCTGCTTATCATTTTCTTCCGGATTCACGGTTTCATCTGTGTCGTTCTTTACATCAGGTATCCAGTTGTCATAATCTGTATCGGTCTGCACATCGGAATAATTCTCATCAGCTTCGTCTATCTGCCCATCCGGAATACTTTCATAGTCTGTATCCGTCTGCTCCCCCTGAGAAATATCATCTTCCGCATCCGGCTCCGGGTAAGGAAATCCATCCGGAATCCCGTCTCCGTCAAAATCCACCCACCCCGGCGGATATGAATCCGGGATCCAGTCTCCGTCGGTATCTATCCATCCATAGGGATACCCGTCCGGTATACCGTCGCCATCGAAATCCTCCCACCCGAAGGGATAGCTGTCAGGTTCTCCGTCGCCGTCAGTATCTATAAGCGGAGAATAGCCCTCCTGCGGGTATCCGTCAGGTATGCCGTCACCGTCATTGTCTACCCATCCGTATGGAAAGCTGTCGGGAATCCCGTCCCCATCCATGTCAAAAGATCCCGGCGGATAGTCATCGGGAATACCGTCACCATCGGTATCGACCCATCCAATGGGATATCCGTCCGGTATCCCGTCATCATCGGTATCGATCCATCCTTCCGGAAAGCTGTCGGGAAATCCGTCACCATCCGTATCGATCATACCGGGTGCGAAGCTGTCGGGAATCCCATCACCATCCGTATCTATATACCATTCAGGATATATCGAATCCGGGTCTCTGTAGTCGGAATACCCCTCAAAATCAAGATCTTCCATCCCCTCATGTATGCGGTCCATAAATGCTTTCCATATCCGTTGCGGATAAGTATTGCCCATCAGATCCTCCACCTCCCGGGGAAGATCACAGCCAACCCAGATCGCAGTAGTATAGTATTTTGTAAAACCGGCAAACCATCCATCCTTCTGATCATTTGTAGTCCCGGTCTTTCCGGCGCTTATATGTCCGTTTAAAGCCAATTTTCGACCTGTACCTCTGGTCATGACAGTCTTCAGCACATCAGTCATTATCCGGGAAGCGTTTTTCTCATAAACATGCTCATGATCCACTGTGTTGGCATACAGCCCATACTGCTCTGTATTATCTACGATACCGTTTCCGAAAGCATCGGTAATGCGCATGATACAGGTCGGAGATCTGAACATCCCGTCATTTTCAATTGCCGCATAGGCGCTGCTCATCTCCACGGCCGTTACCCCCCAGGTCAGTCCTCCCAAAGCCGCGGCAGGTACAAAGTCTCTTTTTACTATGTGGGAAAAGCCCATTTTAAGCAGTTTGTCCAGACCCTTTTCTATTCCCAGCTTCTGAAACAGATCCCAGGCCACGGTATTTTTCGATACCTGAACAGCATAACGTATATCTATGATACCCGAGTATACATTCCCTGAATTACGCGGTCCGTCCTTCCTTTTTTCGTCTATGACCAGCGTTTCCGGCCAATACCCCTGTTCAAATGCCGGCGTATATACTATCAGCGGTTTGATCGAGCTGCCCGGCTGTCTGGGGCTCTGGTAAGCGCGGTTCAGAGTATATCCGTTCATCTCCTGGGAACGCCCGCCAACTATAGCCACCACAAAACCCGTATCATTATCGATGCACGCCCCTGCCGACTGCATAAGGTATACTCCGTCGCCATAGGTTTCGGTGTAATCCGCAAGTTCCTCATCTATCGCTTCCTGTAGCAGCTGCTGCTTTACGGGATTTATAGAAGTATAGATCCTGTATCCCTTTGTATACAGAGTACGCAGAATACGGGTATATTCCTCATCGTACTGCTCCCGATAGATCTGTTCCGACACTTCGTCATCAAACGAATTGACTGTGAGAAACCCCTGCGCCTGCATCAGAGCCCGTACCGCGCAGTTATAGGTGTAGGTCTCCTCGTAATTATTTCGAAGTCCCTTATCCCGTTTCAGGGTTATCGTTCCGGCAAGCGCAGCTTCATACTCATCGAACCCGATATAACCGTTTTCATACATCTGCTTTAAGACGCTGTCCCTGCGGTTCATGGTATTGTCAAAATGAACTACCGGGTCATAGGTCGACGGACTGTTTGGAATTGCGCACAAAAAGGCTATTTCCGACAGGCTTAATTCGTCGATGCTTTTGGAAAAGTATCCTTTGGCAGCCGCCTGTATTCCGTAATAACCGTTTGCGAAATATATATTGTTAAAATAAAACTCCAGGATCTGACGTTTATCATATTTCTTCTCCAGCCCCGCCGCCAGGAATATCTCCTTGACTTTTCTGCTCACGGTCCGCTCATTATTCAGATATATGAGTCTGGCCAGCTGCTGCGTGATCGTGGAGCCGCCCTGGCGTATCTCGCCGTCATTGTCGATATAAGCCTTCGCCGCCCTTGCTATAGCATATATGTCATACCCTTTATGGTCGTAAAATTTCCTGTCCTCTGTTGCCAGCATGGCGTTTACAGCATAGCCCGGAATTTCGGGATAATCCAGATAATAAACATCCTTCTCGCCTTTAAGGATCTGCATCACACTGCCATCCGCGTAGTAGCAGATTGAAGTCTGCGACCCCTTAAAGTCATTTTTTGTTGAAGAGGCGGCGATAAGCCGTGCCTCCTCCCTGAGTACCAGTATCTCTCTGCCATATCTGAAATAAAACCAGATCCCGCCGCCAAGTACACATATAATAAACAGGCACAGCAATACAAGGAGTATGCGCTTTACTATACTCCCCGGTGTCAGTGACCTTCCTGAGGTACTTTCATCCTCTGAGGGATCTGAGCCCATAAGAGCCGGCTCTTTTTCCACGTTTTTTTTAAGTGGTTTGTTTTTCACCGATCTGAAACCCTGCTGTAACACTGTTAAACTACGTCTTTATACCCTGCTCACAGCCTTACCGGATTATACTTTGCCCCAAGGCTGTCAAGCATCTCTCTTTCCTGTCCGTTGCAGGTGAAAATGAGTATCTGCCGCGAAGTCTGCTTTGAAAGTGCAGTAAGTACAGACTTCATCCGAATGTCATCATAGTGAGCAAAGCTTTCGTCAAAGAGCAGAGGTATCGGCATATCCCCGAAAAACATCCGGGCAACGGCAAGCCTTAATGCCATGTATAGCTGCTCCTGCGTACCGGTACTCAGACTGTCGACGCTCACAAAATCAGCTTCATCCATGACTTCTATCCCGAATTTCGCGTCCAGACGGGCCTGAGTGTATTTCCCGTTTGTAGTTAGCGCGCATTCCTCACTCAGGTTTTTATTTATCACCTTCTCGAACCCGGATCTAAGATCGGCCGATATCCGCTCTATTTCAGACTTTGCCAGCTCTGCCGCCCGTATCAGGAATTCCGCTTCATCTCTTTTTTCTTTTGCGTCAGCCAGCTTTTTTTCCGCTTCATCTATTCGCTCTCCAATATCACCATACTGCGAAAGAACGCCTTCCATCCTTGACAGTTCTTTTTCCGTTTCGGCTATTTGGGTCTTCAGAACTTTTATCCTTTC
Source organism: Lachnospiraceae bacterium (assembly GCA_024698555.1). Taxonomy (GTDB): domain Bacteria; phylum Bacillota; class Clostridia; order Lachnospirales; family Lachnospiraceae; genus RUG11977. Next base: position 29,090 of record JAILRI010000091.1, read on the forward strand.
TGTGATCCTCTCTTCCTCACGAGCTGTATCCCGGGCCTTGTCCCGAAGCCTCTCTGCCGGAGATAATGCCACGGTTCTTTTTTCATCCGGTTTTCCCGGCAGTGTTTCCATATCCAGCGGCTCTCCGCCAGAAGTATAAAACACGCCTTTATCCTCTTGGAAGATCCCATCGGATACCAGCTTCTTGGCCAGCTTTTCCGCTCTTTCATTCAAACCGGCAATCCGTGCCCTGTATTCTTCTTCTGCTTCGTTTATCCTTTCCCTCAAGTTTAAACCTTCTACCTCAAGTTCCTTCAGTGTCGCGGCTGCGTCTCTGTACGCCAGTTCCTTTTCCTGTTTTTCGCGCTCGGCCTTTTCCAAAGTCTCTTTTGCCTGAATGCTGCGCCCTGTAATATCACGGACTTCCGCCTCACTGTTGTGTAACAGATCAAGAGCAGCATCCAGTGTCTCTTTCAGTTTTTTCAACTCGACAGCAGAAACGATTGCAAATACCAAAGTGACCAGTCCCGCTGCCATCATAATAAGACCAAGTACTATTCCGATCTTAAATCTTTCCCCCGAAATACACGCTGCCGCAAGTCCGCAGGCAAGCAGCATTCCCGCCGTGAGTTTCAGCTTCGAGTCCTTCTTCTCATTCTTTTCCGATTGTTCCCGAAGCTTTTCATATTCAGAAGAAGCCTGCTCTCTTTTCATTTCAGCCTTCTTTACATCTTCAGATGATGGCAGTTTACCACGAAGCTCATTTGCCTTATTTCCGGCATCTTCCAGATCTATTTTTACTTTTTCCAGTTTATCTGAACAATCCTTTGCCCTGTCTTCTTTTTCACGCACCCGGATTTTTAAGAGCTCTGTTTTACCTGCGCTCTCCTCGATTTCCTTTCGATCCAGCTCCAGCCTTTCATACTCCCCGGCCACGGACTCGTACTGTGCGGAGGGAACAGCGATTCCCTTTAATGCGGACTCCTCCCGGTTAAGCTCATCAACCAGCGACTCTTTCACAGCCAATACTTTATCCCGATCTTCTGTTACATATTTTTCATCCTTTTCATCTTCGTACAATGAATCCAGTTCAGCCTTAATATGCTCTACGTCCAGATTCTTCAGTATCTGCCGGGTTTTAAGCACACGCTGATCCAGTGCCGAAACCGCTCCGGTCACATCCACTGACGCGTCTCCGGCACCGGCCAGGTTTGCCGCGTATCCCTTCACATATGTGCCAAAATCATCCGCTGTCCTGATATGCAGCTGACTGCAATTAACAGTATTATCATATGCAACCGGGGTAAGCTCGGGTATCAGGGCTGTGACGCCTAAGTCCCCCATCTCGATGGTTTTTCCGGTTTCCGTTTCGGTAAGAGAAGCGCTTTTCTGCTGCTGAAGAAAAACCCTGCTCAGATGGTAATGCTTACCCTCATGCTCAAAATCCATACTCCCCTGATATGCACCGGGAGTATCCCATGGCTGGAATCTGGTATAGGCATCACCCTTCGCGGCCTTACCCCTGCCTTTGTTAATCCCGAAAAGTATACCCCGGATAAACGCGTGAATAGTGGACTTTCCGGCCTCGTTACTGCCCTCTATTATGTTCAGCCCATCCGTAAATTCCACTTCCCGGTTCGAAAACTTCCCGAAATGTGAGAGTCTTATCTTCTCTATTTTCATACGCTCCTCCCCGTCAGAGCCATAACACCCAGATACAGAGCTTTTTCTCTTAAGGGATCCCCATCCGGTTTTGCGTACTGCCCGCTCCTCATTTCATTTATAAAACAGCCTATCACATTATCCGCATTTTCCAGCGCCAGCCTGTCAAAATCAAGCTTTGGCAAAGTTCCGTCAACGACCTCCAGTATGTTTCCCAGATCATCAAAACTCTCCGTCTCAATGACCGCATCGGGCGAGCGTTCTCCGGTCAGAGTGATCACATATATGTTCATATCGCCCGTTTCCGAGATCAGACGGGTTATCCGCTGTCTCAGAGTCAGTTCCGTGTCATCGGGCGTAACCGTAAGCTCGGTCTTGATATACTGCCTTTTAGCACTCAACACCCTCCGGGAGCACACGGTTTTTCCTGTCAGCGACACGCATTTCCTTATATCATTTATCAATTCCTGCCCCGGAAAGAATTCGGGATTCCCGGATTCCCCAGAGAATCCGAATTCCGGGTTCTCTGCATTATCAGCCGAAAGATCGGCCGGATCCACCTTCCCTGTGTTTTTGGACGGGCACAGTATCTCCCCCTCTATGAAGCCGTGTTTTCCGTTCTCGTTTTTGTCCAGAGGTTCAGGGCTTCCGCTGTACCGTATATTATCGGCTATGTCCTGTGGCTTATGGATATGTCCCATCGCGACATAATCAAATCCTGCTCTCGAAAGCTGCTTAAAATCAGTCGGAATATTTCTCTCGTCTCCCCCATGACCGAGCAGGATGTTGATCCTGTCCGGAAATTCCGGTTTGATCCCGTCATATACAGGTTCGAAAAAATCCCTTTCCAGATAACTGCAGCCGTAAACTTCAGTATCAATATCCTCAAAATACAGCCTGCTTATTTCCTTTGTATCGATAAAATGAACATTTTCAGGCCACTCAAACCGCCTGTAAAAAGAATTTCCGCTAATGTAATCATGATTGCCGGCTATAATCACTACTCTTGTGGAAGGAATAGCCGATAATTCCCTGCTTACCATTTTCAACTCTTTAAGGAGCGGCTGCTTGTGGAACATATCTCCTGCCACCAGCAGCAGGT
>JAILRI010000115.1 GCA_024698555.1 Lachnospiraceae bacterium
GGTCGATGGCGATCGCAAGTACAATATTTAAAAATGTACCGAGCAGGGTGAATATCAGATAATATTTGATAGTATTCTGCGTCATGGACACAAAAGTGGTCTTGGACGCTATCAGATACTTGAAATTGTCGAGTCCGACAAACTTGCTGCCGAAGATCCCGTCAGCGTACTTAAAATCCTTAAATGCTACAAGCAATCCTACCATAGGCACATACAGGATGAACAGCATGATAAGGAATGCGGGAAGCGCCAAAACCACATGCGCCCTGTTCTTCCATACATTCTCCCAGAACGACTTGAATCTGGACTTTCCCGAAACCGCTGCATACACATCGGTCTTGCTGCCGTTTGATCTTGCCATCGTTTCTCTCCCAAAAAAGCTGAATCGTTTTCGTAATAACTAAATCGTTTTCGTAAATAAATATACACCACCTTGAACAAATTTGCAAGCATTTTTTTGACTTTTTTGTAAGTTTTCGTTAAGTTTTTGTTCACAGTTTGTTCATATCATAAAAAAGACCGCCTTTTCGGGCGAGCACTAAAGTAGCTGTCGCACTTTCTTAATGCGACAGCCACTTAAAACTTTTCATTTCTTCTCGGGAAGCTTTACCTGAATATGCACATCATTCAACTGTTTTTCGGTCACTTCACTCGGTGCGCCGCACATAAGATCCTGCGCGTTGCCGTTCATGGGGAAGGTGATGACCTCGCGGATGGACTCCTCGCCCGTGAGCAGCATGATCATGCGGTCAACTCCCGGAGCGGCGCCTGCATGAGGCGGAGCACCGTAACAGAAGGCGTTATACATAGCGGGGAATTTGGACTTCACCTCATCTTCGCCAAGCCCCACCAGATTGAAGGCCTTTACCATGATCTCCGGATCGTGGTTTCTGACAGCACCGGAAGCGGATTCATAGCCGTTGATGACCAGATCGTACTGGAAGGCGGTGATAGTCAGCGGATCGATCTCACCCTTTTCGGCTTTTTCCAGAGCTTCAAGCCCCCCATTGGGCATAGAGAAAGGATTGTGGCAGAATTCCAGTTCTCTCGACTCCTCTCCTATCTCATACATCGGGAAATCTACTATCCAGCACATCTGGTACTGTTCTCTGTCCATATGTTCCGGGCAGAGACTCCCCAGCTTCGTGCGCATGACTCCGGCTGTCTTCTGGGCCACTCCCAGTTTGCCTGCCGTAATCCCGACAAAGCATCCGGGCTTAAGTCCGAAAGCTTCTGTTACCTTATCCTTAACTGGCTGGATGAACTTCGCTATACCGCCTACGATCTCACCCTGTTCGTCCATTCTGAACCAGTACGACTTCTGGGCAGTCTGAACTTCAACGTCGGCAACAAACTGGTCTATCTGTTTCCTTGTCGCGTTGAATCCGCTCACTACCACAGCTTTGATCCGCTGATCTTTGAAGGGATCAAAGCCTATATCGGAAAGCGTGTCCGTAGCATCCTGTATCTCAAGGTCTATACGCAGATCGGGCTTATCGGTACCGTATTTTTCCAGCGCCTCAAGATAGGGAATGCGCTTAAACGGTGCGGGGGTTACCCGCTTATAAATTCCAAACTCTTCAAACACCGGAACGATAACTTTTTCAAGTACTTCAAGCACGTCATCCTGACTTGCGAAAGCCATCTCCATGTCGAGCTGATAAAACTCGCCCGGCGTCCTGTCTCCCCTGGCGTCTTCATCACGGAAGCACGGTGCTATCTGGAAATAGCGGTCAAATCCCGCAGTCATGAGCAGCTGTTTGAACTGCTGAGGTGCCTGGGGAAGCGCATAGAATTTGCCCGGGAACTTACGGCTGGGTACGATATAATCCCTGGCTCCTTCAGGCGAAGATGCCGTAAGTATGGGTGTGGAGATCTCCAAGAACCCCTCTGTGGTCATTCTTCTGCGCAGATCAGCAACAACATTGCTTCTCAGCACGATCTTCTTTTTCACCTCAGGATTGCGCAGATCCAGGAATCTGTACTTAAGCCTGGTATTCTCATCTGCTTCCTTCGACCTGTTGATCTCGAAAGGCAGCTCATTATAGATACATTTGCCGAGCACCTTTATGGAATCGGGTACTACCTCGATATCTCCGGTAGGAAGATTCGGGTTCTTGCTGGAACGTTCCCTCACCGTACCCTCCACCTGTATCGTGGTCTCGGCGTTTAGCGAATCGATGAGTTCCATCATCTCCTCGGTTTCTATCACCACCTGTGTGGTTCCGTAAAAATCGCGCAGAACCAGAAATCCGAGATTTTTGCTGACCTTTCTGTTATTTTCATACCAGCCGGCGAGCGTAACCTTTGCTCCCACGTCCGATATACGTAATTCACAGCAATTATGCGTTCTTGATTGTGTCATTTGTGCAATGCTCCTTTCAGTCGCCGAAAATACTACCGACCATGATATCATAATTATATAGCTAATTCAATTTATTTTGCAATTTCCTGAGAATAATCTTTTTTGATAAATATCCTCTGGTTGTCAGCCAATCCTGCTTCGTCAAACGCCTTTTCAAACGCCTCTTCATCGGCATCTTCAGGGATTATGACCAAAAGCGTAAACCACCCGACCGTATCGTATTCATTGGTTATCTTCGGAGGCTCTTTGCCGGAAAATACCAGCGTCCCGCCCTCCTCATAGTCCATAAGTTCGGGGATAAACGATATATCCATGGTCTTAAGGCTTTCAGGCAGTATAAGGCTGTAACACTTGCCCAGAAAGCCGAGTCTGCGGATGCTTTCTACTCTTTCCGACAGTTTCGGAGCATAATAATACTCATATCCGTAATCATCTTCATTTTCCCGAGCAGGTCCCTGATACGTTATCGGGAACGGGTTTATATATGCGAGCTCGCCGGTTTCCTTTTTAAATATCTCATGTCCATGCTGCTCAAAATACGGATTACCCTTTTTTAACGTAAACTTGAAATCGGAAACATAATATCCGGCAGCAATGTAATTGCCTATGCTGCTCACGGTATTCGGTACAGTCAGGCTTTTAAGCTTGCTCGCAGGCATAAACGCATAATCCCCTATAGACTCAAGGCCTGCGTGCAGCTTGACTTTCTTCAGTTTCCTTGCGTTTGAAAAAGCGAAATTGCCTATACTCTTTACCGAAGCCGGGATATCCACGGATTTCATGCTGGTATCATAAAAAGCGTAATCGCCGATGGCCGTGATCCCATTGCCAAAGCTCACTTTTTTGAGGTGAACATCACCCCTTATCATGTAATCGGGGACCTCCTTCAGTGAATCCGGCAGCGTCAGGCTTTCAGCCTTGCTTTTTTCAAACGCTCCGCTCAATATGGTAGTAACACCCTCGGGAACCACTATTTCCTTCTGTTTGTTATCGGCGACCCGCACTACGGTCTGTCCGTCCGCGGTCATGAGCAGGCCGTTTTCGATCTTATATGCCGTGTTCCCGGCCGCAAGCTTTAATTTCGCATGGTTGACTACACTCTCACCAATGTACTCAGTCTCTTTCGGGATAGTGACGGTCAGTTTCTTTCTAAAGTCCATGCCACAGTCATAAAAAGCCCTGTCTCCGATATATTCCGTCTTTTCGGGCAGTTTAAGTTTCTGCAGGCTGTAGCAGCTGATAAAGCCGCCTTCTCTGATCTTCAGCCTTTTTGCGGCTTTGATCTCTACATCCTGAAGCAGATAACATCCATAGAAGGCATTTTCCCCTATCACCACAGTATCCGCGTTTATCACCAGTTTTCCGGGGCTTTCGTTATCCGTTCCCCATGAACAGTCCGCAAAGGCCTCCTCATCTATTACTATGTCCGTTGCCTCGACAGTAACCTCTTTCATGCCGTGAACGCCGACTAAAGCGCGCTTGCTGATGAGATTTACCGTAGAAGGGATCTTTATGGATGAAAAGGTTTTTCCAGCAAATCCGCCATATCGGTTAAAATAAGCCGAGCCGTCATCCGGATCGGTCACTTCAATGATCTGCCCCTCATCACCGATAACGGTAACAGAACGCTTTTTGCCTTTATATTCCACAGTAGAGGGAATAACCCACTCTTCACCGGTTATTTCACCTGTATAATAAAGATCGGCGTCAGCAGTATTGCCTATCAGAACTGCTTCATCCTCTCCGAGAGTACGGAAAAGATTATCCCCTGCCGTAAAGACTTCTCCCTCTGTATCTACATTAATATGCAAGGTGGCAAAGAAATCCGTCCTGCGGCCTAAAGTACTCTTTCTCGAGGCATGATCAGTCATACCGGCCTTGACCGTATAAGTCCCCTTAGGCAATATAAAATTGCCATTTTCATCATGGAACATAGCGACCACTTTGGCCATATCATAATCACCGGGCGTGGCCGCGTCCCATTCGTGAAGATCGAGCTTTACCTCATACTTCTCGCCCTTGACGAATTGCTTCGGCAGATTCGGTTCCGAACTTGAATATGCCGCATACTGGCAGATATAGGTTCCTGTGGAGCTCTCCACATAGAATCCCAGAACCGGATCACAGATCTTGATTTCTTTAAGATCACCTTTGCCTATATACTCAAGACAGGCTCTCACATCGATCGCTTCACCGGCAGCATAGTTGTATTTTCCCGACTCCAGGGTAATACGCCAGTCCTTATTTTCTACAATAGTAGAAACACTTGCGACTCCTTCGATGCTTTCTGTCACCTTATCCTGTGACTTCACCGTAGCAGTTGACTTGGCAGTAAAGTCCACCCGCCCGTACTCATCATACAGCTTTTCCTCTGCTATACTGTAAGACCCGCTGCGTTCCGGTCCAAGCCGGTAGTCAGCACGGACGCCGGTACACGGAGCAGCCAGACAGCATAAGCACAATGCAAATAGCGCAGCCATACCCTTCCTGCGAAAGAAATCACACATTTATATACATCTCCCTTCTATCCCGCGGCTTAACGGGCATCACGCAAGCCGCTTCCCGGCCGGTATTCCCCCGCATGCCCCATTCTATATCCGGTATAGATTATCCAATCTTTATGTGGCAGAACCGTGGTATAATTTCATCAGAAATCCGTCAGTCATGTCATTTTTTCACTCCGTCACAGGAATCTTTATCTCAACCTTAACCGGTGATTTCACCAGTCCGGCAAATGTCTCTCCATCCTTCACATTTCCGACAACGCTTCCGTAATGAACCGGGATCGCCACTTCAGGTTTGATCGTATTTATAAGCTCAGCCGCTTTCTTGGCATCCATGGTATATGTACCGCCGACAGGAACCAATGCGATGTCACACTTTACATCCATCGCTTCCTTTGTCGCATCGGTATCCCCGGCGATATAGATGCGTTTTCCGTCAACAAGCAGTATATAGCCTACCCATCCCGCGCTCTTGGGATGAAATGGCTTCAATATGTTATAACCAGGCACGGTCTCAAAATTTAGACCATCTGTCTCCTGAGCGATACCGGGCTTTACGGTTACCGTTTTCCTGACCAGAGCCGATACTTCCCCGGCCTTCTTTTCCATCTTCTCCGGAACTACCAGTACTGTATCCGCATTAGCTGCCTTTTCAATGGATTCCGGTGAAAAATGATCATAATGGTCGTGTGTGATAAGGATAAACGCCGCATCATGCGGAGCCGTATCCATCTCGAAAGGATCGATATAAACCATCCCTGCCGCGGTTTTGATCCTGATGCTGTTCTGCTTGAATACTTCGATATTTTCCGTCATACGTCCTCCTTTTTTAACAGATCTGAAATGGCAGACTCATAACCCGCCTCTATCAAGAGCATGTCGCAAACTCCTGCACCAGCTGGAGAAGCCCTCTTCCATCGCAAAGAAGATGATGATTCTGTTCGCATCAAACTCCGCCCCAATCTCCGCCATAATGCCGAAGTGCATATTCGGACACATATAGTGCGCCCTTTCGGTATATAAGTATTTCCTGTCTGCCATGAGCCCGTCTTTCCTTTACTTATCCTATCAGTCCGATTTTACATTCTTATCCGCACTTTCTTCGTAAAAATCCAGAAAACGAGCGAACAGTTCTTCATCCAAACGGGTACTCCACCTGGCATGATCAAGGTTTTCATTAATGTATTCCGCTTTGTCCTCTCTGAAACGTGCTTTATTCTCTGCGGCATTATAGTCATAATCCAGCGTTTCAAGCCACTTATCAAATGGCGCGTTGAATTCGTCTTTGTAGGTATTTGCCGGGTCGTTGAATATTTCATTGTGACCTCTGTCTTCAAATCTTATGAATGTAAAGCGGGAGTCATCTTTATATTTCTCATAATACTTGTCACATCCATACTCTATACCTATCACATCGTCGTCCGCGCTGTGTACGATCATCACCGATGCGTCCGTAGCTTCAAATCCATCCATTGCCGTGCTCTTCGCATATTTTCCGTATTTAATCCGTTCATAGATCCTTATAAATGGCGTCATAGTATAAATAAGGCCGCCTGCCTGGGACTTTCCTCCCGACTCAAACATATCCGACGAACGATTAAATCCGGAACATTCAATGACGGCCTTAACCTCAGGGTGATAATTCAGGACATTACACACGCAGTATCCTCCCCAGCTGTGGCCAAAAAGCACGATAGGCAGATCCGGAATATCAGAAGTTTCTTCAACGAATGAAATGGCATGGTCAAGATCGATCACGCCCTGCGGTACACCGCCTACGCCTTCCCCTTCACTCTTATCGCATCCGGTAGCATCATATGCAAATACATAATATCCGTTCTTGGCAAAATAATCCGCGACATCCATATAAGAATTATGCCCGCCGCCGCCAAATCCATGAGCAATGATCACGATACAGCGCTGATCCGTCCCAATACTATACAAGTATCCGGCAAGTTTCTGCCCTTTATCCGAAGGGAAGGTATATTCGTTACATTTTAAACCCTCAAAATCCTCCACCCGAAGCATCAATGGCTTATAGCTGTCCCCGCGCACGTTAAAATTGTCATTATACATTTTGACACAAAACGCCCACCATCCGATCACCATCAAAATGATCAGACTAAGCAGAATAATAAGTATTGTTTTCTTTTTTGATTTTATCTTCATCAAATACATCTCCTCTTTAGGATATGATCATCTTTTTCCATAATCAGTTTCAGCATTTTATTATTATCTCCATTTCGATGCATTTCCAGGTACCTATCGGCATCCTGCACTCTCTTGTTGCATATGCTGTAAACCCTACCGCTTCATAACAATGTCTCGCGCTCTCATTATTCTCAAATACCCCCAGATCGATCCTTGAAGCAGAAAGGTGTTCTTTTGCGTACTCTATTCCAAGCCGGAGCATCTCTTTTCCGTACCCCTTTCCCCTGAATGAAGGATCTGCTATAATAAAGCCAAAACGAACAGAGCTGTCATCGTCATCTCTCGGATATCTTATGATAAAATGACCGACTGCAACACCATTATCATCTACTGCCATAAGTGGGTAGAACCGTCCCGTCTTGATCTGAGACGCATAGTTTTCACATATGTCACTTCCCGAAAGGGGATACTTATTGAACCTGTCGGCAGACCATTTGTACAATTCCTCCTCTGACCGTATCCATCCGGCTATATTCTGCGCATCTTCTTTTTTGAAATCTCTCAGCATCATAAGCAATTTATCCATAATCAATCACCAATTAAGTATCTGGAAAACTTTATAAATTCTCCACTCCAAAGAGATATACCGCATCACATTCATTCGGAAGCTGATCAATATCTTTTCTCAGTCCGGAGAAAGAATTAGTCAGCAAATAGTGCTGTTGCGACAATGCATTTACATTTCTAATATACTCTTCCGCATAAATGCTCCTCTTTCAACAATTCTGAAATGGCAGACTCATAATCCTCCTTTATCAGAAGCACCCGTTCACCTGCCTGTCCAAATCCCTCTATAACCTTCTGATTCCCCTCTTTTAACCAATTAGCAGTACAGCAGGAATCATCCAGCCTGCATTCAATGTCTGATCCATGATTCATTATATCATCAAAATGAGCATCGATATACGAATCCGTCATCGCAAGACAAATAAATCTGATCTCTGACAAAAACTCATCGTCAAAGTCTTTCCGCCAGTCATACGGGATATAACAGCCTTCTACAATAAGATTTTGTCGATTCTCTATCGCTGTCTTTATCATTTCACGAACAATTGGCCAAAGATATCCGACAAGCTCGTCATCATCTTCCGGTGTGAAACTAGTATTGCCGCTTCTGATCAATCCCATCTTCAAATGATCGATAGAGACATATGGATATTTATATTTTTCAAGCATCCGTTGCGCAAGAACTGTCTTGCCGGAATGGGATGCTCCGGTGATAATAACGATCATTCTCTTATCCCCTTTATTTTTTACTTTTGCTTCAGATTCAAAATAACCATTGCTGACAAGATCATAAGGATCCCTATTCCCGACATAAGTGTTAATGGCTCCGAAAACACTATTATTCCGATCAATGTCGCTACCATGGGTTCGATAGTGGCCAATATTCCCGCCTTACTTGCTTCCACCCTTTCAAGTCCCAGTGTATATGCCAAAAACGGGATCACTGCAGTAATCAACGCAGTCAGGCAGCAAAACACTATTAGAAATCCCAAATCTGTTGCGTTTGAAAACTTATTGATCATATCTGCCGGACGGCATATCAGCCATGAACCAACTGCCGCAAATATAAATGTATAAGTCGTAACTGTGTACGAAGAATACCTGCACAATGCGATAGTACCTAAAATGCTGTATAATCCATATCCAATCCCTGATCCGAGTCCCACCAGCAATCCTATCGGTGTCATTCCTCCACCGGAAATTCCGGAAACCAGCACGCAGCCAGCAAACGCAAGAGCCAGTGCCAGTATCTTTCTACTGCTCAACTTTTCATGAAAGAACAGAACCGACATGATCATGATCCATACGGGCGAAGTATAGAGCAGGATTGCCGCAGTCGAGAGCGACATCATAGTGATGGCGGTAAAATAGCAGACCGTGAAAAACAGTATACTTCCAAATCCAAGCCCGAGAAACAGAGGTATATCCCTAAGTGAAATCCTGAACCCTGCCCGCTCCCTAATGAACAACACCAAAGCAAAGATCAGTGCCGCCAGTGTCACGCGTATTGAAACTATCTGTATGGAACTAAAACCATATGTACCAAGCTTCCTGACAAAAATGCCCATGCTTCCCCAGAAGCATCCCGCCAATATGATCAGCATGGATCCTATAAAGGCTTTATTATCTTTTTCCATATATACCATCTTCTATAGAACCGGAAGATATCCGGTACAAACAATCTGTTTGTAAAAATTCTTGTGCTCCTTTTCCAGTTTTGCCCGTTCATTTTAGTCCCCGTATGCAGTTACGTTTTATTCACGTCAGGAATAAATGCCGGGGTGACAATTCCTCACTTCACAGTCGTTAATTAGGCCAAAACTGATCAGTGTCTTTTCCAAAGCCGTGTTCAGTTTCTTCGTCTGATGAACATCCGGCTCCCACCAAAGCCCGTTCGAATGAATCTCTGAGCCTGCTTTTTTGTTATCATCCTGATCATGCCAATCTCCTTGTTTCACTTTCTTACCAGACAAGCTCGCCATCATCTTCCGGCGTAAGACCCGTATTGCCGCTTCTGATCAATCTCATCTTCAAATGATCGATAGAGGCATATGGATATTTATATTTTTCAATTATAAACATCACCTGTCAATCCCTCCAGGATAGAACCACATGCCCAGGGCATCAGCGCGAACCAGGTCGACGCAGGCGACCCATCAGGATAACTTTCGGTCAGAAGTCCCTCGCTATGGCAAAACCGCTCTGACATCCACCCTGTTTTGCC
>JAILRI010000179.1 GCA_024698555.1 Lachnospiraceae bacterium
TGAGCAGAATGAGGACAACTCATCTGAGCAAATCAGGGACAAAGTGAGGGGTCAGCAACAGTTGAGCACATCGGTTTTTGGAAAGATACTGTTAATGTAAAGTCAAACTTTTTGATATAGAAATATATATCGTTATACGCATGCCGACTTTACTGGTCTCCCCTCACACCGGTTCTCTAAAAGTATCCGGCCTTCCGGGATCAAACACCTCATTGCAAGTCATCACAGTAATGAGATCTTCGGTATCGGAAAGATTGATTATGTTATGTGTCCAGCCGGGAATCATGTGAACAGCTTCGATCTTATCGCCGGACACTTCAAACTCAACTGTTTCACCGGTATTGATATTCCGCTCCTGGATCAGACCGTGACCGGCAACCACTATGAACAGTTCCCACTTAGAATTGTGCCAGTGCTGACCTTTGGTGATCCCGGGTTTGCTGATATTGACCGAAACCTGTCCGCAATCCTCGGTATGAACCAGTTCGGTAAACGAACCACGCTCATCGACATTCATCTTCAAGGCATACTTAAACTTGTCCGTTGGGAGATATGTAAGATACAAGCTGTACAGCTTCTTCGCAAATGATCCTTCCGGCATCTTCGGCATCAGAAGAGTAGACGGCTGAGCCTTGAACTCCTCTAGCAGAACAACGATCTGCCCCAATGTAACCTTATGGGTCAACGGAACGCAGCAATACCTTCCGTCCGACTTAAGAACAGTTTCAACACCGTCAAATTCGCAATGCTGCTCTTTGCCCTCCAGCAGATCATACATGCCCTCTATGAGATCATCTATATATAGCAGCTCCAGTTCCGTGTTGCGGTCATTAACAGTGAACGGTTCATCATGAGCCACGGCCCAGCAGAATGTAGATACCGCGGAATTGTATTTTGGACGGGAATGTCCCATCAGATTCGGAAATCTGTAGACCGCGACCTTAACACCGCACTCACGTCCGTAATCAAAAAAGAGCTCCTCTCCGGCTTTCTTGCTGCGACCGTATTCCGAATCACCGAACCTGCCGGAGAGAGTTGCCTGAACAGAAGAGCTCAGCATGATCGTCGCCTTATTACCATATTGCTTTAAAGTCTCCAGCAGTTCACTCGCAAACCCGAAATTGCCTTTCATAAAATCTTCAGGATGCTCAGGTCTGTTCACACCCGCGAGGTTGAAAACAAAGTCTGCCTTCGAGCAATATTCCGCCAGCTCACTCTTTGTCGAATCAATATCATACTCATATATCTCATCAACAACTATTCCGGGTCTTGTATTGTTTTTATGATCCCTGATATTTTTCAGATTGTTCACAAGGGCGGTTCCCACCATTCCCTTAGCTCCGGTTACCAAAATATTCATAGCTCACCCATCTTTTCTCCACACCATCTTATTAACAACACCCACGTAAGACTGGATGATCTTCACCACTTTATCCGACACATTAATATCAGTATAATCAGGTACAGGAACAGCTCCCCCATCTTTTTCCGAGGCAACCATCTCCACCGCCGTATCCACAGCCTGTAAGAGTCCTCTGGTATCAATGCCCGAAAGAATAAAGCACGCCTTGTCCAGCGCTTCCGGGCGTTCAGTAGAAGTACGGATACATACCGCAGGGATCGGATGCCCGATCGATGTAAAAAATGAAGATTCCTCCGGCAATGTCCCGGAATCGGAAACCACACAGAAAGCATTCATCTGCAGACAGTTATAGTCATGGAACCCCAGCGGTTCATGCCGTATCACGCGAGGATCAAGCTCAAAACCTGATGCTTCCAAACGCTTACGGCTCCGTGGATGACATGAATACAATATCGGCATATCATATTTTTCAGCCATCTTATTGATCGCGGTAAAGAGCGAAGTGAAATTCTGCTCTGTATCGATATTTTCCTCACGATGTGCCGAGAGCAAGATATATTTTCCCTTTTCCAGACCTAACCGTGCATGCACATCCGAAACCTTGATTGCCTCCAAATTCTCTGTCAGCACCTCTGCCATCGGAGAGCCTGTCACATAGGTCCGTTCCTTTGGTAAGCCGCAATCAGCCAGATAGCGTCGCGCATGCTCCGAATAAGCAAGGTTTACGTCAGAAATGATATCTACTATACGCCTGTTGGTTTCCTCCGGCAGACACTCGTCCTTACACCTGTTACCGGCTTCCATATGAAAGATCGGTATATGAAGTCTCTTCGCCCCTATCACTGACAAACATGAATTCGTATCACCCAGAACAAGTACTGCGTCAGGCTTAAGTTCAACCATCAGCTTATAGCTTGCACTGATGATATTCCCCATCGTCTCACCCAGATCAGCACCTACAGCGTTCATATACACTTCCGGATCATCCAGACCCAGATCCTTAAAAAAAACGCCATTCAGATTATAATCATAGTTCTGCCCGGTATGTGCCAGGATCGTATCAAAATACTTCCTGCACTTTTTTATCACAGCAGCAAGCCTGATGATCTCAGGACGCGTGCCGACAATGATCAAGAGTTTTATCTTTCCGTCATCTTTCCAGTCTGCCATAATAATCTTCCCTCACGCCTCTACCAGATGCGGCCTGCCCTCAAGCTCTTCCTTCACGTAATCAGTGGTCATGATCTTGGCAACCACACCATCCACATCCAGTCTGGTCGTATTATGAGATGTGTAAGCTTCGTCCCCCTCAGTCTGAACGGTGCCCTCCACATAGAACTTGTCATAATTCAAACCACGGGCATCCGGACTGATCCGGAAATAATTCCCCATATCAGTAGATCTGAGACGCTCCTCCCTGGTCATCAGAGTCTCGTACAGTTTCTCACCGTGACGTGAGCCAATG
>JAILRI010000181.1 GCA_024698555.1 Lachnospiraceae bacterium
TGGACCGAATGCTTGACGGCTTTAGCGATAGCACACGCCTGAAAGCCTCGCCGTAGCCCGCTACGTCTGCGTTTTCAGACATGTACTCTCGGGCAAGCATTCGGCGCATTAGTCCAGTTATTTCGCGATCGATGTACTAGATATGCTTGAAATTTCAACACGTAGAGATAGTAAAGAAAAATGAGTGACAGGAGGGTTCACAAAATGGAGAAGTTAAAAGAGTGGAGGGGCTACAGAAAAGGAGTCAATCTGGGCGGATGGTTCTCGCAGTGCCGTATGACGGAGGAGAATTATCAGAACTTTATCAGAAAGGATGACTTCGCGAAGATAGCCGGCTGGGGCTGTGATCATGTCAGGCTTCCGATAGATTTCGAACTGCTGGTGAACCCGGACGGTTCATATATTGATACCGGTTTTGCCCATATCCAGAGGGCAATCGACTGGTCGAAGGATAATGGACTGAATATAATCCTGGATCTGCACAAGGCGGATGGTTACTCATTTGATGAAGCGACCGGCGCAAAGGGATTCTTTGACAGCGAGGTGCTTCAGGAGAAATTCTACGATCTGTGGGAGCATATCGCTCAGCATTTTGGCGCTTTGTCCGATCATGTGGCATTTGAGCTGCTGAACGAAGTAACGGACAGGGATTTCTGCGAGCGCTGGAACCGGATCCTGACCATCTGCATAGGGAAGATCCGGAAGATCGCGCCGGTATCGAAGATACTTATCGGCGGCTACTGGAACAACAGTATCAACGCTGTGGCAGACCTTCCTGAATTTGATGATGACAATATCATTTATAACTTCCATTGCTATTCACCCATCATCTTCACCCATCAGGGAGCAACATGGATCAAGGAAATGCCGCATGATTTCAGGTTCTCTTTTGGTCACTCCTATGAGGAATATGATGAGCAGAACGTGAAGCTGTTCCCGTATAATAAGGGTGCTTTTGATATGATGCCAGATAAATCGGCGAAGCTGGGACAGGAATATTTTGAAAAACAGTTCGGTCAGTATGTGGATATCGTGATCAAGCGCGGAAAACCGCTGTACTGCGGCGAATATGGCGTGATCGATCTGGCGGACGCAAAGGACTCCCTTGAGTGGTACAAGGCGATCAATGCTACTTTTGAGAAGTTCGGGATCGGCAGGGCTGCGTGGAGTTACCGCGGCATGAATTTCGGACTTGAGGGTGCGCATTACGCGCCGGTGATAGGGGAACTGGTGAATTATCTGTAGAGATATGGTTACTAGTACATCGATTCTTAAATAACTGAACCGAATGCTTGACGGCTTTAGCGATAGCACACGCCTGAAAGCCTCGCCGTAGCCCGCTACGTCTGCGTTTTCAGACATGTACTCTCGGGCAAGCATTCGGCGCATTAGTCCAGTTATTTCGCGATCGATGTACCAGGAATCCTTCATGGCAAGAAAAACAGGCTACTCCTTTTTACTTGAACAAAAAAAAGCTTCTCTCGTTATATAAAAATAAAAATATGGGTTAGGATTTTTACGATATGAAAAATAAATTTGTGATCATAGGATGTTTTATGCTGGCGATGCTCGTATTGACCGGATGCTCCGGAAAGAAGCCGGATAATAACTCTGTCAGCGATGAAGAGCTGAATGCTCATGATACGGAGATCGTTTCACCCACGCTGCTTCCGGGGCAGAAGATAGATCCGGAAACCGGCGAGATAGTGGCGAATGTTCCCGACGAGCTGCTTACGCCTACGCCTGAGGCAACGCCTACGCCGCAGGCTACGCCTACTCCCGAGGCAACGCCTACGCCGCAGGCTACTCCCACCATGAGTCCCGCGGAGAAGTATCAGGAGGGTGTTGAAAAATCCCTGGTTTCCACAGGCAACAATTACAGGCTGAAGAGAGTGCTGGAAAAGGCCAGAAATGGCGAAGATGTCTATATCTGCGCGTTGGGAGGCTCGGTAACTGAAGGTGCTCTTGCCAAGACCAATGATGAGGGCTACGCGTACCAGTTCGCGGATGAGTTTAAGGCAACTTACTGTCCCGGAGACGGCGCAAACCTGCATTTTGTCAATGCCGGACTGTCAGGCACCCCGTCATGCCTCGGTATCATCAGATACAAGCAGGATGTGGTGGAGCTGCTTGGGAGCGATCCCGATATCCTGATCATAGAGTTCGCGATCAATGACTGGAATGAGCCTACTCACGGAAAAGCTTACGAAAGCCTCATCAGGAAGGCTCTTGAGGCCAACGAAGACTGCGCGGTCATACTGCTGTATTCCCTTTCGCGGGGCGGATGGAATATGCAGGACAATTATATCAAGATCGGTAAGTATTACAGCCTGCAGCAGGTCAGCATCAAAAACGGTATCTATGCTCCGAAAAATGAGATGCGGCTTGCGGAAAGCCTGTATTTTGCCGATGATTATCATCCGACTACTTATGGACACAGGTTTATGAAGGATTGTCTGATGAATATGTTCAGGACAGTCGATGCCGAGGAGGAGGGTCCTCAGATAAGGGTTCCCGAAAAAGACTTTTCGGGTTCGGAGTTCAAGGATCTGATCATGCTGGACTCACGTGATACCGGACTTGACCGCCTGTATCTTAAACCGGGCAGCTTTTCGGACACGGATGACGCGGTGGTGACCATGTATTTTACCAAGGCTAAGGCCTTCCCCAACAACTTTTATCATAAGGCGGGAAGCGAGAACAAGCCGCTGGAGCTTAAAGTTAACTGCCGCAATATCCTGATCAATTACAAAACCGCCAATAACAAAGAATTCGGAAAAGCGGATTTTTACATCGACGGCGAGAAGGTGGCCACGGCAGACGGTTTTTCGTCTGGCGGGTGGAACAACTGCAACGTGATCATGGTGCTGCATGAGGATGAGGCAAAGGAACACACACTCACTGTGAAAATGGCAGATGACAGCACAGATAAGGCATTTACGATATTCTCGATCGGATACAGCGAGTAAGCGGCTGTTTGCCGGAGGGTATAATTATAATATTATGTGATATGGGGAGCGGAAATGGATAAGAAAAGATTGCAGTACAGCGGGATCATGTTCGGGGCATTTATCCTGTTTACCATAATGGTAAGATTCATTGACAGAAAGGACATTGGCCCGCTGGGGAGCAAAGTCGGCTTCGCGTTGCTTAACGGAGCCGTGAGAAATATCGTGGGGCAGAACAATGTTTGGTATGGCCTATCCACCTTCTTCGGACTGCTGGTGATACTGATCGTGGTCCTGTTCGCCTGCATGGGCGGATATGAGCTGCTGCGCCGCAGGAGCTTCAAAAAGGTGGATGCCGACATTTATGCCATGGCTGTGATATATGTGGTCATGGGTGCTTTTTACGTACTGTTTGAAAAGCTGGTGATAAACTTCCGCCCGATACTTGAAGACGGTGAACTGGCGGCTTCATACCCTTCCTCCCATACTTTTATGGCCGTAACGGTCATGGGATGTGCCGCTATAGCGTTTGGGAAGCGCATTCAGGATAAGAATACCCGTCTGGTCACTGTAGCCGGCTGTTTTCTGGTCATGCTGCTCGCGATACTTACCAGATTTTTAAGCGGTGCTCACTGGTTTACTGATATTTTCGGAGGCATGCTTTTAGGCTCCTCCCTGATAATGCTGTACGGCGCTATATATGATTACGCATTTGAACTGATGCAGTCATGGCGCGATAAGGATGCAGAATAGGAAAAAACTGCTGAATAACTATTAACAACAGGAAAAAACGGCCTAGTAAGTATGAAATACAGGTAACTTTGGATCAGGGAGATCAGGGATGTTTACAGAAAAGCTTAATAGAAAATACAGATTTCTGATATGTTTAGTCTGCGTAACCGCGCTCATCTGTTCATGCGCTTCGCCCAAGACAGGCGGTAAGGATGCGGGAAACGCCACAGGTTCCGCTCAGGAAGAGACGGGGAAGATTGACGGGCAGAACGTGTCAGAAGGTAATACCGGCACTGACGGCAGTGTCGGCTCCGAAATATCTGAAGCGGATACGGAAGGATCAGTAAACAAGCCGGATCAGGATAAGGCGGGTCAGAATACTGCTGAGCAGGATGCGGAAATGGTGGATCCGAACATCAAATCCGTTACGATCGATCTGAATACTGAATATCAGACCTTTGACGGGTTCGGAGCCGCGTATACGTGGTACGGCGAGAGACTTCTTAATTCCAAGGATCCTGAGGGCGGTCTCGATGCGTTGTTTACGGACGCCAAGCTGACAGTGCTCAGATTTAAAAATGAGTACGGGTACCATATGGAGGGCAAGGCCAGTAACGCCGACGCCATGGCTCAAAACTATAAAGAGGCCAGAGACAGGGCAGCCGCCTACGGCGAGCGAGTGTATGTCCTGATGTGCTGCTGGTCCCCGCCGGCATCGTTAAAGTCTGACAATACCATCAGAACCGGCTATGGAACCATTAAGAAAAATGATGACGGTTCGTATGCGTATGACGAATATGCCCGGTGGTGGGTGGATTCGTTAAAATATTATATGGCCAGAGGCATAGTGATAGACTATGTCTCCATTCAGAATGAGGTCGATTTTGCGCCGGATGATTATGAAGGATGCCTGTTCGGACCGAAGGAAACCGATTCGCAGGCTTCGTACGCAAAGGCGTTTCTCGCTGTTTACCGCGCTATTCACGAAGAGTTCGGCGATGATGCGCCTCTGATGCTCGGACCTGAGACCATGAGCTGCGAACCCGGTACATTGCTTAAATATACCGGCGATATCTTAAAGGAGATCCCTGAAGCTCTGGCAGGAGTCGCATATCACCTGTACGTGGGCGGAAACAGTGACGGAGACAGCAATACAGTCAGGCCCAGTTCATATATGACCAATTTCTCCGGTATCAGCAATTATTTCTCGGATGTAAAGCGCTGGGAAACCGAGTTTTATATAGGTCATGGCATACAGACCGCTGAGCTGATACACTATGCGCTGACCTATGCCAATATGACGGCATATCTGTACTGGAGCGGTGTATGGGCGGATTCTCAGCCCAATAAATTTGAAACCTATGACCTGATCGAAGTAAATAACGCCGGAAAATGGCGCAGGACCGCCAATTATTATGCACTCAGGCACTATTCACAGTTTATCAGACCGGGATATGTGAGAATTGACGCAGTTTCCGGGGAAGGCGCCGTAAAGTGTACGGCTTTTACGAGTCCTTATAAAAATAAGATCGCTGCGGTGTTAGTAAATACCTCAGATGAGGAAAAAAAGCTTAGGCTGGATATCCCGGGATATACTGTTACCGGTTCGGAACAGTACGTGAGCGTATTTGGCGATGAATGCACGTCTGAGAACGGATTGTTCGAGAGTAAAGGCAGCTTTGGCCAGAGTCAGGTGGTGACCATACCCGCAAAAGCAGTTCTTTCTGTCGATATAGAAGGATACGCAGGCAACACGCCTCCGGTCATTCCGGAAGTTACTCCTATCGTTTACGAGGATGATGTGATCACGAAAGAGCCGGAAAGTGAAGTCCCCGGAGAGGATGTGGTGCTCATCGATACCAGCTTTTCTTCGGATGATGGCTACAGTTTTACCGGTATGGGCGGGGCCATGGCCAGGATAGTGGCCGATGGCGGGTCTGACAGTGACGGCGGCCTGGAGGTTTCGGGACGGACCGATACCTGGAACGGGATCGCGCTTCCGAATGATCTTTTTGAGCATTATGGATATTATCTGAAGGTTTCATATGACTGCATGACCGAGAAAGGTGGAACGATCTCATGTACTCCCACGTTTAACTGCAACGGCGGTACACATTATCCTTCAGGTGAAAATGACAGAGTGGTATGTGAAAATATGGAAGGCGGCAAGTGGTACCACGCGGAAGGCATTATGACCATGTATTCCAACATGGATAAGTCCAGCTACATGATATATTGGGAATATCCCGACAATACCGATAACTTTTATCTGGACAATATAAAAGTGGAGATACTTTATACAAAGCCTGCCGGAGAATATACGGAGTGATGAGCTGCTTATTCTGCGAGATAAGTGAATACAGGTAAGCCGGCTTACAGGTTGAGGGCTGCGTGAACGGTTATTTCGTTTGCCGGGAAGATTTTGAGGTGTAATTTTGGATAGTTGCGGAGGCGGCGTATGCGAAGGCTGATCAATACGTTTAAGTATGGCTCCTGGAAGACCAGAGCCTTCTTTGGCGTGATCGCGCTTGCGCTGCTGGGCGGTCTGGGAACTATTGCCGTGGCCGCAATTGCCGGTCTGGGCCTGATACCCATTGCTGTGGGTGGAGCAGCCATGGTGCTGGGAGTAGGCATGTCTACCATGGTTACGGTGGTATCGGACGATAAAGATAAGGATAACGAGGAACACGAAAACGGTGAGACGGGGACAGATGCAGACGGAACCGTGAGCGGTACGCAGGGCAGCGGGCCAGACGGAATCGTGAGCAGTACGCTGGGCAGCGGGGCAGACGGAGCGGCAACGGACGGGACTGTAAACAGCGGTGTCGAGCAAGCCGTAACGGTTACAGACGGAAAGTCAGGCGGGGCGGTAGAAAGCTCTGCGACAGCCGGAGCGGTTACAGACGGAAAGTTAGGCGGGGCGGCAGAAGGTGCTGCGACAGCCGGACAGGCAGGCGGTTCGGCAGGAAGTGTGAGCAACGGTGCCGGAGCCGAGCAGGCCGGAACTGCGGGTGACGGGACGGATAATAAGTCAGATACAACTGGAACAAATGAAACACAGGATAGTTCACTCGAAAACGGCGGAATAGAAACGATCATTGCCGAGGATGACGGCAGTTATATTCCAGATATAATAGTAGAGGAATATCCCGAGAAAGCTGTGATAAGACAGGAAGTGCCTCAGAATGGCGGAAGTTCTCAGGATGAGAGAAGTATTTCGAACCGGGAAAATGTTCAGGTGATGGTAAATACCCCGGATCAGACGATTGTCCGGAAAGAGGAAAGAACCCCGGATGAGATGAGTGTTCAGGGGGAGAAACCGGTTCAGAAAGCACAAAGAGTTGTAAATGAAGAGCCAGTCCGGGAAGAAGAGAAGTTTCCGAAGGAAGAACGGATTCCGGAAGAAGAGAATATCTCGGAAGAGGAACGGATCCGGGAATTGGAACGAGTTCGTGAAGAGGAACGGGCCAGGCAGCAAGAACAGATCCGTGCGGAGGAAAGGGCTCAAGAAGAGGAGTATTCGAGTTACATCAAGGCAGAGGCTGCTGAGAGAAAAGTTGAACAAAAAGCTGAGAACCAGCGTAACAAAGAAGCTCAGAAGGAGCATATAAAGGACGGACGCGAAGGTAAGGCGGAAAGACGCGAAGAAAAGCGTGAAGTAAGACGCAAGACCGGCGAATATGGCGAAGAACTCGATGAGAAGTTTGAAAATGAAATGAGCTTTGCCGAGAAGGAAAAGCTTCGTGAAAACCTTTATGAAAAAGACGTTAAGGGGAAACTAAAGCAAAAAAAGAGGGAAGAAAAGAAGGCTCAAAAAGCCGCAAGAAAGGGTGAATGGCTGAAAAAGATCGGCAGTGTTTTCAGCAGGCTGTTCGCGAATGTCCATGATGAGCTCGATGACGAAGAAAGGCAGTCCGGCAGTTCATCCGAAGAGGATATAAACTCTTTAAGAAACAGTTCAAAAAACGAAGGGTATGATAACGGAAATCTTCTCAGGGACAGGCGTGGGGAAGAAGACTCCGAGAACAAAAAGGATACGAAAAAAAAGGATAAAAAGCCTAAGGAGAAGAAAGTAAAAGAGAAGAAAGAAAAAGAGAAGAAACAAAAAGATAAGAAAGATAAAGAAAAGAAGGGCAGAAAAAAAGATAAAAACGGTAATAAGAAAAGCGCCGGTGACGAGTCTGATATCGCTGAGATCAATTTACACGAAGAAGACAAAGTAGACGCCCTTAAAGGCACGGAAAGCATACGAAACAGATATGCCGCCGAATCCCAAAACGCTCAGAAGGAGCCCGCGGAGCCTGAGAGGGAACGTATGCCGGGGGATGAGATCGATGTGACGAGATATACGGCCGGCAATATGAAAAAGATCATTAAGGCCAATAAGATCGGCAAGGATTTCATCCCGGTCTTTATTGAGAACTGGAAGAGCAAAGGAGTGGAAAAGACTCCCGCGCTGTGCTTTGTGAAGGATGACAGAGTTCATTTTCTGCTGCTTGAGGGCGATATGGAACGAAACGTTTCGGTTCCCACGGATAAGTTCATAAATGTCTGGTATAAGCGCAATGTTCCCGAAACCAATATAAAGATATATCAGAATATGAAGGAAAAAATGGGCGCTTACGAGATGTTCGAGAATGTCATGCCGGCATTTGCGGGCAACACGGATCAGATGGGAAAGACGGATTATACCAGAAATCTGTATCTGCTGGGCAATGATATTGCCGTGGCACCTCCTTCGATGCGTGAGCTGAGAAAACGCTTCAGATTCAACACAAATATCTTTGATTCCCTCAATACTAAAGGCAATTACAGCGAGGATTTCAAAAAAGCCTATGAAAACAGGATATTGTGGACTGACAATGTCATAGGCATGCAGGAATATCAGCGCCGTATAAGGGCGATACTTCAGGAAATGGTCAACTCAGACGAGATCACCAGATACGAATTTGAGGAAGACGTTGCCAAGATGGTCCAGTACAGGCTGATCACCGATGAATACGCGGATTTCTACTTAAAGCTCAGACGCGATAAGAAATGACGGGAACCTGTAAAGACCGATAAAAAATGACGGAAATCAACTAAAATCGTTGTGAAATGATGAAGACCGATAAGAAATGACGGGAAACGATAAGTACTGAGAAAGGACGTATAAACTCTTATGGAAGATGATAACAACAGGATCCCGCAGGTGCTGGAGGATTTCCTGGATGCGGATAATGTCGCCGATAAGCGGCGCATACTGGAAGAGCGTTCGTCAGAGATAGATGAGAAAACGATGCTCAATATCGAACTGTCCCTTGATATAGTCGCCAAAGACGGCGCGAGCCTGGATGACCGCATCGGTTATGTCATGTACTATCTGAGGACGCGGGGAAGATTTGAAAATACAAGGCTTCGCTGATCGATACAGCAAACGGCAAAATTGAATGTTACTCAGGATTTAGGAGAAGGTTATGAATCTGACTGCTATATTTATCGCTGACGGAATGGGGCTGATACTCCTGGGCGTAATGTATGTGGTAACCATGCTGAAAAAAATGCTGCTTAAGCCTTACGAGAGACTGCTGCAGCTGGTTATTCCGCTGACTGCCGGATCGTGTATCATGGAGGCACTGTGTTTCTGGGTGGATGGGAAGCAATTCCCCGGAGCGTACGCTCTGAACATGGTCTCAAATATATATCAGTATACCGCAACGGTCCTTTACGCGTTTCTCTGGTGCGTGATCGTGGATCTGCAGCTGTATGAGAGATTTTCAAAGCTTCGGAAGCTGTACAGCCTGATACTCATCATACCTGTTGCGGGAGTTGTATTTTCTGTCTTAAACTGTATAACGCCGTTATACTTCTCCATTGACGCGGATAATGTTTACCACCGGGAGAAATATATCGTACTTCATTACGCGTTTCTGGTCATTGAACTTTTGTACAGTGTGTTCAGGTATTATTTTTACAACGCCAAAACCGGACGCAGGAGGAAGCTTCCCATATGGCTGTTCCTGATCCCCACGTTCATCGGGATCCTGGTACAGGTCATCCACTACGGTGTCGCGACTGACTGGGTGGGCGTAATAGTCGGATTTGCCGGATACTATATGGCCATGCAGAGCGAGATCATCAATGATGACAAATTAACGAGACTGTATAACAGGAATTATTATGAGGACCGCATGGTGGAAATAGAAAAGGGCATCAGGCCGTTCGGCGCGCTGCTGCTTGACATCGATCATTTTAAAGACATTAACGATAAATACAGCCACGATGTCGGCAATGTCGCCCTGCAGAAATTCGCGGAGATGATGCAGCAGGCCTCGCCATCGGAAAGCGAGCTGATAAGGACCGGGGGAAATACTTTTGTGATACTGTACGAAACCTCGGATGAAGACCAGTTAATGGCCATAGAAAGGAAGCTGCATACGCTGATAGTTTCCTTCAATATAGTCAATGAAGGCTCTACTACACCTTACAAGCTTTCTTACTCGTTTTCCTACGGACTGTTCACCCCCGGTTCATCTACGGTGGATACGTTCAGAAAACGGCTTGAGAACAATCTGATCAAAAACAGGACCGAAAAGGAAAAACAGCAGAGTTTTTCTCTATAACAGAGCATTAAGGAGCTGAAGCGCGTATGTTTTAAGCGCTTCGCTGTCTTCCATAAGATCCGGGATCAACGCGTAATAAGCGTTATCCTTATATCCGGCGCGGTACAATCGGATCAGGTCTTTTAAAGTGCCGCCTTTTTTGACGGGGACGGGAGCAAATGCTCCCGTTTTTTTGATATAACAATTGGACGCGGTGCATTTGACCGCTTTGGAACGGTCAAGCAGGGAACCGAGCGAACGGTGGACGCAGTAATCCTCGGAGGGAAGATAGTAATAATCCCTGTAATCCGGCAGAAAAAGCTTCAGCTCGCAGCAAACGGGCTCGAAAGAGAGCATCAGAGAGCCTTCGGCCGCGGAAAAAGTGACCGAAAACGGATGCGGACCGGGCATGGACAGCTTAAAGCCCGAAGAGATACTTAAGCAGCCGGAACAACGTCCGGTGAAAAGATCAATGATTTCTTTCCGGTACGGAATAAGCTCTATGGTCATGGCTTTCAGGTCATCCGACAGAGTGTGCCGGCTTATATGAAAGTCACCTTTAAAGAATGCGGGAATAGCCATTAACAGGGAAATTCCGCCCATATTTTTAACATCCTCATAGTTATGAAGGAGCATGGCCGACATAAGATCATCAAGGGTTTCATTGCCCAAAAGCCGCAGTCCGCTTACCGGAGAGAAGGTATCGGTGATCTTTCGCCCGGGCAGAGGAGCGATGACACCGGAGGGAGGGATTTCGCCGGTCTCGCCTAAGATATCATCAGAACCGGTGCCGGTAGTATGAGGAACAAGGTTGATGATACGGGATCTTGCGATATATTTCAGATATATATCTATCAGTTCCCCGCCGTCGTAAATATCGCGGCGCTCCAGTTTAAGAAATGCCTCTACAGCCTTTTGACGAAGGGAGGAGAGCCTTAAGAGCTTTTTGTAAGGCTTTATGCACTGGTATATATCCAGCTCACAAATCTGCGGCGGAAAAGTTATGCCGTGCTGTTCGGCTTTGCTGCGCAGGAAAGGAACATCGAAGGTTGAACCGTTATAGTGCACCAGTACGGGATGGGAAAAAAGGAGCTGAAGAAATGCCCCGATCAGTTCAGCTTCTTCAGTGATGTCCTGTGAGAAAAACTGAGCTAGTATCGCGTGATCATCCTGTAAATACATACAGCCCACCATATAGAGATAAGAATCCTTGGGGGAAAGCCCGGTGGTCTCAATATCGAAGAAAAGCAGATCGGATGCGGTAATGCCCTGATCGCGGTAAAGATCCGGTATACGTTCAAAAGCAGTGATATCATCTATGGTGTGTACCGTATGCAGCATATAGTATAACTCCGTTGGTCTTATTTTCACCTGTAAGTGTTTTTACGCTATTCCGGACGTTTACTTCATATGTGTTTTCCGGAAGGGGGTAAACTGATACTAGTTTTATTATAATATAATCCCTGATAAAAAAAACTGTTGTATTTTATTTTACATTGTGATATCATATCTAAAGTTGAGCGGAAAACCGCAAATAAGCAAAGGGAGGTGTTATAAGTGGAGGCTTTAAAGATCATTTGCACAGTTTTGTTCATACTTATCTGTGTTGCTATAGTTGTCATAGTTCTGATGCAGGATTCCAAGAGCGAAGGTCTTTCATCAGCAATAGCCGGAGGCGGCGGCAGCACCAGTACATACTGGAGCAAGAATAAGGGTCGCAGCAAGGAAGGCATGATGGCAAAGGCTACTATCATTCTGGCAGTGCTTTTCATCGTTCTTTCTTTGATACTGAACCTTTCTGTTATGCAGTAAGGTTTCACTGCAGGTATGACATCAAAGGGCATCCGGATATGAGGATGCCTTTTTTATGTTGCTTTTTTCGGATATTTCCGATATGATATATTTAATGTGATGAGGGGGCTCTAAATTATTAAGAAATATACGTCGTGAGGTATCAGGATGGATAAAGAACAGTTTGAACAGAGAAAAGAGACCGTGTACGGTTTTATCTCACAGAAGGAATATACTCCCATGAAGCAGAAGGAGATCGCCGGTTTCTTGAGCGTTCCCAGAGCGGAAAAGGAAGAGTTTTCCGCTGTGATAGAGGCACTGATGGCTGAAGGAAAGCTTATAATCGATGCCAAGGGACGTGTGAAGAGGCCTGACGTGGGAAGCCTTACCGGAACCTTCTGCGGAACCAGCAGAGGTTTTGGTTTCGTGACTGTTGACGGCGAGAAAGAGGATATCTTTATACCGCCGGATGCTACGGGAGGAGCCAGGGATAAGGACAAAGTGCTCATCAGTGTAGCAGAGAGCGCAGCCTCCGGACGCAGCCGTGAGGGCAGGGTACTCAGTGTTTTGGAACGTGGAAACAGCTGTATTATCGGCACTTTCCAGCGCAATAAGACTTATGGTTTTGTCATTCCAGATAATCAGAAATTCGGCTCGGATATATATATTCCTCACGGATTTACAAAGGGAGCGGTCACAGGTCATAAAGTAGAGGTGGAGATCACCGATTTCGGCGGACCGGATAAAAATGCCGAGGGTCATGTAACAGAGATCATCGGACATATAGATGATCCCGGGACGGATATAATGTCCGTGATCAGGGCTTACGGCATACCTGTAGAGTTCCCCGAAGGCGTGATCAACCAGCTGACCACCATTCCGACCGAGATCGCCGCAGAGGATGTTGAAGGAAGGCTCGACTTAAGAGACCTTCAGACAGTGACTATCGACGGCGAGGACGCGAAGGATCTCGATGACGCTATTTCCATCAGTTTTGACGGGGACATGTATCATCTGGGAGTCCATATCGCGGATGTTACCAATTATGTCAAAGAAGGCTCTCCCCTCGATAAGGAGGCTTTAAAGCGCGGCACCAGCAATTACCTCATAGACAGCGTGATCCCGATGCTGCCGCATGAGCTTTCCAACGGCATCTGTTCGCTGAACCAGGGAACGGACAGACTGGCGCTTTCTGTGCTGATGGATATTGACAAAAAGGGCAATGTAAAGGGACACAGGATAGCTGAAACCGTCATCAGGGTAGACCGGCGCATGGCTTATACAAACGTGAACCGCATAGTCTGCGGGGAGCCTGCTATGCCGAAGCGTGAAGATTTTGACAATAACCGGAACCCGGCAGGTCAGCCGGAAAGTGTTGGCGAGAGTGCCCCGCAGGTTGTTTCTTCGGGAACAGAACCCGAGATGACCTACGAGATGGCTGTTGCCGGATACGAAAAGATAAAGGCCGCGTATCTGGCTGATATGGAAGAATACAGGGATTTCATCGACATGTTCATGCTGATGGAGGAACTGGCCGAAATACTTCGTGACAAACGTATGAAACGCGGTTCCATTGACTTTGATTTCCCTGAATGCAAGATCGAGGTGGATGACAGGGGTGTTCCCGTTGACATCCATCCATATGAGCGCAACAAGGCGACGCGTATCATAGAGGATTTCATGCTGATAGCCAATGAAACGGTGGCAGAGGATTATTTCTGGCAGGAGCTTCCGTTTGTATACAGGACACATGATAACCCGGATCCCGAAAAGATAACGAAGCTGGGTATCTTTATCAATAATTTCGGCTATTCCATCAAGATGACCCAGGATGACATTCATCCGAAGGAGCTGCAGAAGCTCTTGAAGAGTATCGCCGGTACCGAGGAGGAAAGCTTGATCAGCAGACTGACTCTGAGGTCTTTGAAGCAGGCCAGGTATAATACTTCCTGTGACGGGCATTTCGGACTGGCAGCCAAGTATTACTGTCATTTTACCTCGCCTATCAGGAGATATCCCGATCTGCAGATACACCGCATCATAAAGGAAAATCTGGCGGGAAAGCTCGACGAACGCCGTATCAATCACTATACAAAGATACTGGACGAGGTGGCGCTGCAGTCTTCCAAAACGGAACGCAGAGCCGATGAAGCGGAGCGCGAGGTTGAAAAGCTGAAGAAGATCGAGTTCATGGAGCCTAAGATCGGCGAGCTCTTTGAGGGAGTGATCAGCAGCGCGTCCACCTGGGGAATGTATGTGGAGCTGCCCAATACCGTGGAGGGACTGGTTCCGATCGCTTCGCTGGAGGACGATTACTACTATTTTGACGAAGAACATTATATGCTGGTGGGAGAGCATACCAAGCGGACCTTTAAGCTCGGCGAGAGGGTTAAGGTTAGGCTCGTTACTGCCGATAAGATGTTACGCACCATTGAGTTCAAGCTGGCTGAAAATGATGTGGTGTATGATCCCGAAACGGGTGAGTTCGTGTGATCATCCGTATGGATACTCACCTTTAAGGCTCACGCCGGGAATAAGCTGCCGGGCAGGCGGACTTAAGGATTTACGTGTTTTTGGAAAGAAGGGTAATATATGGCTCAGGTCAAGGCAAGTAAGCTTGTTGCCAACAATAAAAAAGCGTATTTTGATTATTTTATCGAGGAGACCTATGAGGCCGGAATAGCTCTGGCAGGGACGGAAGTCAAGTCGGTACGCATGGGTAAGGTTTCGATAAAGGAGAGCTTCATTCAGGTCGAGCATGGAGAACTGTTTATTTACGGGATGCATATCAGTCCTTATGAAAAGGGCAATATCTTTAACAAGGATCCGTTGCGTACCCGCAAGCTTCTCATGCATAAGGCCGAAATAGGGAAGCTTTCAGGCAAGGCTTCAGAAAAAGGCTATACCATAGTGCCTCTTACGGTATATCTGAAGGATGGCCTCGTAAAGGTCTCGGTGGGCCTGGCCAAGGGTAAAAAGCTCTACGACAAGCGCGATACCATAGCGAAGAAGGACGAGCGCAGGGCGGCGGAAAGAGAATACAAGGTAAAAGGGCTGTATTAGTGAACCGATAGTTTATTTACTTTTCGGCTGATGTATGGTATAGTATAAATATAATATTTTCAAGGGCCAGTACTGGTTTCGACGGGGGTTTTG
>JAILRI010000193.1 GCA_024698555.1 Lachnospiraceae bacterium
GTTATTCCTACTACAACGCGACTGACAGCGACGGACAGCTTAAGAACATCATCGCCATAGTTTATGACGGCGAGGTAGTCAGCGCGCCCCGTGTCGCAAGCGTGATCACCGAGGGAACCGCTACCATTTCCGGTCAGAGCGACTATGATGAGTCCAAGGTGCTTGCTTCTACCATCAGGATCGGAGCACTGCCTCTGGAGCTGTCTGTTCTGCGTTACTATGTGGAAGGTGCCCAGCTGGGTGCGGATGCCCTGAACAAGAGCCTTGTCGCGGGTATCATCGGTCTGGCGCTCATCATCATTTTCATGATCTGCATGTACAGGATACCCGGAGCGGCTGCTTCACTTGCGCTGATCTTCTATGTGGGACTTATGGTCATCGCGCTCAACCTGTTCAATGTGACTCTTACACTGCCCGGTATAGCAGGTATCATCCTGTCCATCGGTATGGCGGTTGATGCCAATGTCATTATTTTCACCCGTATACAGGAGGAGCTCGGTACGGGCAAGACCGTAAGATCTTCCATCAAGCTCGGTTTCTCGAAGGCTCTGTCTGCTATCATCGACGGCAACGTTACGACGATCATAGCGGCTATAGTGCTGTATTTCTTAGGATCGGGTACTGTAAAGGGCTTTGCCCAGACACTTGCCATCGGTATCATTCTTTCCATGATCACCGCATTGTTCGTTACGAAATTCATCCTCAATACGTTCTTTGAGCTCGGAGCCGACAAGCCCGCGCTTTACGGAACCAAGAAGGAGATGAAGACTCTTCCGATAGCCGAGAATTTCAAGAAGTTCATCATGATCTCGGGCGGAGTAATAGCAGTTGGTATAGTAGCCATTATCATCAACTTTGCCACTATCGGCACACCTTTCAGCTACGGACTGGATTTCTCCGGCGGAACCCTTACCGCGTTTACCTATGACGGCAATATTCCTTCGGGCATTCAGGGCGAGGTTGAAAAGCTGGTAATGGATGCCACCGGCGAGAAGGCAGAGGTTTCTATAGTAAATGATGAGAATTCCATCAGGATCAGGACCAAGGAGCTCTCAACCGAGACACGTGCCGCTCTGGCCGATGCCATCAAGAGCAAGTACGGAACCGCTGAGGGAAACATCACTACCGAATCCGTAGGTTCGACAGTCAGCGGCGAGATGAAGAGAGATGCCCTGGTAGCGGTTATCGTTGCTACTATCGGTATGCTGCTCTACATCTGGATCAGATTTAAGAACTTCAATTTCGCGGCCAGCGCTGTTTCCGCACTGGTGCATGACGTACTGGTGGTACTTGCGCTGTATGCAGCTGCCAGGGTATTTATCAGCGTAGGCAATACCTTTATCGCCTGCATGCTTACCATAGTCGGATATTCGATCAACGCTACGATCATTATCTTTGACAGGATCAGGGAGAACTTAAATACTCTCAGAGCCAAGAAATCTCTTAAGGAGATCGTTAACTTAAGTATCACTCAGACATTCAGCCGCAGTATCAATACTTCGCTTACTACGTTTATCATGGTATTGCTGCTTGCGATCCTGGGCGTACGTTCGGTTCGCGAATTCGCGATCCCGCTTATCGCCGGTATCGTTTGCGGTACGTTCTCTTCAGTATGCCTGACCGGAGGTCTCTGGTACGTGCTTGAGAACAAGTTTGCGACGAAAGAGGAAGACTGACGTTAAATGGAGAAATGGTCTATTTGCAACAAGACCGGTGATTTCGAAGGTATTGCCAAAGCCTTCGGGCTGTCAAAGGTCAGCGCCAGGGCGCTTGTCAATCGCAATATGACCGACCATGATGATATCCGTAAATATCTTTATCCTGATATCAGCGCGTTTTATCCGCCGCATCTGATAACCGGTCTTATGGACGCGGCACGGGTGCTGGCGGATAAGATCGCTTTGGGGATGAAGATCAGGATAGTCGGGGATTATGATGTTGACGGCATCATGGCTACATATATACTTACCGATGCCATTGCTGCATGCAAAGGCAGTGTGGACTGGTATATCCCGCACAGGATCAAGGACGGATACGGGATCAACGCAGAGATCATCAGGAATGCGCAGGACGACGGTATCGATACGATAGTGACCTGCGACAACGGCATAGCTGCTTTTGACGCAGCTGATGAGGCCAGAAGGCTGGGGATCACGATGATCGTAACCGATCACCATGAGATACAGTCGCGGCTGCCTGACTGTGATATCGTAATCGATCCCAAAAGAGAAGATGACCATTACCCGTGCAAGGACATCTGCGGAGCCGTAGTGGCGTCAAAGCTGGCCGAGGCGCTGTTTGATGAATGCGGGATACCATATGAGCCGGATATATATCTGGAGGTCAAAGCGATGGCTACCATCTGCGATGTAGTTCCTCTGCTGGATGAAAACAGAGCCATTGCCAAGCTGGGCATCAGGAAGCTTGCCCATACAGCCAATCCGGGGCTGGCGGCTCTTATCGCCGAGAGAGTGAGCGATCCCGAGAACTTGAGCGATTATCATGTGGGTTTTTTGCTGGGACCGTGCTTCAATGCTACGGGCAGGATAGATGACGCCGGAGTGGCTTTGGGGATGCTCATGGAGAAGGATCCGGTCCAAGCCAGACAGATGGCTCTTACGTGCATCAGGCTCAATGAAGAACGCAAGAGCATGACGGCGCAGGAAGAAGAGAAGGCTCTCGATATAATAAACAGCTGGGAAACGCTTCCGAATGTGATAGTGGTAGAGTTAAAGACCTGTCATGAAAGCATTCTCGGAATCATTGCCGGAAGGCTGAAAGAACATTATATGCGGCCCGTGATAGCCGTGACCCGGACAAACGACGGCTATAAGGGTTCCGGAAGGTCTATAGAAGGCTATAATATCTTTGAGAAGATATCAGCCTGCGAGGACCTGCTGATACGCTTTGGAGGACATCCGATGGCTGCGGGCATGACCATAAAGGAAGGGTGTCTTGCGGAATTTGCCGAAAGGCTTAACCGTGACTGCGGATTAAAGCCTGAAGATATGTGCAGGAAGCTTCTGCTTGACGCGGAGGTCGATTTCTGCGTATTTAATGACAGGACAGTGGATGAGTTGGGGTTGTTCGCGCCTTTCGGGACAGGCAATCCGTCTTTGCTGTTTGCGCAGCGCGGACTTAAAGCCCGTCAGCTTTCCTACATCGGTAAAGATTTAAATTATCTGAAACTGATCCTGGAAAGTCCTTCGGGACAGGTCATTACCGCTACACTGTTTTCCAATGCAGGGGCAGCGGTGGAAAAGATGAAAGAAAAATATGGCGAGCAGGCAGTAAAGGATGCTTTTGCCGGCAGACCAAACAACATTGAGCTTACAGCGGCTTTTGTGCCCAAAATAAATACCTTCCGCGAAAAGCGGGAGGTACAGATGAATATCAAGGCGCTGAAGTGGTGACTGTTTCGGTTATCACCAGCACTTCACCTTTATGTACTTGGATATGCGCTTCCTCCCCGGTTAAGTGATTGCTTACACCGAGGGGGAAGCTTCTTTTTATGGTCAGCTGTGTCACCGGGTAATAAAGGTCGCTTGCGCTGACGAGGGCAGTTTCGCTGAGCGAGAACAGCGAAATATGGTCGCCCGCGTTGCCGCGTATCATTTCGCTTTTACTGCCGGACACTGTAAATACCGTAGTCCCGCCGAATATCATTTTGGCGCTTCCGCCCATTTCATCGATCATGGACAGCAGCTGGATATTGGCAGCTGTATGACTGAGCCTGTCACCGGACAAAGCGCCGTAGATCAGAAATCTGTCGAAACCGCGCTTAAACCCTTCCTTTACGGAATATACCGTATCTGTGTCATCTTTTTCCACCGGAAGCCTGATCACTTCAAAATCTCCTTCAGGCTCATCCGAAGAATCAAAGTCTCCTATAACCAGATCAGGCTTAACAGAGTGATCAAGAAGAGTCTTATAGCCGGCGTCAGCGGCGATCAGCAGATCCCCCGGCTTGATGGGTAGGGGAAAGTCGCTGACATCGGTCAGACCTGCGGCTACAATAAAACAGGTTTTGGAGTACATGACCTTCAACCTCTAGTCCAGATCGTTTCGTTCCGAAAGGAAGTAAAGCACCAGACCGGCAATCGCGGCACACAGGGAGATGATGGCTATCCATGTCCACTGTACCGCGGAGAGACCTGTTATATCAAAGTCTCCGGTTTGGGGATTCTGAAGCTTTGAAAAGATCATGACCGTGTCAAAGATAAGAGCTCCCGCAATAATGATCCCGCCGATCCATTTCTGAATAGGGAGCTTTGCGAACATGGATTTGCTTTCAGTGGATCTGTTGTAGGGTCTGAGTGTTTCACCTCCAAAGTCTAACATGGAAGCTAAATAGAAACCGACTATCATGAGGATGAGCACCTCGGGCAGCATATAGGTCGCATTGTATCCGATGGAATAAACAAAGGCTTCTTCGGTCGGAATGGAAAGTCCGGCCCATACTGTGGCTCCGGATATTACATGGCATATGAAACGTATAAAACCAACGAGCAGACTGCCCAGTACAAAGGCGACGGGCTGGGGAACCAGTTTTTTGAAAATTCCGCCCAGACCGGTAACGGTAAAGGCTACGATATAGTCCAGCAGGATGATGGCCACCATGGCCTGCCAGCTGGTAGCGTATGAGAGCATATTGAGGCCGAACAGCTGCTGGAGCGCGGCGTACGCAAGTCCGCAGATAAGCCCCCATCTGATGCCGTAACGGTATGAGATGATGATGATGGGAAGCATGCTCGCGATCGTGATAGAACCGCCATAAGGCAGCTCTGCGATCTTGAGTACACTTAAAACAGTTGCGATAGCGATCAGAAGTGCCGATTCGGTGAGCTTTCTGACCTTTGTTTTTTTGTCCATAATAAAAAATCCTCCCGAAAAAATCTATCCAGAAGGCGTTCAAGTACAGTATGCATACAAAAACAAGCATCCTTACGCCGGTATTAACCGGATCAAGTAGTGAGGGTCAGCGTTAAACGCTTCTCAGCTCGTGGCGCCCCTGGCTTCTTTAAAATAATAAGACACGATATGAATTATGTCAACAATTTTTTAGTTTTTCTTGCAACTAAAGGGCAACTTTGATATTATAGTATACAGGGAAAAAAGGTGTAAATGCGAGGTTGATCACATGAAAAAATATGGTTTTATCGGTGCCGGCAATATGGGTTTCCCTTTGCTTAAGGGTGCGATCTCAATTGCGGGTGCTCAGAATGTTACATTTTCGACTCCTTTCAAGGAGGAAATGGAGAGGATAAAGGAACAGACAGGCGTTGAATACAGCCCGGATACTGCAACTCTGGCTGATGAAAGTGAAAATATAGTTATCTGCGTGAAGCCGCAGATGCTGGAAAGTGTATACGCGGATCTGTCAAAGGTGGGAATAAAGGGCAGAACAGTCATTTCGATAGCAGCGGGCGTAAGCTGCGCGTCCCTGTATGAAGGAATAAGGCAGGATGTGAGGATAGCCCGTATCATGCCCAATACCCCGGCTATGGTCGGGGAAGGTATGAGCTGTATATGCTTTTCCGAATACGGCGGTGGTTTCAGCGAGGAACAGAAAAAGGACGTGACCGGTCTGTTTGAGGCAGTCGGCCGTGTAGAGGTCATGAATGAGGCGATGATGAATGTGGCGACCTGTGCCAACGGGAGCTCGCCGGCCTATGTTTTCATGTTTATAGAGGCGCTCGCGGACAGCGTCGTCGCCTTGGGAATCCCCCGAAAGACCGCTTATAAGCTGGTAGCCCAGACGGTTATGGGGTCAGCCAGGCTTATGCTGGAGACGGGAGAGCATCCCGGTGTCTTAAAGGACAATGTGTGTTCACCCGGAGGCACCACCATCGCTGCCGTAGAGGCACTCGAGGAATGCGGTCTGCGCAACGCGCTGATGCAGGCGACAAAGGCCTGCTACGAAAAGAGTCTGGAACTGGGACGGAAGAAGTGAGGATAATCAGGTGTCATCTGACAGAACATATTTAAAAGACAAAAAGAGGATCGTTATAAAGATCGGGTCTTCATCGATCATGCATGCCCAGACGGGACGCATGAACTTAGAGCAGATCGAAAAGCTGGTCAGGGCTGTATCGGATATCGCAAACAGCGGCAAGGAAGTGATCCTGGTGTCTTCGGGCGCTATCCCGGTAGGAACTCATGCCGCGGGACTGAAGGACAGACCGTCCACGAAGGCCCAGAAACAGGCCTGCGCCGCCATCGGACAGGCTCATCTGATGATGGTATACCAGAAGCTTTTTGCGGAATATCAGCATACCGTAGCCCAGATACTGATGACGAAATATACCATGATAGAAGACAGGAGCCGCAGAAATGCCAGAAGCACCTTTAACGAGCTTCTGAGCATGGGTGTCATCCCCATCGTCAATGAAAATGATACTGTGGCTACTGATGAGATAGAGTTTGGCGACAATGATACCCTGTCCGCCATAGTTACGGCTTTGGTCGGAGGTGATCTGCTGATACTGCTTTCCGACGTGGACGGATTATATTCGGACAATCCCAGAGAGAATCCCGAGGCAAGGTACATAGATACGGTGGATGTGATCACCGACGAGATCATTGCCATGGGCAAAGGAGCCGGTTCGAAGGTGGGTACAGGAGGCATGTCCACCAAGATCGCGGCGGCCCGGATCGCTACGGATTCCGGCGCGGATATGGTGATAGCAGCTAGTGAAGATCTGTCCGTGATCTCACGGATACTTAAGGCAGACCATGTAGGAACCCTGTTTAAAGCGCATAAGAACAGGAATTTTCATCTGATAGATTATTTAAGCGGAGGCTGCAGTGAGTGACAGACCGTTGGTAATGGTAGTGGATGATGACAGGATCAATACAGTCATCACTTCCGAACTGCTCGAGGATTTCGGGATTGAAAGCATGCCGGCTTCTTCGGCTGAGGAAGCGCTTGAGCTGGTGAAGCTCCTGCTGGAAAAGAAGCTGGACGGCGGCAGGCTGAAAGTTATACTGATGGATCACATAATGCCCGGCATGAGCGGGGTTGAAGCCACAGAGCGCATCCGAAAGCTCTGTGATATCCCGGTTTACGGTATGAGCGGAGGATTTACCGATCAGATACGTGACGAGTTCATTAAAGCCGGAGCGGCAGAACTCATCACTAAGCCCATAAATCCCAGTGTCATGTATAAGATAGCATGCGAGACGCTGCCCGAAGGAAGCTTTACCGTTCCGCTTGAACTCATAGATTTTAAGCATGATGCGGCACAGGAACAGGACACAAAGGAAAGCCTCCTGAAGGCGTGCTTAAAAGGCGTTCAGGGACTCAATTATGACAGAGGCCTAAAGCATGCTTTAGGTCAGGAGACCTCCTACCTGCGCAATCTGAAGACTGCGGCGGAAGAGATGGAAGAGTACTGCGCCATTCTTGAGGAGTATGTACACAACTCGGATACGGTAAAGCTAAAGATTGCGGTACACAGCCTTAAGACGGTCTTTTCGATCATCGGTATCAAGTTTATGTATCATGAATCCGAAGTGGTGGAATCCGCCGCGGACAAAATGATCGAGGAGTCCTTAGGTTCGACTCCCAACATTCTTTTTTATGAGCATGTGAATTCGTACAAGAATAACGTGCGTCAGATTGCCGGGGATATCAAAAGAGCGATTGACGAGTACGACCGGATTACAGAATCCGGGAATGACGCGAAGGACTACGTGACGGCGCAGGAGCCCCTCGACGCCAGGGAAATGGCACAGGTCATTTCCTATACTCTGACTGCTCTGGAAAGATTTGAATACGATTATATATGCGAGGGACTTGAGATACTGCGCAGGGCCCATACCGGAGATGCCAGGATACGTGTGGAGAAAGCAATAGAGGCAGTGGAAAGATTTGATTATGATACCGCGAAGGAGATCGTAAATGAGTTGTCCGTTTTGGTCCAATAAAACAAAAACCCCTGCAAAAGGGCAGAGGAGAAGCCCGATAGAGGGGGAGGGTAACTACCGGGCTTTGTTTTATGAAAAAAATTATCTGTATAGCAAATGAAGAAGTTGTTTTGTTACTGTCACTATAGTACAACACAAATATGAGAGAACAATGTCTTGGTTGTGAACAAACTGTTAACATTTAAGGAGAACTCTATGATCACTAAAATCAATAACATCCGTACCCTCGTTTTTGAGCAGGACATACCGGTTATAAAGGAAGCGGATATCTATATAAAGGATGACCGTATAGACGCGGTATATTTTGATCATGAGGATTATCCTGAGCAGCCGGGATATGAGATAGAAGGCGCGCACCGTCTTGCGATCCCCGGACTGATAAATGCCCATACACACGCGTATATGACCATGTTCCGCAATATCGCCGATG
This sequence comes from Lachnospiraceae bacterium, assembly GCA_024698555.1. Taxonomy (GTDB): domain Bacteria; phylum Bacillota; class Clostridia; order Lachnospirales; family Lachnospiraceae; genus RUG11977. Next base: position 8,360 of record JAILRI010000193.1, read on the forward strand.
ATGTTCCTTTTACCAAATGGCTGTTCGATACCATCTCTCCGCTCGAAGATGCCATGACCGATGAGGAATGCTATTTCGGTTCGCAGCTGGCCAATCTGGAGATGATCAGGACCGGTACGACTTCCTATGTAGATATGCACATGACTCCCGGAGTCAACGCAAAAAGCGCGATCGACAGCGGTATGAGAGTGTACTTAACGCGCGGTCTCGTTGGAGACAAAAAAGATGACGAGGGGGGCTTAAGAAGACTGCGTGAAGCTCTTGACGATGAGGAAAAATTTGGGGATGGGGATATGGTGATGACCATGCTCGGACCTCACGCGCCGTATTCCTGTGGGCCGGAGTATCTGGCATATATTGCCGGATACGCGAAGGAAAAGGGCTACGGACTCAATATTCATCTTGCCGAAGGTGAAAATGAGATCAAAACCATAAAGGAAAAATATGGGCTGACGCCGATAGAATATGCCGACAAAGCCGGAGTATTCGATGTACGCGCCATCGCCGCCCATTGTGTATATCTTTCGGACAGTGACTACGATATCTTAAGTTCAAAGCATGTCAATGTTGCGGTCAATCCCGTAAGCAACATGAAGCTTGCGAACGGTTTTTCGGATGTGCCCGGAATGCTTGAGAAAAAGATAAATGTATGCATCGGCACTGACGGCGCTGCCAGCAACAATACCCTTAACCTGTTCAGGGAGATGGCTTTTGAGGCTATGATACATAAGGGACTGCTGAAAAAAGCCGAGACCGTTCCCGCGTCGGAAGTGATCAGGATGGCTACCGTAAACGGTGCGAAGGCTTTAGGCAGAGAGAGCGACTTAGGGCAGATCGCAAAGGGCTTCAAGGCGGATCTGACTATTCTTGATCTGCATTCACCGCAGCTTACTCCGGCTGACAATCTTATTTCGGCGCTGGTATATTCGTGCAGCGGAAATGAGGTTGACACTGTGATAGTAAATGGTAAAATCTTAATGGAGAAGAAAGAGATGAAAACCATTGACGAAGAAAAGATCTATTTTGAAATGGATAAGATCGGGAAAAGATACGCGGGGATAGTAAGGAGGTAACAGACCATGGGATGTGAGATCAGGGATATAAAGCTTGCTGAATCCGGAAGGCGTAAGATCGAGTGGGTCAGAAGGAACTGCGATCTGCTCAGAGGTCTTGAAGAAGAATTCGGGCGTACCAGACCGTTTGAAGGGCGCAAGATCGCTCTGTCCATCCATCTGGAGGCCAAGACGGCATTTTTATGCACTGTCCTTAAAGCAGGCGGAGCACAGATGTTTATTACCGGCAGCAATCCTTTATCGACACAGGATGACGTGGCTGCGGCTCTCGCCGAAGCAGGCATGGAGGTTCATGCCTGGTACGGTGCGACCGAAGAAGAATACAATTCACATATAGAGCATGTGCTGGAAAATAACTGCGAGATCATCATAGATGACGGCGGTGATCTGGTCAATATGCTGCATACCAGATTTCCCGAGAAGATCCAGTACGTTATCGGAGGATGCGAAGAAACGACTACCGGTATCATCAGACTGAAGGCAATGGACAAGGCCGGAAAGCTGAAATTCCCCATGGTCCTGGTCAATGACGCTGACTGCAAGCATCTGTTCGATAACAGATACGGAACCGGTCAGTCGGTATGGGACGGTATCAACCGTACTACCAACCTGATCGTATGCGGCAAGACAGTCGTGGTGGCCGGCTATGGCTGGTGCGGCAAGGGCGTGGCTATGCGCGCCAAGGGTCTGGGCGCGAAAGTGGTGGTTACCGAGATCGATCCGATAAAGGCTATAGAAGCGGTTATGGACGGATTTGAGGTAATGCCTATGGCGGAAGCGGCCAAAGTCGGTGATTTCTTTGTTACCGTTACCGGATGCGCAGGTGTGGTGACCACAGAGCATTTTCCTATGATGAAGGACGGAGCGATATGCTGCAACGCCGGGCATTTTGATGTGGAAGTAGATGTGGCCGGTCTGAAGAAGATGGCAGTCCAAAGCGCTCAGATGCGCAACAATATCATGGGCTACAAACTTGAGAACGGACGCTGGATATACATACTGGCGGAAGGAAGGCTTGTCAACCTTGCGGCAGGAGACGGACATCCCGCCGAGATAATGGATATGAGTTTCGCGATCCAGGCGCTTTCGGCTAAATATCTGGTAGAGCACGGAAAAGAGCTTACCACGAAGCTGATCAGCGTTCCGAAGGAGGTAGACAGACTGGTTGCACTGAGAAAGCTGGAATACATGGGTAAACAAATAGATTCCCTTACTCCCGAACAGGAAGCATATCTGAACAGAGAGGAATGAGTTTAAGATGAAAAACAAAAAACTGTTTAATATCCTGCCTTTTTTACTGGGTATAGTGATACTCATGATGGTCAGCGTGGTCGCAGTAATGAGGCTTGGGGAGATGACTGCCGAGGCGGTTGAAAATCCCGCTCCGACCGTGATCGTAGTTGTAGCTACGCCTACTCCTACGTCTGAAGGAGAGGGTTTGTCGCCCACCCGGGCCTTAGGTGAAGCGGCTACGCCATCTCCGGTGCCCACGCAGGAGCTCCTGCCCACTTCGGCTATCAAGGACAGTCTGACACCTTATCCTACGGAAGATCCCGCCATGACTTACGGGTATACGTTTGAGGACAGGGCCGACTATGTTGAAATCTCCGCGGGTGTTAACCTTCGCAGTGGCTGCTCAACGAATGCGGAAAAGGTCGCATACCTGTTAAAGGACGAGAAGGTGGAACGTACCGGCTACAATGCCGAGTGGACCAGAGTAATATACAAGGGACAGATCTGTTATGTTGCCACTCAGCAGGTTTTACGTGAAATAGAGGCCGTGCAGCCCAGTCCCACTCCTACACTTACTCCTTCACCGACACCGACACCTACGCAGGAGCCCGTACCTACTGCCGCTGAAGATCCCGAGCTGACCTTCGGATATATATTTGATGACCGTTCGGATTATGTTGAGACCATGTCCAACGTAAATCTTCGCAAGGGCTGCTCCACGGATACCGAAAAGATAGCTACCTTAAGCGAGCCTACCAAGCTGCTCCGTACAGGATACAATGACGAGTGGACCAGAGTTATCTACAACGGCTCCGTATGCTATGTAGCTACTTATCTCATAGAGCATGAGCTCACACCCGAGCAGATGGGACTGACGCCTACGCCTCTGCCGGATATCACCAATGTACCGACTTCGGCTCCGGGCGTGACACCCACACCGACTCCGGTTCCCACAGCAACACCGGTACCTACAGCTACGCCTACTCCCGACCCCAATGCCAACCCGCTTGAGTACGGACTGATATTTGAACCGAGAAACGATACGGTTGAAACCATACCTGCTACGGCGTTGAAAAAGGGTGCTTCGGAGAGCTCGACA
>JAILRI010000009.1 GCA_024698555.1 Lachnospiraceae bacterium
GCATGTGATGTGGCAGCAGATGCGCTGATCGACTTTTCGGCTCCGCAGGGGCTCGATTCCATTTTACCTTATATCACCTCGAAGGGTATCGCTGCGATGCTGTGCGCCACGGGATATTCCAAAGAACAGCTTGAAGCGATAGAGACGGCTTCAAAGAAGACAGCGATCCTGCGCTCTGCCAATATGTCGCTGGGGATCAACACTCTTGCAAAGCTGGCGAAAGCCGCGGCCCGGGTGCTGGCGGATGAGGGCTACGATATCGAGATCGTGGAGCGCCATCATAACAGGAAACTGGATGCGCCTTCGGGCACCGCGCTTTTATTGGCGGATGCCATCAACAGCGAGATGGGGAACAGATACGAATATGTATATGACCGTTCTACCCGCCGCGAGAAGCGCCCGAAGGACGAGATTGGCATTTCGGCCGTCAGAGGCGGTTCCATCGTAGGCGACCACGAAATCATATTTGCGGGTCTGGACGAAGTCATTGAGATAAAGCACAGCGCTTATTCACGCGCCGTATTTGCGAAGGGTGCGGTGACTGCAGCCCTGTACCTTGCCGGCAAGCCTGCGGGGATGTATTCCATGAGTGACGTGATCTAACTAAGGAAACGATGATTAAATCATCATTTCCTTAGAAGCCTCCGGCGGGTTTCGCAGAAAATCGCATAGGAAAGGCACTTCGTGCCCGCGATTTTCGCGCGGGGAAACACTTGATCAGTGTTTCCCTAAATTACAACTATCCGGACTTGTTTCTCGACCTGCAGCATGGAACAGGTTTGCCGGTTTCCGATGGGAGACAGGGGGCCGGACGGATACAATAAAGAGGTTATACAATGGTTCTTTGCGGAAGCAATTCCTACAATCAAAAATATTATCTTGACAAGCGCTTCGAGAAGCTTCCGACGAAGGTTAAAGAAGAGCTCAAGATCATGTGTGTGCTGTTCACCGAAGAGGTGGGCGGCACTATCACGTTTTCCTACAATGAAGACGGAGAACTCGAGATAGAAACAGCCTGCGATGAAGGCGACCTGCTTTATGACGACATAGGCGCCGGTCTGCTGGTGAAGCAGCTGCGGAATTCCCGTGCGGAGTTTTTCGAGGCGCTGGAGCTGTATTACAGGGTGTTTATACTTGGTGAGGAGATTGAAGATATATGATCTTAACAATAGATGTAGGTAACACGAACATCAATTTCGCCGTCTACGACGGCGACGAGGAGAAGGTTTTCTACTCCCTGACCACGCAGGTCGCCCGTACGCCGGACGAATTTTTTGTATGGATATCAGATCTGATGGGCGTAAAGAACATAAGCGGCAGCGAGCTTGGGGATGCGATCATTTCCAGCGTGGTGCCCCAGATCAACAACGCCTTATCAGAGGCTGTCAGCAGGATCACGGGCAAGCAGCCCCTTCAGGTGGGACCCGGCCTCAAGACCGGCATAAAAGTCAAGCTTGCAAACCCCAGGGAGGTTGGAGCGGACAGAATAGTCGATCTGGTAGCAGCGCATGATATTTACGGCGGACCGGCCATGGTCATTGATTTCGGTACCGCGATCACCTATGACCTGCTGGAGGAAGACGGAACCTTCCGTTACGGACTGACCTGTCCGGGGATCCGGATAGCCGCGAACGCGCTTTGGAACGACACGGCGAAGCTCCCTGAGATAGAGCTTGCCCTTCCGGACAGCATCCTGGCGAATGATACCATTTCCAGTATGCAGGCGGGACTCTTGTATGGCTGCATTGGCCAGACCGAATACATCATCCGCAGGGTGAAGGAGGAGGCGGGGATTGCTTCCATGAAGGTAATTGCGACCGGCGGTCTGGGCAGGATCATTGCCGACGCGACGCCGATGATAGACATATATGACCGCAAACTCACTATGAAAGGGCTGGTCGGGATATACAGAAGAAACTCCTGATTTACCGCGCATGACTTTTCCTCACATCGGGAGCAGCAAGCTGCTCCTGTCGTCCGAGCAAAAAATGACTTAACAGAATGTCCTTCTGAGGGGTTTTAGCTCTGAAGAGTTTTATCAAAGGGCAGGAGAGAAAATGAGAAAGAAAAAAATCAGCATTACCCTCAATTCGCCGGTAGTCCTGGCATTCGCTTTCATAAGCCTGATCGCCCTGATACTGGGCTTTGTGACCGGCGGGGTCAGCAATACCCTGCTGTTTATGACCTACAGGCATACTCTGCGTGATCCGCTTACCTGGATCCGTTTCTTTACACATACTCTGGGACACGCCGGATGGGAGCACTATATCGGCAACATGTCCTACATACTGCTCTTAGGTCCGGTACTGGAAGAAAAGTACGGCTCAAAGAAGCTGATCTGGGTGATCGTTATCACAGCCGGAATTACGGGAGTTCTTAATTTCATTATCTTCCCGAACGTGGCGTTATGCGGCGCAAGCGGCGTGGTCTTCGCGTTTATCCTTCTTACCAGCTTCAGCGGCTTTAAAAATGGAGAGATCCCGCTGACCTTTATCCTGGTAGCCTTGATATTCCTCGGGCAGCAGGTTTTTGAGGGCTTGTTTGTCAATGACAATGTATCGCAGTTTTCCCACATAATCGGCGGTCTGGTGGGCGCCGGCGCCGGGTACTGGCTGAATTCGCGGCATTGAAGGGTTGCAATTAATATAATCGTTTGTGAATAATACTATGAAAATTGGACATTTAGAGACCGGTCCGCTCTTCTTGGGACCCATGGCGGGGGTGACGGACTATGCTTTCCGGCATCTGTGCAAGGAGCAGGGAGCAGACGTGGTATGCACCGAAATGGTGAGCGCCAAGGGCTTGCATTATCATTCGAAAAATACTGCCGCGTTGCTTAAGTCTGATGATTATGAGAGGCCTGTAGGAGTCCAGCTCTTCGGGAGTGAGCCTGAGATCATGGCCGAGGCCGTGGAGTTGCTGGCTCCTTTTCGTTTTGACTATATAGATATCAATATGGGTTGTCCCGTGCCCAAGGTGGTAAATAACGGCGAGGGCTCGGCGCTCATGAAAGACCCGGAACTGGCGGGACGCGTGGTAGAAGCGACGGTAAGGGCGGCATCGCGGTATGGGCAGCCGGTGACGGTGAAAATTAGAAGCGGATTCACTGCCGATACGGTCAACGCTCCGGAAGTGGCCAAAAGGCTGGAACAGGCAGGGGCAGCGGCAGTTGCGGTACACGCGAGGACCAGAGAACAGTATTACAGCGGGAAAGCGGACTGGAGCGTGATCCGGGCGGTCAAGGAAGCGGTCTCGATACCAGTGATAGGGAACGGGGATGTGGATTCACCGGCTAAGGCGCTGCAGATGTTTGATGAGACAGGCTGCGACGGGATCATGATCGCCCGTGCGGCACAGGGAAAGCCGTGGATATTCGCTCGGGTTAAGGCGTGTCTTGGGGGGATCGGAAGCAGTTTGCTGCCCGGCTTGGACAGTATATATCCTTCAGCACCGGACAAGTCTTTTGTCCCGAGCCGATTTTTCCCTGCAGCGGAGAAACAAGGGGAACCATTTGACTGCGGTGTATTATCAGGAAACACAGCCAAGTCTCAAAATGGATGTACGGGACCGAGTGAATATTTGGTACAAGACAGTCTTGTGCTACAAGGAGAGCTTGAATTACGGAAAATTGCAAAAATAGGGAATAAGGCGACTGACGCGGAAACAGACGGCATGGAATGGAAGGCAGAAATAGAGGATAGTGCCGGGACAAAACCCGGATTTCGCGAGGTTCTCGATATGATACACCGCCATGCCGAACTGTTGAAAGCCGATAAGGGTGAATTTACCGCAGTAAGGGAACTGCGCAAGCACATAGGGTGGTATACCCAAGGCTTTCCGCATTCGGCGGGATTGCGCAGGAATATCAACCAGTGCGTTTCGTTTGATGAGATGTACAGGCTTCTGGACGAATATCGAAAAATGGGGGATGAATATGGATAAGGAAGATATCGCAAAAAGGGTAAAGACACTGTTTAAGTGCAGGGTTGCGCTGTGGGTGATCGCCGCCGCTGCTTGCATTTACTGGATCGTACTCTCTTTCTGGCTCTACGCCAAGGGAGTATGGGAGCCTCATGAGTACGCAACCTACCTTCGGCCGCGCCTTTATGCGGCGCTCATTATTTCGGTCGTAAGCCTGTGCGTGAGTTTCCTTTTACGGCGCAGGAGTGATGAGTATAAGAAGCAACTGTAAAAAAACAATGAAACGCTGTGGTCAGGCAGAAGGCTTATTACGGCGTTTTGTTTTTTATATAAAAAGTTATGGCAGTGTTGGAAAGTGTGTTATAAGGGTTTGAAGAAAAAAAGGTATTGGGTTTTAAAAAAGTGCTTGCATTTTAAAAATAAATGGTGTATCATAACCAACATACCACACAGCACGGACATTTGTACGCGAGACAGAGACACAGAGCAAAAGAAAAAACAGGATTGAAAAGAAAGGAAGGAATGAACATCATGGCAAAATTAAAAGCAGGAATACTTGGCGCAACGGGAATGGTAGGACAGAGGTTTATACAGCTGCTGGAGAACCATCCCTGGTTTGAGGTGGGCGCAGTGGCAGCCAGCCCCAGAAGCGCTGGAAAGACATATGAAGAGGCTGTAGGCGGACGCTGGAAGATGGACACCCCCATGCCCGAAGCGGTAAAGAACATGATCGTCATGAATGTCAATGATGTTGCTGATGTAGCCGCAAAGGTTGACTTCTGCTTCAGCGCTGTGGATATGACCAAGGATGAGATCAGGGCTATCGAGGAAGCTTACGCGAAGGCGGAGATCCCTGTAGTTTCCAACAACTCAGCACACCGCTGGACTCCGGACGTGCCCATGGTAGTACCGGAACTGAATCCTGAGCATATTGAAGTCATCAAGTTCCAGAAGGAAAGACTTGGCACGAAGAAGGGCTTCATCGCGGTAAAGCCCAACTGCTCCATTCAGAGCTATACGCCCGCGCTTCACGCTCTGCGCGAGTTTGAGCCCGAAGTGGTAGTAGCGACTACTTATCAGGCTATTTCCGGCGCCGGTAAGAATTTCAATGACTGGCCGGAGATGATCGATAACGTGATCCCTTATATCGGCGGTGAAGAGGAGAAATCCGAACAGGAGCCGTTAAGGATCTGGGGGCACATCGAGGACGGCAAGATCGTAAAGGCAGAAGGTCCGGTCATTACGACTCAGTGCATCCGTGTTCCTGTTACCAATGGACATATGGCTGCGGTATTTGTTAAGTTCAAGAAGAAACCCACCAAAGAGCAGATCCTTGAGAAATGGGCATCTTTCAAGGGCGTTCCTCAGGAACTGGAGCTTCCCAGCGCGCCGAAGCAGTTTATCAAGTATTTTGAGGAGGACAACCGTCCCCAGACGAAGCTCGACCGTGATTACGAGCGCGGCATGGGCGTATGCATGGGCAGATTGCGCGAAGATACTGTTTATGACTACAAGTTCGTGGGCCTTTCCCATAACACCCTGCGCGGCGCGGCAGGCGGAGCAGTCCTGACTGCGGAGCTGCTGAAGGCGAAGGGGTATATCTACTAGTACATCGATCGCGAAATAACTGGACTAATGCGCCGAATGCTTGCCCGAGAGTACATGCCTGAAAACGCAGACGTAGCGGGCTACGGCGAGGCTTTCAGGCGTGTGCTATCGGGATAAGCAGACAAGCATTCGGTCCAGTTATTTAAGAATCGATGTACTAGTTCTGAGCCTGCGCTGCCTGATCGGGTA
>JAILRI010000018.1 GCA_024698555.1 Lachnospiraceae bacterium
TGGACAGGGAAGGTAATTACGTTGTCCATGGCACGTCTTTTAAGAACAGTAATTTCTTTGAGTATTACAAATCATATAATGCAGCCACGGCAGAAGAATATGAGCATGTGATCAAAGAGATAGCGAGCGGAACAGGTACCATGACGATCGAGAATTATAAAGGAGAAGACTGTTTTTTAGCTTACCCCCCTCTTGAGACTATGACGACATGGTTTATGCTTGCCTATATACCCGCAAACGATCTGGCGGGAAACCGATCGATAGACTGGCTGCTCCTCGGTATCGCAGCCCTTGGCTTTTTAATTCTGCTTATATTTAATTCAACTGTCATGATGACATACAACCGCAAGCTGTCTGAGGCAGCGAAGCAGGCAAATCAGGCCAATGAGGCCAAATCTAACTTTCTTTCCACCATGTCCCATGACATCCGTACGCCAATGAATGCGATACTGGGCTTAAACGAGATGGTACTCCGGGATTCCGGTGACGAGAATATCAGAATGTATTCAGAAAGTATAAAAACTGCGGGAAATACGCTCCTCGGCATCATCAACGGCATTCTGGATTTCTCCAAGATAGAAGCGGGCAAAATGGAAATAATAAACGTTGATTACAGCTTTGCCTCCCTTCTTAATGATCTTGTAAATATGGTGCAAAAGAAAGCGGAAGACAAAGGTCTTGCTTTTAACCTGAACATTGACAGAAATATTCCCATGATCCTTAACGGAGATGAGATCAGGATCAAACAGATCATTATCAATATTCTCTCAAACGCTGTAAAATATACAAAACAAGGAGAAATAACCTTCTCGGCACATGCTCGTAAGCCTGAAGATAAGCCGGATTCGATCATCCTTGAATTCAGTGTTGCGGACACCGGTATAGGCATAAAACCGGAAGACCTGGACAGATTGTTCATTGCTTTTGAACGTATTGAAGAAAAAAGGAACAGGAACATCGAAGGAACAGGGCTCGGCATGACTATTGTCCAGCGGCTTCTTGACATGATGGACAGTCATCTTGATGTTCACAGTGAATATGGTAAGGGCTCCGTCTTTTCATTTGAACTTGAACAGAAAGTCGTTAAATGGGATCCCATAGGAGATTTCGAGGAGGTCTTCAGACATTCTGTCAGTGAGAGGACCGGCTACCATGCAAAATTTACAGCGCATGATGCAAGAGTGCTTGTGGTTGATGATATGCCGGTTAATCTTACAGTGTTTGTAAACCTGCTCAAGCGGACCGGGCTCAATATCGATACGGCGGAAAGCGGTGATGAAGGTATTTCGCTTTATACCGACAGGCATTATGATGTTATCTTCCTGGACCATATGATGCCGGACAAAGATGGTATAGAAACTCTCCGGGAGATGAAGGAACTTAAAAATACTCCAAATACGGAAACCCCGGTAATCTGTCTTACCGCCAATGCGATCTCAGGCATGCGCGAGATGTACACAAATGTCGGATTTGATGACTATCTTACCAAGCCGATCGACGCCGAACGGCTGGAGATGATGCTGTTACAGTATCTTCCCGGGGAAAAGGTGACTATCGCATCCGATAATGATGATAATGACGATAATGATGACACCCGCAATAATACTGACGATAATGAGCTTCCGGATTTTCTGTATGGTCTTAAGGAACTGAATTTGGACTCAGGCCTTGATTATTGTGGCGACGCCGAGGATTATATCATGGCGCTTGAGACGTACCTGGGCAGTGCGGCAAAGAAGGCGGAAGAGATCGAGAAATACTGGGAAGCAAGAGACATAAAAAACACAACAGTAAAGGTTCATGGGCTTAAGAGTTCTTCACGCGCGATAGGTGCACTTGATTTGGGAGAATTCGCCGCAAGACTTGAGGAAGCCGGAAACAACGATGATTCGGAAATTCTTGATAAAGAACTTGGTGAATTTATTTCCAGGTACAGGCAGCTTGCAAAAGATCTTGAACCTCTGAATGACCTGTCCGGATCGGATAAAAAAGATAATCTTAATAGGAAATGAGGTAATTCTTATGAAAAAAACCTGAGAATATTATTATCTCTGAGCATGGCAGTTATGCTTCTTTTGCAGGGCTGTAGCCAAAAGAACGAGGAAGTTCCTTTTGTCCCGAAGTATGACAAAAATACCGAGTTTTCTTTAACAGTTGCGGGCAATTACAGCAACTTTGAGTCGCTTGAAGCAGAATTTGAGCGCTTTTACGAATATTATCCCAACGCAAATCTGCAGTATGTGACACTGGATGATTACAACAATGTTATCTCCAGCGCTCTGGTAAACAACGAGCCGCCGGATATCTTTACGACCGGCAGCTGGATGATCGGTAACAAACAATATGATAATATGTTTGAAGCCTGCGAGGTTTTGTCCGATCCCTCTGTCGGTATCGATTATTCCTGCATCAGAGATTCGCTGATAAGGACTACGGGTTCGGGTGATGTTGTCATGCTCCCTATTTTTACAACCTCTTACGGAATGATGGTCAACATGGATATCTTTGAAAAAGAAGGATTAAAGGTTCCGACTGATTTCGATGAGCTTATGGAAGTCTGCGCCAAGCTGAAAAACGCGGGGTATGGATCTCCCGTGATGGGAACGGACAGGTTCAGCGGATCAGGACTGTTTAATTGCTTTGTCTATCCGATGTTTGCGTATAATGTCATGAAGCACAGCGATAAGCTTGACGCTCTCAATAATTTCGAGCCGTCATCGGGAGAACTGATGCGTCCTGCGCTTGAAAGGCTTTATGAATTTGTAAGCTCCGGCTACATAGATCTTGCAAAATGTCAGGAGGAAATAACAGACAAATATGACTCGGTGATCATGCGGTTTTTTGAGGGCGATGTGCCGATGATGCTGGCTACGGGTGATGTGGTATCGGGAACTGCCAAGAGGGAGAGCAAGTCTGAAGCCTTTTCCGCGCATCCGTTTAAATACAGGTTTTTTACCGCGCCTGCAGGTGATGACGGCAGGTATTTTATCAATTCGATCAGCATCTGTTTTTCCGTTAACAGCAATAGTAAGAATATAGACATGGCCAATGAATTCATGAGATTTCTGATCAGCAGGAAAGAGCTTGGTAACATGGCCGGATTAAAGCGTCTTATCACGCCTGTGGATGATTTTTCGACTGACGAGCTTTATTCGGCACTTTCAGATATTCCGGCCGACAGAAGTTTCAGCGACAAAGAGACCGGCCTTTTGGATCCGGCGGTCAAACAATTCAGGGCCGCTATCTATGCTGTCGGCAACGGAAAAATGACAGTGGATGAGGCTATTGCTGCTTACGGGAACATTCCGGAAAAATGACCGTTCCGTCCGGTAATTGTACCGCCTATCTGTCTCCGGCCCTTCTGTGAAGCTTTCCGCCAGCCGCAAGGATCTCTTTCCTGATCGCTGATTTATCCGAATACATTGCTTCATCCGCAGCTCTCAGTGCAGCATCAAAATCCTTATCCTTGTCAGACATGCAGTATCCAAACGCACATACATATTTAGTCTTGGAAAGTGCCGCTTTCTTCTTCCTGATATCTTCAAGCACGAATTCCTCTGGCAACAGCCTCATTTTTGTTTCACCCCTTCAAATGTCGTGAATACCGCTGCGGCGAGAAGTACAACTATCAGAAGTCCCCAGAGAATTTTTTTGATCATATACTTCTTTCCGACATCACGGATGTCATATATCATCCAGTCATCCGCTGCCGGTTCGCATTCTGCGCCGCAATACGGGCATTTCCCGGATTTAAATGAATTAAAACTGGCTCCGCAGGATGGGCACTGGATCTTCGAAATAGAGAAATCAGTCGTAAACGGGGCATCCGTCCTTCTCCCCGCCGTGATCTGATACACCTCGCTTTTCACTTTAAGCCGGTCGCCCATGTCTCGGGTAGCATCGACAAACACATCTCCCGTGACATAGACGATATTGTTCTGCTCTTTGATCTTCTTACAGGACATCCACCCGCGATAAGTACAATCGACCACATTATCGAAATTCTCTGAGAGATCACCGGCTGCATAGAAAGGCAGGCTTTCCCGGTTGTCGGAGAATATCGCGATCTTAAAAAGCGATGTGATCCTCGCGGAGAACTTTTCGAAGGTGTATTCCGGGCTGATCGTTGACATTTTTGCAGCGAATCTTTTTCTGGAACTGCCTACGGAGAGCGCTGCCGGCGTCTCCTTCCCGATCGCACGGAAAGCTGCGAAAAAGAGCGATAACATCCATACAAAATATCCGACGACCGGACTTAAGATGATCATGGCAAAGATATAAGCAATTATGTTAGCCGGTGAAGGAACCACAATGTGATCAGCAAAATTAGATCCTTTTAACAAACTGAAATTATTGTCCAGCCAGATCATCGGCGAAAACAGAAGGAGCGTCACCGGTAAAGAACGGAGCCCGCACTTAGTTACTGTCTTCCAGAGCGGATCCGTGTTTACTGCCGGGTCGTGAACCAAAAAAAAGTTGCTTACTTTCGGATACAGCTCTGACATCTGAAAAGATGTGCCACAATGACTGCATCCCTCCTGAAGCTCACGGATCGAGGATACCGCTCCGCAGTTCGGACAGCAGTAAGTATCCTCGCTGACATCTTCTCCGTCACTTACATCAACGACCGTTTCATAGATCAATTGCGACTCAGTCTTTTTATACTTTTTCAGGCCATCGCGCTCAGCTGTCCTGGTGTGTTTGATATATCCGACGGACCACGATGTCTCGTAGTGCCCGTCCTTCCAGGAACGGACATTGTGCAGGCCACGCGTAGGCTTTTTCCCGGGATCCATTTCGTCTGTATAGCGAATGCCTCTTCTGGCGATGTGGTCTCTCTGCAGTTCCAGGCTGTATCGGAGTTCCCTGTCCGCCGACATCACTTTGGCTCCCGGCTCAAAAGCATGCCCTATTTCTTCGCGGAAAGCACTTGCAACCGCATTTCTTCTGTCCTGTCTGATCTCTTCCATAATTATTTAACTCCGTCTTGAAAACTATTCCGGATTTTCTGCTTGATCTGTCCTCAGTCATCTAATGATAAATCCTTTTGATCATATTTTCATTTTCCCGCATTTCTTTTCAAATGTCATGTTGGCTTTCCAGGTACTCAACAGTTTTGCCGTGTTCCCTGGCATATTCGATCTCAGACTTTGTGCTTTGCCCGATGTACTACGCATATGATACACCAAATGCATATTCTTTTCAATCACAACTGAAAAAGTGATTTTTTAAAAAAAGTACTTGACAGCTAATTCAAATTAGCTTATCATTTAGCTAATTTGAATTAGCTTGATAAAAAGGAGATTCTATGGATACCAAACAAAGGATCCTCGATGAAGCGTTGACCCTTTTTTCGGAAAAAGGATTCGCCAATGTTTTTGTCACCGATATAGCTGAAAAAGTCGGAATAAAAGCGCCGTCACTGTATAAGCATTACAAAAGCAAGCAGGCTATATTTGATGCGATAATCGATGAAATGAATCACAGATTTGAGCACCAGGCACAGGCTCTGAGCATAAACGGTACCGATCCTGCTGCCGATGCTGAAATATATAAAAACATGGATGAAGACCACCTTGTCAGGTTGGGGATCGATCTATTTTCGTATTATCTTCACGACAGTTATACCAGACGATTCAGAAAGATGCTTACACTTGAACAGTTTAAGGATAAAGAACTTGCCAAAGTGTACACCGGGCAGTATTTCGATATGCCGCTCACATATCAGGGAATGCTTCTAGGTCTGATCGTCGCACAAGGGCTTCTTGCATCGGATAATGTTCCGATAATGACGCTTCATTTTTATGCACCGATATACATGCTTCTTACGGTTTGCGACAGAGAACCGGAAAGAGAGCCGGAAGCACTTAAGCTGTTGGAAGAACATATTAGACAATTCGATAAACTATACGGGAGGAATTTCTGATGAAGATAACAGTCATTAACGGAACCGAGAAACATGGAGTAACCTATAAACTCAAGGAGATATTCCTGGATAGATTGAAAAACGAGGCTGAGATCACCGAGTTTTATCTGCCCAGGGACTGCCCCAATTTCTGTGCAGGGTGCACAGTTTGTTTCAGAGGTGATGAACATAAGTGCAAGGATGCCGAATATACCCAAAAAATCGAAAAGGCTATATTTGAGGCGGATCTTCTTGTCTTTACCTCGCCTGCATATGTGTTCCATGCAACGGGGGCCATGAAATCGATGCTCGATCACTTTGGGTATCGTTGGATGCCTCACAGACCTGCAAAGGAAATGTTTGGCAAACGTGCGGTTATAATTACTCAGTGTCTTGGCGCAGGAGGAAGATCAGCATCAAAGGATATCAAAGACAGTCTTTCCTGGTGGGGGATCAGCAGTATCAAGTCGCTTAGTTTTAAACTTATGAGTGAAATCCGGTGGGACAAGATCCCTGAGGAAAAGAGAAGCCGGATAACATCAAAGCTGGTTAATGCAGCCGAAAGGATAAAACGGATTGATTTCACAAGGCCAGCCCGGACAGGCCTTGGAACCAAATCAAAGTTCTATGCCGTAAGAATGCTGCAAACAGGACTCGGAAAAGCCAATCCCGAGTATACGGATTACAAATATTGGAAGAATAACGGCTGGATCGATAAAGAAAGACCGTGGAAATAAAAACCCAAAAATCTTTTTCCCTGTACATCGATCACTTTTTGAGACAATTCATTTTGAAAAAACGTCTGCCTGCAGGCAAAAAGCTGCAGACAGACGTTGATCCGGGCGGGTCTGAATAGTTACTATTCTGAACCCTCACCTCGTTTTTGAAACAGAATTCATAAATACAGTCTCCTTAAGGCATATTTCCAACAATCTTTACACTGACAACATATTCGGTATTCTCGGGGATATCCATTCCGGAATCCTCTGTATATACCTCATATTCCACTTTCT
>JAILRI010000063.1 GCA_024698555.1 Lachnospiraceae bacterium
AGGGAGCGGACGAGCTGTTCAGCGCGATGGAAAGGCTTAAGAGCGATAGGTACGACTGTCTGTTGATGCTTCTGGGCAGATATGAAGAGGACTATGAGGATCGTGTAAATAGTTATGCAGAAGATGGTCTGGCAGAGTATTATGGATATCAGCCGGATGTAAGACCGTTTATCGGGCAGGCGCATTGCTTCATACTGCCTTCCTGGCATGAAGGAATGGCCAATACGAACCTTGAGTGCGCGGCCAGCGGCAGACCGGTCATTACCACCGATATTCCCGGCTGCAGGGAAGCAGTGGCAGACGGAAAAACCGGACTGATCTGTAAGCCGAAAGATGCCGACAGTCTGTATGAAGCGATGCAACATATGTTGAGCCTTGACTATGAAATGCGCCGAAGCATGGGCATGGCAGGCAGGCAGCATATGGCTGAGAGATTTGATAAAATAAAAGTAGTTAAGGAAACTTTGGAAAGTCTGGAAAAGAGGATAAGCTGATAGTGGCAAACGATTTTGTAAAGGATGAAAGATTTAAGGGTATAGAGCCCTTTGAATCAACTGTATGGCTCTCATCGCCCACGATGCACGGAGATGAGCTGAAGTGGGTAGAGGAAGCCCTAAGGCTGAACCAGGTGACTACGGCCGGGGATAATGTGGAGTATGTAGAAGCAGCCTGCGCCCGGATGACCGGGAGAAAATACGCAGTAGCCCTCAGTTCAGGTACGACCGCGCTCCATATGGCGATCCGGCTGGCGGGGGAAAAGCTCTACGGGAGAGCAAAGATAGGTCACGGCACACTGGAAGGGAAAAAGGTGTTCTGCAGCGATCTCACCTTTGACGCCACCATCAATCCTGTGGCGTATGAGTGCGGAGAGGCAGTCCTGATTGACTCTGAATATGAAACCTGGAATATGGATCCCGATCTGTTGGAAACAGCTTTCGAGATGTACCCTGATGTGAAGCTGATAGTTATCGCGCATCTGTTCGGGATTCCTGGAAAGCTGGACAGGATCAGGAAGATCGCTGACAGACATGGAGCGCTTATTGTTGAGGATTCGGCAGAAAGCTTCGGAGCTACATTTGACGGAAAGCAGACCGGAGGCTTCGGTGATTTCAGCATATTATCCTTCAACGGAAACAAGATCATCACCGGAAGCAGCGGCGGCGTATTCCTTACCGATTCCTGCGAGGACGCCGAAAAGGTCAGAAAGTGGTCTACACAGTCCAAAGAGGACGCGCCCTGGTATCAGCACGAGGAGCTGGGCTATAACTATAGAATGTCCAATATCATTGCCGGAGTGATCCGGGGACAAATGTCTTACCTTGATGAACACATCGAACAGAAAAAAGCGATCTATGAACGCTATCAGAAAGGCTTTGAGGGGTGTCCCTTTGCACTGAATCCGATACCCGCTTCGGCCAGACCGAATTACTGGTTCACCTGTCTGACTGTGAATAAAGATGCCATGTGTCATCAAACCAGAACTGACAGGGTGGCTTCATATACTACCGAACACGGGAAAACCTGTCCGAGCGAGATACTGGATGTGTTGAAAGCTTTTGGCGCGGAGGGAAGACCTATCTGGAAGCCAATGCACATGCAGCCGATATACAAGGACCATCCATTTATCAAAGGTGACGGCGTTAGTGTAGGCGAGGATATTTTTGAAAGAGGACTTTGCCTGCCCAGTGATAATAAAATGACGTCAGAGCAGCAGGACAGGGTTATTGAGATTGTACGAAGGTGTGTAAATTGTCAAAGCGATGAGCACTACCAAGGGGATAATAAAATAAATTGCAAAAGAACTATAAGCTTCAGCCCTCCGGACATTTCTGAACTTGAGATTAATGAAGTACGCTCGGCGCTGGGAAGCGGTTGGATAACAACTGGACCAAGGACTAAATTGCTAGAACGTCGTCTGGCTGCGTATATTGAGACCGGCAGAACTGATATTAATTGTGAAACTGAAGAGAACATAAAGAAGTACAGTAATAGGGTTGTATGTCTCAATTCTGCAACTGCCGCTGAAGAATTGAACCTGAGAATTCTTGGTGTTGGTCCGGGAGATGAGGTGATCGTTCCGGCATACACATATACTGCAACAGCAAGCGCAGCTATCCATTGCGGAGCTACAGTAAAGTTTGTAGATATTCAGAAGGACGGAGATCCTGTTACTCATATGCCCGAGATGGACTATGATGTTTTGGAAGATGCGATCACTGAGAAGACCAAGGCTATAGTAACTGTTGATCTTGGCGGTATAGTTTGTGATTATGACAGGATTTTCAAAATAGTCAACAGAAAGAAAAGCCTGTTTAAGCCTCTTGAGGATCACAGTAATTCTTTATTTGATTTAGGCAGCAGGATCCAAAAGGCTATCGGCAGGGTGGCAGTTGTGGCTGACAGCGCCCATAGTCTTGGCGCTAGCCGGATGATAGAAGGTGAAAGAAAATACTGTGGGGCTATCGCAGATTTTACAGATTTCAGCTTCCATGCCGTGAAAAACTTTACTACAGCTGAGGGCGGAGCGAGTACGTGGAAGCATATAGAAGGAGTTGAAGATTCAGAAATATACAAAATGTACCAGCTTCTGTCGTTGCACGGTCAGGATAAGGATGCATTTGCAAAAGCACAGATAGGAGCATGGGAATACGATATAGTAGGTCCATGGTACAAATGCAATATGACTGATATCATGGCAGCTATCGGACTTAGGCAGCTGGATAGATATAAAGGGCTTCTTGAAAGGCGTTCCGCTATAATCAAGAAATATGACGAGGTCTGTGATGAATTAGGTATATCGCATCTAGTTCACCATACAGAGTGTATGGACAGCTCCAATCATCTATATCTGATTCGTATTTCGGACATCGGAGAAGATCGTCGTAACAAGATTATTACCGGAATGGCAGAACAGGGAGTTTCTGTAAATGTTCATTATAAGCCACTTCCAATGATGACAGCTTACGGTAGGGACTGTTCGGCCTATCCGAGCGCCTACCATTATTACCGCAATCTGATCTCACTTCCTTTACATACATTACTTAGTGACGATGATGTGGATTATGTTTGTAGGACATTAAAAAGGGTTTTATTGGGATAGAGGAATTAACATGCTTCGAAAATGGGAAGATCTTCCAGAGTTTATGCGAATTCCAGAGGTTCGCCCGTATTGGGAGATTCTGAACAAAAAACGTGGTCAACTTGTTCTAAAACGTATATTTGATTTGGTAGTTGGCATTATACTCCTCATCATTCTAGCTGTTCCGATGGGTATAATAGCTATAATGATCAAACTTGACAGCCCGGGACCGGTTTTCTACAGGCAGGAGAGGGTGACAACATACGGTAAGCGGTTTAGAATACATAAATTTCGGACAATGGTTTCTAACGCGGATAAGATTGGAACTACAGTAACAGTAAAAAATGATACCCGGATTACTCGAATTGGAGAAAAACTTCGGGGATGCCGACTTGATGAACTCCCTCAGCTCATAGATGTAATAGCTGGGGATATGAGCTTTGTGGGGACGCGACCTGAAGCGGTTAAATATGTGGAAAGGTATAAACCGGAATATAATGCCACGTTGTTGATGCCGGCTGGGATAACGAGTGAGGCGAGTATCAGATATAAGGACGAAGATCAATATCTTTCAGAAACTTATGATACTGATAAAGTGTATGTTGAGCGAGTATTACCATCAAAAATGAAATGGAATCTTGAATCATTAAATAGATTTAGTTTTTGTGGAGAAATATTGACTATGGTAAGAACAATATTTGCAGTATTAGAGAATACAACAAAAGAAGAGATATAATTGATTATACTATGAGGAGAAAGATAGTATGAGGATTGCAGTAGCAGGTACTGGTTATGTTGGTTTGAGCCTTGCGATACTTTTAGCACAACATAATCAAGTAACAGCAGTGGATATAGCACCTGAAAAGGTTAATTTGCTAAATAATTGGAAGAGCCCAA
>JAILRI010000113.1 GCA_024698555.1 Lachnospiraceae bacterium
TCATTGGGAATGACGATCAGGGTATCAACTGCCGACTGAAGCTTCTGTATGCCGGCAAGAGCATTCTTCATCCTGGTGCTTCCCTCGAAAGAAAAGGGCTTGGTAACAACAGCCAGAGTGAGGATACCCATATCCTTTGCGGCCTTTGCAATGACCGGGGCAGCTCCCGTTCCGGTACCGCCTCCCATTCCGCAGGTGATGACAGCCATATCGTAGCCGCGCATCACGTTAGTGATATCATCTATACTTTCCTCGGCAGCCTTCTCACCTATCTCGGGATGAGCTCCGGCTCCGAGTCCCTTGGTCAGCTTTTCGCCTATCTGCAGGAGGCTTTGTGCCTTACATTTCTCCAAAGCCTGCTTATCGGTATTCATTCCGATAAGGTCAACGCCGCCGATCTGCTCGTCGATCATTCTGTTAACGGCGTTGTTGCCTGCTCCTCCTACCCCAATAACCAGAATCTTGCAGGCATATTCTGATTCATCTGATCTGATTTCAAACACTGCTACTCCTCCTTAAAAAAATAAACCTTATACATTCTATACTCAAATCCGTAATTAGTCAATTACTCCTTGACAATAACAAAATATAGTATTCATAACGCATGTTTTCATTCTTTTTCGAAAGTGATGAGGGTTTCGTCTCCCTTATAATCCTCCAGATGAAGTACACCCTTTAAGCCCTCGAGCCTGGGTACTATCTCCTTCAGTTCCATCATCTTCTCGTCAATGTTATCCATGGAGCCCACCATGACCCTTGCATCCCCGAAGTACAGGGTTATGTCGCGGTTCGGCGCAAAGTATATCCTGTCGGCCTGAATCCCGTATTTTTCAAACAGCTGTGCAAGAGAGAGGATGTCGGAAAAGACCGACTTGTCCTTAACGGGCAAAGGCTCGTATTTTACGCATTCGTCAAATTCCAGACCGGTAACGCAGGGCACCTTGTCTATCGGCGCCGCCGAACTTTCTACTATTATCCCGTCCCTGTCAAAATACATGAAACCGCCGAGGTACTTAACATATCCGGCAATGGCCTTCTCATAAACGTTTATCTCGACCGCCGTGGGACTGACGATATTTACATCCATCTTTTCGATGAAAGGTATATCGGTCACCGGCCGGTCATGATATTTCAGGTAGAGCCAGACGGAATTATCCCCCAAGGGTCCCGTCATGACCAGATCTTCTATCTGTTCATTTGTATATCTGGTGTTGCCCTTTACCTTTACGCTGTCCACCTTAAAATAGGTGATGAAAAACAGAAAAAGCGCGGCAAGCAGCAAAGCGAACAAAAAAATTGCGGTGAAGATCAGTATCTTTCTTTTCTTTAAAAAACTATTCAACCTTGATGCTTCTCGACACGCTCAATACTATGCCCACCTCGGCGAGCAGAAACAGCGTCGAACTACCTCCGTAGGAAATAAAGGGCAGAGTTATGCCTGTATTTGGAAGTGAGTTGGTAACCACCGCAATATTCAAAACGACCTGAACGGCAAAATGCGTCATTACTCCCGTGACCAGGAGCGATCCGAAAAGATCGGGAGCATTATTGGCTATCATAA
The DNA here is from genome assembly GCA_024698555.1 of Lachnospiraceae bacterium. Lineage (GTDB taxonomy): Bacteria > Bacillota > Clostridia > Lachnospirales > Lachnospiraceae > RUG11977. Next base: position 1,562 of record JAILRI010000113.1, read on the forward strand.
GGAAATGCCAGATCAGAAGTATGAAAAGGAGCATGACCGCGAGCGCTCCGAACATTCCGAGTTCTTCGCATATTATCGAAAAGATCATATCGTTCTGCGCCTCGGGTATATAGCCGAGCTTCTGGGTACTCTGTCCCAGACCCTTGCCCAGGAATCCTCCTGAGCCTATGGAGTAAAGCGCCTGAAGCGTCTGGTAGCTTGTGGATGAGGCATAAGCCTCGGGATTTCTCCAAGCCTTGATCCTGCTCAGACGGAATGACATATCCGCGGGTATTATGTTGTTTTCAACGACATACACCATCAGAACGGCAAGTGCGATCACGGCTACCGCTCCCAGTACATATATGAAGCTCTTCTCCGAAGCTATGAATAACATTATGTAAACTATGCAGAATATTATTATCGCCGTACTGAGATTATCGGTAACTCCGTAGACCAGAAGACAAGGCAGCACGGTCAGGAACATCGTCTGCATAAAGCCCTTAAGAGACGATATCCTCTTGACATTTGAGCAGATGAACGCTGCAAAAAACACTATCATTCCGAGCTTGCATATCTCCGCCGGCTGAAGCGAAAGGCCGAAGATATTGAGCCATCTTCTGGCTCCGTTCTTTGTCATTCCGAGCGGAGTCAGGACCGCAAGGATGAAAGCACAGGAGACGCCGTACGCCGGCCAGGCCAGTTTTCTCAAGACATGATAATCAAACCTCGATA
>JAILRI010000157.1 GCA_024698555.1 Lachnospiraceae bacterium
TAAGCTTTTAGAGATTCTGGAAAGTGAAAAAGTGTACGAAGAATTGTACACTAAGACAACATTTACGATCCATGTGGATGCAGGTAAATCTCCGGACGGAAAGACCAAGGAACTGATACCCGCGATCGTCGGTTGGATAAAATCGCAGGGATTCGAGTGCGAGATCAAGCCTGATTCCTTTGTGGCAAGCTCAATTGCAGACAGGATCTCCAAGTAAGATTAGTGCATAAATATCTGATACATGAATAACACCTAAGTATATACGTAAAGGTGGCGGTATTGTATCAGACACAATACCGCCACCTTTATATCTGCCGTGTTGCCGGATCGGAAACGGCGCGGTCCTGAAAACCGATGGCTCTTTGACCGGAGGGTAGGTTCGACTCCTACACACGGCGTATATTCCCGTAGGCTAATGGAGAAACCGGTTGGTTACGACCCAATTATTGCACGTTCGACTCGTGTCGGGAATATCGTAATCCTTTGGCACATAGTTTAATGGCAGAACACCGGGTTCTGGCTCCGGCAATGATAGTTCGACTCTTTCTGTGCCAGTAAAAAAATGGGGTATAGTGCAACGGCAGCACACAGGCTTTTGGCTCCTGTAATATGGGTTAGATTCCCGTTATCCCAGCACATGCGAACGTAGTTCAGCTGGAAGAACGTCCGTCTGATACGCGGAAGGTCAGCCGTTCAAATCGGCTCGTTCGCACTAGTATAACGAAGGTAAGATGTGTATTTAAGAATCGTTATACATGCTCCGTTAGGCTAATGGAAAAACCATGCGGCTTCTACCCGCACATTACCCGTTCAAGTCGGGTACGGAGTATCGGACATGATTTAGATCCGCGTAGTTTAAGAGAACAGAACATTTCTCCCCTAAAGAAAAGATGTCGGTTTAAATCCGGCCGTGGATATCATGGCAGTGTGACCGAGATGGTAAGGTACCTGATTGCTAATCAGAGTTCAGCTGAAAGGCTGCGAGGGTTCGAGTCCCTCCGCTGTCGTCTAAAAAAGAAGAGCCGAACCGGGCACAAAGAACAGACTTGGCGAGACATTAGCATGCGTTAATAATGTACAGGCCAGTGCTTGTTTGACAACAATTAGGGCATATGATATCATGCGTATCGGTTTACGAGAAAACCGAGCGGATATGGCGGAATTGGCAGACGCGCCAGATTTAGGTTCTGGTGGGAGACCGTGCAGGTTCAAGTCCTGTTATCCGCATGAAAAAGGGCATCCAGAGGATGCCCTTTTTCATGCGGATAGCGACCTTGAGCCAGCGTTTCAACATCTCATCGAGCTGGCACCCTGTTATCCCTTTTTAAGAAAAAAATATACCTTATATGACAATTTTGTGGAACTTCGCTTCTACGAAGCAAGGTATCAATTGTCAGATTTCGAATTACCAGATTTGAATTGAGCCAATAAAAACGTCTGTTTTGGTCAAACCACAGTATCTGCATCTTAATCCTACTGCTTTGATTTTCCAAAGACTGTCACCGCTTATTGGTTCCATAAGATGATCACCACCCTCCGGATTGCTTCTGCATACAGCCTCAGGGTATTCTCCCCTTTTATAATGCTTCGGGTATTTTCCGCCTACAATATCCTCAAAAAGAACCGTCCCTTTTGGCATATGGATTCACCTGTGTGCCAAAAAGAACCGTCCCTTTTGGCACACTTTCGATACCCTATCCTCTCGTATACCTTTTTATTACGACGGGCCATACAGCCACAGCGAAAAACCACATGATAAAACGGGCGATGAAATTCCCCCAGTGCCCGCCAAAAGCCGCAACGATAGTAGCGGCCGCAAAATATTCCTTCCAGGCAAAAACGATCAAAAACCCTATGAAACCAAGAACCGGAAGATTCTTTGCTCCTTCGGGGATCTCATAGCGGATATAATGACGCTCAACATAGCTTCCGGCCAGAAATCCGGCAAATTCGCCGCAAGATTTAAAGGTGTCATTCATCATCTTCACCGGATCCACGAGAAGAACACCGTCCACATAATCCATGGGATATGGCTTTAACATGATATATATAAGCGAACCGATAACCGTAAGGAGTCCGATGAGCGACAGGATATCCAGTTTCCCTTCGTCGCCGTTTATCTTTTTCCCGGAATAGCCAACAAGAAGTATGATCACCAAAGTCACCAAAAATCCAACGACTACATCCTGCGGGGTATGGACGCCCAGGTAGTTTCGCGAAAAACCGGTCAGGGCGATCATTATGCCGCATATCACCGCCAGCCATTTCTTCTTTTCCCTCTGCCATGCAAAGCACGTTCCGTAAATAGCCGTCGCCTTAGTCGTATGTCCGCTCGGAAAAGAATAACCCGTTGCGGCAACCTTGGAATCACCGGCCGGCTCTATCAGATCGGAGCGTATCCAGGGTCTGTAGGCACACACCGTAAGTTTGATAATCCCGTTTATCAGATCGCCTATCCCGACTGTCAGCAAAAAGCGATACCCCCATTTCCTGTCCACACACCAGAAAACGAAAAAAGGGAAAAACGGCATGAGATCCACCGCAACCTTTGAAACTGCATTCAAAAACTCATCAAATATACCACCTGTAGCATTTCTGAGCTCCTGAAGCCATAACAAATACTGAATATCCATTACAATCCTCCAGATCCGTTTTTTTATACCTTAAAAATCGCGTCATACATTCTGCGACTATATATATTTTTCATACTTTTGACCGTGAATGTCAACCTGTGAATTTGTTCACAGGCGGAATCTGTCGTATAATCAGATCATGGGGATCACGCAGATGACAGCGGATAATGAATTGTATATACGTTTCCGGTCGGGAGATGTGGCAGCCTTCGATGAACTGATACGCCGGTATGACGACAGCCTGCAGTGGTACATGTATGGGATACTTGGAGACTATCAGGATGCCGAAGATATGATGGTGGAAGCTTTTGCAAAGATCCTGCAGAAGAGACCAAGGATCGAGGGCGGGAGCGGAAGCTTTAAGGCCTATCTGTTCAAGACCGGGCGTAATCTTGCGCTCAACTTAAGGAAGCACGCAAAGCGGCATGAAGCATTCAGCCTTGAAGGGATCGAAGCGGAGGTGCCTTCCGAAGAGTCAACGGAGCGGCAGAGCGATGCCAGGGAAAAAAGGACGATCTTATACCGCTGTCTTGACCGGATGGATCCAAAACTTAGAGAAGTACTCTACCTCGTCTATCTGGACGGTCTAAGTTACGCCGATGCAGCAAAAGTACTGAAGATCAGCGCAAAAAGGGTCGATAACCTGCTTGCAAACGGGAAAAAACGGATGCGGGAAGAACTGGAAAAAGAGGGAATCTCGGACTCCGTAATCTGAAGGGAAAAAAATAACCTGCCTCACAAACTCAGGCAGGTTATTTTTGTGAAAAATCTATATCTGTATTTCGTTGTGGGTGGCAGTATTACTTTAACACGCCGTGAGCAAGAAATCCCCCACCTCTATAGGTGGTTGGATGAATTGCGATAAACACGGCGTTTATTGACTTTTGTTTCTTGTAGTATTATAATCAAATTATAAATCAGTCGTAAGTTTTACAAAGGCTAAATTTCTATGAAATTAGACAACAATAACCATTCGGTATTCATGTTACATTATCACCTCATCATGTGTGTGAAGTATCGCAATAGAGTGATAAATGACAAAATCTCAAATCGTCTAAAAGAGATATTTGAGAAGATTGCTCCTACCTATAACATTACGTTAGAGGAATGGAATCATGATATTGACCACGTACACATTCTCTTTCGAGGACAGCCAAATACAGAAATAAGCAAATTTATCAATGCTTATAAATCTGCAAGCAGTAGACTTATCAAAAAAGAATATCCTCAGATACGTAAATCTCTCTGGAAAGAGATGTTCTGGTCGCAGAGCTTCTGTCTGTTAACCACGGGCGGTGCTACGGTAGATATTATTAGGCAATACATTCAATCTCAAGGTAAGAAAGATGGCAAACAGAGCAATAAAGTATAGAGCATATCCTACAACTAAACAATCTGTCATGTTTGCTAAGACCTTTGGCTGTTGTCGTAAGGTCTATAATCTCATGCTTTCAGATAAGATTGAAGGCTACAAGGCTACTGGTAAGTTTCCTATGGTCACACCGGCAAAGTATAAGGCTGTTCATCCATACCTTAAAGAAGTAGACAGCCTTGCACTTGCTAATAAACAAATGGACTTACAGGAGGCATTCCGTAATACATTTAGCAAATCCCGCAAAAAGAAAAATGGTTTTCCTAA
>JAILRI010000167.1 GCA_024698555.1 Lachnospiraceae bacterium
CGTCACCGTAGGTCAGGGGGATGGTCACTTCATCGCTGACCTTTACGGGTTCCGGAACTTCGGGAGCGGGTGCAACAGGCTTGTCGGCCTCGTCCGTATACGTCTTGTCGGGTTCGATCTTCTCCACGACTTCCGGGAGCAGCTCGTCCGAGACGACAAGGATCTGGCAGGAAGCGGTGAAACCGCCATCTTTAGTGGTGACTGTCACCTTGGTTTTTCCTTTATCATTTGCTGTTACGGTGCCGCCTGAGACTGATGCCACAGAAGGATCCACAACCGACCATTCCACGCTCTTATCCGAAGCGTTCTCAGGAAGGACCGCAGCTGTAAGGGTCAGCGTAGCGCCCTTTTTCAGTGTGACACTAGCATCAGTGATGTTCAGACTTATAGATGTGACCGGAATGGCAGCTGGTTTGGGGTCCGGAGTGTCCGGGTTATCCGGATCAGGCTTGTTCGGGTCATCATTCTCATTCTTTTTCTCCGCGATCTGGACTGTGAGCATCTTTGCTTCCGTATCATTGTGGTTGCTGTCGCCAACAACCTTATACCAGACATAATAAGTTCCGGCATTCATTTCTGTCGGGATAGTTTCGCTATATGTACCGGTAGCTGAATCCGCGTTGCCTAAAGCATACACCAAAGTTCCTCCGGTAGCCGAGCCACCATTAATGAGTGCCTGAGCAGAACCGTTTACGGTAAGACCTGTTTTAGCAGTGGGAATCTGTGCTACAGTTGCTCTGTCCAGTTCACGATAGTTTGCCGTAACGGATACCGGCGCAGCGGGCATGGCAAAGGTGGTGGTGCTGCTGTTTGCATTGGCAAATGTTACACCGCTGCTTGTGCTCCAGTGATCAAATACATACCCGGCTGCAGGGGCATTTGCCGTGATGGTCACGGTTTCTCCGTATTCGTGATCGTCACCGCCGACGCAGGTTCCATTGGTGACCGTGACTGTATTGATGGGAGCAAAATGAACCTTTTGGAACGTATAATGAGTCTGACCGGAGGGATTAACCTGAATGCTCGTTTCACCCTCTGTACCTAAAAAATTAGTCCATCCCAGGCCGGGGACTTCATTTTTGAAAGTATTGTAGATTGCTATACCCCCTTGTGCAGCAGCATCTACTTTACTGTTCGAGATCTGAATCTCATTCGAGGCGCTAATACCATCACTGGATGAGTCAGTCTTATTTTTTGTGCCGGCCGATGCCACAACGATACTTTCATTTTGGATAATGATCGAATAGTTACTGTGAATTCCGACAGTTGCAGTAAATCTATCACCGGCAACGCTTCCATCACCAAGGAGATTTCCTCCCCTTGCTGTCACACAGGCATGATCAACTGTAAGATTAAGATGCGCAAACGGGTGCCCACTATCAAATATTTTTATTCCGCCAATCCAAGAATTGGCATTTCCGGCAATGGCATTTATGGAACAGTCGTTTATCAACATATTCCCTGCAGCCTCAATTCCGATACTCTGAGTTATCACCGATGAAAGTATACTGTCTCCGGAATAGACAGACAACGAATCATCTATAGTTGTGCCTTGGAAAGTAATATCCGCTTGATCAGACTGGCTGATAATTCCCCATTTTGACGGTCCAACAGAGGGTATCGTGTCCGTAGTGATTGTATTATTTCCAACAATGCAGATCATCAGATCGTCGTTTCCCTGATAGCGCATACCGTAGCATTTATTGCCCTCCTCAGAAACTTTCCCGCCATTATTAAAATTATTCAGCATCAGCGTGTTACTACCTGGATCATAGGTGGCAGATCCCGAAAATGCACTGTCCACGCTGCTGTCAATAACAAGGCGGCTGGATGTAAACTGATATCCGCCGATATACAGTGGATAGTTTGTTTCTGCATTCGCCCTCAGAACACTCCCCGGTATAAACGCCGCGAGTGCGAACATCATGCCAAGCGTCAGCATGGTGGTTATGATGCTTTTCGTTATCAGTTTCTTTGATACCTTCATGATCTGCCTCTCCTTCATTACCAACACTGTTCTTAATAAGCAACAAAACTGTCGGGGCAAACAGAGCTCTTATCACCCTGTCAGATCCGACATTCATCCTCATAAGGATAAAACTCCTTTGTACATCGGCATATCCGCGACTGCTATTATACGCCTCGCACCTGTCTTTTTCAAACGATCCCAGGGATCCGGGATACCGATATATTGTTCCGCTACGCCACAATTTCAGGCGGGAACCGCTAGAATTGTGGCGTATAGCCCATCAGAGCGTATCGCTACGCCACAATTTCCGGCGGGAACCGCTAGATTTGTGGTGTAGAGCCCGTCAGAGCGTTCCGCTACGCCACAGAATAAGCAAGCGCAGCCGGGCGAGAGGGGGATTCGGTCTCCGCTTCGCTCCGGTCGGCGCAGATCCGAGGTCCACTGGACCTCGTGCGCCCTCGCCACCGCTCCGCGGTGACGGTGGGTTCGTGCCCTTGTTATGACAAAAAAGCAGGATCCCTGAAAGGGATCCTGCTTTTTTGTCATAGCGAGAGGGGGATTCGAAGAGGCAACTGTAACTTGAAACCCGCATAAACATTGAGTTCCAAGCCCCACCCATTTTAAGTGTCATCAAAAAGTCATCAATTTGCGGATCATTTTATGCCGGGAATACTTTCGACCATATCATACCATTGTCTGAACTCCTGAAGATACTTTTGTAATGTATCAGTCCTAACAACCATATGAACGTCGTAACGTCCTTCAGCTTCCCAGGATGTTATCAGTTCATCATTTTTGCGAACTATCGCCGGCACAATAATATCGATCTTCAGATCGTCAGCATATACCAAGAGGCTGCCTATACTATGGTTGTATATCTTCGCATGATCAAGCTTTTTACCGGCATGATAAAGCTGTATTTTGATCAGTTTCTCTGCAGCCTGTTGCAAGTGATAAGCAGCCTGCCCACGCAAGTATTTTGAGAAACGTGGAGTCTGGATCTTTGCTTCCTCTATAGCCTTCTCTGAAATCAGTAAGTCCGCTTTAACCTGATAGATATTCAGTTCAGGATTAGAAAGATCAGCCATATATGACCGCTCCTTTATTTATTTCCTGCCGGATAAAACTATTATCTGAAGACCCGGTCTTGAAATAAAGGATATCATAGCTTTGTGAATAGTCGTCAAAGCGATAGAGCTGATGTGTGAATTCTTTATACTCCTTTGACGTAAGACAACGCGTTTTAGGAATACTACCGAAAACAGCAATATCGACATCTGAACCGTTCGTGCATCTGTCTTCCAGCGATGAGCCGAAAAGAACGATACGGTCAATATAACGGCACTTTCTGGCAGCATCAACTATGTTGCGGATACAATCCTTCTTAATATCGGCAACTCTTACTTCTCTGTCATTCAGTTTGAGTTTGACAATTTTACACATTATTGATATCCGATGCCTCATCACTATATACTTTTATTATATCATATACTTCAACATGCGTTTATACGCTGAGCACAACATCTTGTTCGATAGACAAAGAGGCAAGAATACGCGCTTTGAACGAAGCGGCATCAAAGAGTCATCAAAAAACGTGCCCCGTCTTCACTTGTATCGTCGTGTCTTGCGGTTCAGACTATCGCTCCACGTATACCGTCACCGATCCGGTGAAGTTCTTGAGTCCCTTGACCCTCACAAGTCCTGCCTTCGCATCCACGACCTCTATCTTGTAATTCTTCGCAGGAACTTTGACAGTGATCGTCTTCGTCGCATCAGAAGGATCCGGGATCTCAAGCTTGATGCTTTTCACTTTAGAGACCTTACCCTTCTTTGTCTTGATAGCGTCGTTCTTCATCTGTACCTTGACGGAAAGGACGCCGTCGGTGAGAGAGCGC
>JAILRI010000144.1 GCA_024698555.1 Lachnospiraceae bacterium
AAGACAACCACACCATCTACATCGTGCGTTTTCTATACGGGAAACGAGACTGGATCACCATCCTGAAACAGGGCTTCTCCCTTGAATGATCCTGACTGCCGGTTCAGCGCCGGCATTTTTTATTCCCCCCGTGTGTTAGGATAGATCCCTGATACTCATAGCAACCTCTCTATTTCTGCTTTAATGTCATCCATATTCTCCAGCGTTACTACTGCCCAGAACACTCTCTGTGGATTCTTCCCCTTAAGTATCTTTGCCGGTATCTGCGATGAATCACCATATTTCTCGATCAGCATTTCGCGCACTTCTCTGTTTTTCTTACCTTTTTCAATACCACTAAGATCCGGGAAAAAGAGTAATGCTTCAATATTAAAAATATCCGTGATTCTCGACCAACCATCTTCCTTAATCAACAGCTCATACATAATACGAACCAGTGAGGCACCACACGCCACGTCCGCAGACGCGTAAGGAACCTTGTTATTAAGATACAAAGATTTGAAATCATTAATAGCCTTCTTAAGGTCTTTATCCTCACCATTATCAACCTGCTCATACCTTTGAAGCTGATCTCGCACGTCTCCTATGACCTTTTCCAAAGAGAACGCCTTCCCTTTCAGGACTTCCCATTCACCGTCAGAATTCGCACGTTCATTCCATTCTTCTTCAGCCCTTGCTTTATATCTGTTCCATATTTCAGCCGGATTCATAGAATCCCTGCAATACCGTGTCAGCATCAGGATATCGTAAAACTGCTTCACCTGCTCATCCATCCTATCATCCTGCACGCCTATCGTATTCCTTCCGATAGTTGTCAGCTTGTCCGCAAAAAGCGAATCCAGTGGAAGCACCTGATACTTTTTCGTGCTATGTACAGCAAATATATCCTCTCCGGATACAACGCTGTATTCACGCTTCTGCCCCTGTGTAATAAACTCGACCTTTAATTCCTGACTCTGCGTGTCGTCATCTCTCACGTTCCGTTCAGCACTCATAAGAACAGACGGTATATTCGTATAATATGTATATAGCGGTAATGTGGTTTTCGGATTTTTCGGAACATGCTTCCTGAAATGCAGCAATCCACTTCCATCACCGATCGATGCTTCAATCTGGTCCAACACTTCGTCTATCTCAATTTCCGTTCCCGCAAAAAGCATGTCTATATCAACACTGGTCCTCTGCGCCTCTTTCGGAAGATAAAACTGCGTTGCTGCGCCACCTTTAAGCACTACCCTATCACCAAGTCTGTCCTGTATCTGAAGATAAAGCTCCAGGTCCCAAAGGAACAGTTCCATCCTTCCCATGTTCTTGAAACCATAATCCTTCATTCGTGCTTCAAGCATTTCCCGCTGAAATGCGGATTCATCGTGAAATAGTTTCTTATAATCCATCACTGCCCCCTCTTCATTATCTCAACAAACTGATGCGCTTCATCCGTGATGTATCTGGATTCCACAATATACCTGATATCATACTGTATGCTCCGTCTACTGGCTATCGTCACAGTCTTCCGCAAATCAATGTTGCCGGTCCTTTGCATATTCTCATAAATACGAACAAGCTCCTGCAATGCGAGCGGATACCCATTCCTCGTCACTGAAAAATAGGTGTCCACAAACGCTTTCTCCAGAGTTGCCAGCCCTTCATCACTATATTCAAAGGTATCGGTCAGATATAAAACAACCTGCGTATTATCCCGTCCTGCATAAAAAGCATCCTCATATCGTCCTTTTAATTCAGCAGGCTCAAAAACAAGGAATCCGTGATCTGCCAACACTGTCCGCACTTCATCCTTTGCAGCCTTTTCTATAAACAGCATGATCGGATACTGCTCCGGGATATGATGCATATATTTCGACAGGATATCCAATCCGGAAATATAGAAATAAAAACCTGTCTCCGCTAATGTCTCTGACAATCGTTCAGCCTCTTTAGAGATGACAATATTCTTCTTTCCCATCCACTCATTAAAAGCAAATGTGCCTCTTCGAATCCTCTTTAAGTATCCAAGTTTGACAAATTCAGATACAAGCCAGTATCGCGTTGCTTTACTCAATTCTGGAAAGACGCCTTCCACATCCGCCATGATAAAAGTCTGCTGCCCGGATAGTGCGTCCTTCAATACTTGAAACTTGTCTTCAATAGATGTTTGTTTCCTCATTTATGAATCTCCAAGATACATTCACAAATATTATCTTTGCGTATTTATTTATATTATATCCAATATATCGATATTATACAGCAGTTTTTGGATTTTTCAAGATACATTCGCAAATATTTTCTTTGCGCATTTTTATTGTAGTCGAACTTTACCCCAAAAACAACAACAAAGTTCATCCTTGAATATGTATTACACGACTTTTAGGGTACCAGAGCAGCCGCATGACCACATTATAATCCACATGGTGTTTACATTCAATCAGCGCCGCCAGGAGGCATCTGCCATGCCTGCATTGGTTTTCTGCAAAGATGCGTCATAAAAAACAGAAGGGCCGCACTGCCAAGCCGGAATATCCAGCTTGACGGATTTCTGTATACTGACAAATTCAACCTCTTTGTGGTAGAATTAAAACATACAAGCCTTGCCGCCGCAGAGGATAAGCTTTATGGCATCGACACCTGGGCCAGACTCTTTAAGGCCGCCACATGGGAGGAAATCAAG
>JAILRI010000211.1 GCA_024698555.1 Lachnospiraceae bacterium
TGCGGATACAGGTATCAAGGAGCTTATTTCGCGTTTGGAAAAAGAAGGGCTTTCAAAGAGCAGTCTGGTTGCCAAGATTGCCGGTGGGGCCCAGATGTTCGCGTTTAACACAAACAATAACATGCTGCAGGTAGGAATGAGAAATGCCGAGGCTGCAAGGACTATCCTGCGCGGTTTGGGCATCAGGGTGCTTGCAGAGGACACCGGGGAAAACTATGGACGCACGATTGAGTTTTTTCCGGAAACATCCGAACTTCATGTCAAGGCTATCGGGAAACCGCTTAAAATAATCTAAACGGCATACAGGAGTGTGAAGTGAAAGAAAAGCCGATTGCAATAGTCATAACACTGGTCGGGGGACTGGTTGCCTGTCTGTGCTGCATCGTGAGACGGGCCGGTCTTTTGAAGACGTTGATAGCAGTATTGGTTTCTCTGATCGTTTTTATGATCATAGGTCTGATAGTTCACAAGATCTATGCCAGTATCAAAGCGGAAGTAGATGAAGCCGACAGATTGAAAAAAGAGCAGGAAGAAGAGGAAAGGCAGGCAGAGGAAGAAAGACTTGCCGAAGAGCAGAGGCTTGCGGAGGAAGAGCAGGAAAGACTTGAAGCGGAAGCTGCGGCACAGGCAAAAGAGGACGAGGAACAGGAAAATGCCGACGCAGTCCTTCGCGCCGCAAATGCAATGAAAGCTGCAAAAGCAGCAGCCGGTGAATCGGATTCCCAAGAAGAGGATCCTTTCGCTTAATCTATAAGAGGAGTCAGGTTTAACTATGGCAGTTGACAGAGAAAAGCTTTGGGCGGACTATGCAAAGAATAAGACGCCGGAATTAAGAGAAAAGCTTATTATTGAATATGCGCCGCTCGTCAAGCTCGTCGCCGGTAAACTCAGTATGTATCTGGGTTACAACGTGGAGTTTGATGATCTGTGCGGATACGGTATCTTTGGTCTGATCGATGCCATTGATAAATATGATTACGGGAAGGGAGTAAAGTTTGAAACATATGCATCCCTTCGTATCAGGGGCGAGATACTTGACCAGATCAGGAAGATGGACTGGATCCCCCGTACTGTCAGGCAGAAACAGAAGATGCTTGACAACGCTTATAAAAAAATAGAAGCAGAAAAAGGACATCTCGCAACCGATGAGGAGCTATGCGAGGAATTGGGGATTTCCTTTGAAGAGCTCTGTGACATGCAGTACGAAACAAACATGACCAACATCATTTCTCTTGATGAGTACATGGATCAGGGCGAGGTAAAGATAGAACCGAAGGCTGACAAGGATTACATGCAGCCGGAAAAAGTTGTGGAGAAGGAAGAACTTACCAGGATATTGAAAGAGGTTATTTCTACTCTCACAGAAAAAGAGAAGATGGTCATCACGTTCTATTATTATGAGGATCTGACTCTGAAAGAAATTTCACAGGTGATGGACGTATCCGAATCGAGGGTATCACAGCTGCATTCCAAGGCACTGATCAAAATGAAACAGCGTCTGGGAGCGGGTATGGAAATGTTTTTGGGATAAGGTATTAAATTATTACAGTTATGGGGGGAAGGGTGTATGGCCAACGGCTATTTTAAACTTGAAAAAAAGAGTGACGGTGCGTATCTTACGATCATTCCGGCAACCGATGGCGGAGAACCGGTGGATCCCGTGGAAACTGCCAAGTATCTGGATGGTTTCAATCTGGATTATGCCAAAAATATTGTTTATGATCTCGTGAAACAGTCCAATGACTCTTTGACTGAGAAATCTGCCCGTATTACCACTCTTTCGATCGGTAATATTGATGAAACCGTGGTAGTAGGTATTTCAGCTGACGGAATGATGGCAGATGGCAGGTTCTATCCCGCTTCTACAGGAGGACGCGCTTTTACCAAGGATGATATACTGTATCAGTTGGCCAGGCAGGGTGTCAAATTTGGTATTGACGAAGAAAATATAGAAAATTACTTAAAGAATAGAAATTACTGTACTACTTATATCCTCGCGAAGGCAGAGCCGGCGATCGAGGGCCATGACGCGGTTATTGAATATCTTTTCAATACTGATCTTTCGAGAAAACCCAAGCTTAATGAGGACGGTTCGGTAGATTTTCATCAATTGGACAATGTAAGCCATGTGGAGGCCGGACAGACTATCGCGAGGCTTACTCCTGCCGATTTCGGCAAGGCAGGTACGGATGTCTGCGGCAGACCCATCAAGCCTCAGAAAGTAGCTGTCAAATTTCTTAAACAGGTTCGCCATACCAAGCTTTCAGAAGACAAGTTAGAGCTGATCTGCGAGGTAAACGGCCACGCTTCCATCGTGGAAGGACAGCTGTTTGTTTCGGACACATATACTGTACCGGCCAATGTTGACCCTACTACGGGAGATATCACATATAACGGCAATGTGCATGTATCCGGTGATGTGAATACGGGATACAGAGTCGAAGCTTCGGGTGATATCATTGTGGATGGTATCGTAGAGGGAGCCGAGCTGATAGCGGGCGGACAGATCATTTTGAAAAAAGGTATACAGGGAGCAGGCAGAGGAAGACTTAAAGCTACCTCCAATATAGTTACCAAGTTTGTTGAAAGCGCGACTGTGGAAGCAGGCGGTTTTGTACAGACTGAATCCATCATGCACAGTACGGTCACGGCCGGCGCCGAGGTGACGGTTCAGGGACGCAAGGGTTTCATTACCGGCAGTACAGTCAAGTCGGGCAAATGTATCCAGGCAAAGATTATAGGCTCTACTATGGGCGGGGATACTGTTGTCGAGGTCGGTGTCAATATGGCGCTTTCGGAGGAACAGAAACGGCTGGAAAAAGAACTTGCGGATATCAATACAAACCTTGACAAAGCGCGTAAGATCATTACCTATATTTCTACGAAACTCAAAAACCATGAACAGATGCCTCCGGAGAAACTTGAGCAGTTCCAGAGCCTTTCGGCACAGTCAAAGGAGATGGAACGCAGACAGGTGGAGATCATGGAAAGGCTTAACCTGATCATGGCAGAATTGGAAAACTCGACCGGCGGATACATTCTGGTTGATGACGTTATTTATCCCGGCTGTAAGGTTACGGTTTCAAATGTTACCAATTTTATCAGGTCAGAGACCAAACACTGCCGACTGGTAAGGGATGGAGCGGATGTGAGGGTTTCACTTTATTAAGAACGGGGGGTAAAGCGAATGGCTATTACACCTTTGGAAATGTATACGATGGTTCCCAAATCACAGGAAGCGGCGCATGTAAGACTCGGAGAGCAGGCCAGGGAAAATGCACAGCAGACTGCCGGCATGCAGCATCTGGACAAGAACATAAGTGATAACAGGGAACGTACTGTGGCTGCAACCAGGTCAGAGAATGACGAATACAGATATGATGCCAAGGAAGGCGGTAATGGTCACTATACTGCTCATCAGGACAGCCATAGGGAAAAGAAAGAAGAACAGACCGAAAAGGATGACCATATAAGGAATATGACCGACCATCCGGGCGGTATAGATTTTAGGATTTAGAAGAGTATGACAGGACTGGAAATTGCATTATTTGTGCTGGGTGCGGCATTTATAGTTATCAGTTTCTTTATCATCGACAGCAATGAAGCAGTGGCCAAATCTCCTTCCGAAAATGATGTTTCCAGGGAGACCATAAGGCGCATCAGCGCGGACGCTATAGAAGATATCAATCGTAAGTCCGACACTATCGTAGCTGAAAGCGAGGATCGACTGGAGGCCATTTCCAACGATAAGATCATAGCTGTGGGAGAATATTCGGATCAGGTAATAGAAAAGATCAACAGCAATCATAAGGAAGTGGTCTTTCTATACCAGATGCTGAACGATAAGGAAGAAGAACTGAAGAGTACCGCGCTGAAGCTGGACAATATACGTATAGAGTGCGAAAAGCTGATCAAGTCGGAAGTGGCTTTGGAAGTACAGCGTTCCAATGACAATGCCGCTGAAGCTGCACAGGGAAGACTTTATAACAGGACTATCGAACCTGAACCTGTTATTAACGATCCTGCCGCTGAATCATTGAAACAGGCTTTGAAGGAAGCAGAAGCAAGGATGAACGCGGAAGGGGATGCCGGTAACGACAATGACAGACCCATTGTTAAAGCTCCGGTCAAGGCAGAGAACCGGACGGAAGCTGGCGTAAGTAAGACTGAACCCCAGCCCCGGCCTAAAACTCAGCCGGATGTTAAACCTGAGATCAAGCCTGATGTTAAGCCTGATGTTAAGCCTGAAGCTGAATCCAAAGCTGTAACACAGGCTAAGACTGCGCCGGTGAAGACTGAGCCTAAACCTGCACCGGTGAAAAGTGAGCCTAAACCTGCACCGGTGAAAAGTGAGCCTAAACCTGTAAAGACTGATGATAAGCCTGTAAATACAAAACAGGCACAGGCAGCCGATGCTAAAGAAAAGGCTATGGAAGAAGCCAGGATCAGAGCCCGTGCCGCGGCGAGGGAAAGAGCAGAGGCTCAGGCTCGTGCCCAGATGGGAAATGTTTCTTTGCAGCAGACACAGGCAGTTAAACAGCCTGCACAGGTTGCACAGGCTGTACAGGTTTCGCAGGCTGTACAGGGGACACCGGCTGCTCAGGCGCCACAGATCGTACAGGATGCATCCAAGACGCAGCCCGTAAGAGACGGCCGCGTAAAGCGGCAGACTGCTTCCATGGAGGCTGAAGGACGGGACAACAGATCGCTCAGCAGAAATGAAGAGATCATCGCCCTTCATAAACAAGGTAAAACCGTAATGGAAATTTCCAAGCTTCTGAGCATGGGACAGGGAGAGGTTCGACTGATCATAAACCTGTATGGTTAAGAGAGGCTGACAATTGAAATTAAAATATTATATGAGAGGAGTAGGAACAGGGATACTGTTTTCACTGTTCGTATTCCTGGTTATAATCATACCTAATGTCAGGCTTGAGGAACGCATGGCAAATCTCAATCCCGACGATGTGAGTCAAGATCAATCAGGCGACGGAGACAACAATCTGTCGTCTATTTTGGGTACTGAAAACACAGGGACACCGACACTGAGTCCGACCCTGACACCGGAGCCGACATTGACATCGACACCGGATACGGTATTGACGCTGACCGTTACACCGACACCGGATCAGGAACTGACTCCGACAACGGAATCGGCTGATGTACCGACTTTGACACCGACACTCAGTCCGACTCCGGTACCGACTTTGACACCGACACCCAGTCCGACTCCGGTACCGACCTCGACACCGACACCCAGTCCGACTCCGGTACCGACCTCGACGCCAACACCCAGTCCTACTCCGATGCCCACCAGGACACCTACGAAAACACCGACCGCAACACCTACACCTGTTTTGACGCTGACACCAACCTCGACTCCGACACCGCCGCCTGTGGCAGAAGTGGACGAGCGGACGGGGAAGGTAAGATTTACTGTTACCAGAGGCATGACATCGGAGCAATTTTCTTCATATATGGAGAAGCTTGGAGTAGTTGACGACTGGAAAAAACTGAACAATTATATAGTGCGTAACGGATATGCTCTGCGTATACAGATAGGTACTTTTACTTTCGAGAAAGGAATGTCCTACTCTGAGGTAACCAGAATAGTGACGGGACGCTGATGCTTTACCGGGAGGTGGCCAGTGCGTAAAAACAATTCTTTCGCGGTACTCGGCGATATATGTTATGCGGTTGCCGCAGATGATCTAAAGACTGTTCCGCATGCGTATGCCGTGTGTGAAAATGGTCTGTGCGCAGGTGTATTCAAAGCATTGCCTGACAGGTTCAGTGATATCGAAGTGATCGACATGTCAGGCAGGCTGATCACACCGGGATTTGCTGATCTTCATCTTCACGCTCCGCAGTATTCATACCGCGGAACCGGAATGGACCTGGAGCTTCTGGAATGGCTGGATTCCATTACATTTCCGGAAGAAGCCAGATATGCGGATCCGGAATATGCACAGAAAGCCTACGGTCTGTTTGTTGATGACTTAAGACGCAGCCCTACGACCAGAGCATCTGTATTTGCGACTGTTCATACCGATGCGACCCTGGTACTGATGAATATGCTTAAGTCAAGCGGCATGGGAGCATATGTGGGCAAAGTTAATATGGATCGAAATTCTCCCGATGTGTATCGTGAGACTACCGAAGAGTCTGTAAAAGAAACCTGCAGATGGCTTAAAGCATGTGAAACTGCAGGTTTTTTAGCAGATGATTCTATAGTTCGTCCCATCATAACACCGAGATTTGTTCCCTCATGCACGGATGAGCTTATGCGGGAACTTGGAAAGATAGTAGAAAAAGACAAGCTTCCTGTCCAATCGCATCTTTCTGAAAATATCAGCGAAGTGGAATGGGTAAAACAGCTCGAGCCGGAGGCGAAAGGCTATGCTGACGCATATGACAGATACGGACTTTTTGGAACAGAGTCGCAGACAGTCATGGCTCACTGCATTTATCTTCGCGACGATGAAATTGATCTGATGAGTCAAAGAGGAGTGTTTGCCGCACATTCTCCCCAATCAAATATGAATCTCAGATCAGGCATAGCTCCTATGAGAAAACTGCTTGAAAAAGGAGTAAAATGCGGTCTTGCAAGTGATCTGGCCGGTGGCTCCAGTATTAATATGTTCAAGGCTGTTACCGATGCCATACAGGTCTCCAAGCTGTACTGGCGTCTGACAGATGAAACAAAAGCTCCGCTTTCATTTACTGAAAGCTTCTATCTGGCAACTAAAGGCGGCGGAAGTTTCTTCGGCAATGTAGGAAGCTTTGAAGAAGGATATGAATTTGACCTTCTGGCAATTGATGACGGGATGGCAAAGACCTCGCTTGAGTTTGAGATCGAACAGAGGCTGGAGAGGACTATGTACCTGGGACATGCCGGTTTTATTAAGGCAAAGTTCGTAGCCGGACGGAGGATTCTGTAGTAAGAGGAAGCTTGCTCTTTCTGATGAGATATTAAACAGTGTTGACAAGCCGGAACGCTATATCGGACATGAGGTCAATATGGTAGTCAAAGACCCGTCCGAGATGGAAGTACGTTTTGTAATGTGTTTCCCTGACGTTTACGAAGTGGGAATGTCCCACCTCGGAATTCAGATATTATATGATATGTTCAATAAACGCGCTGACACATACTGTGAGCGTGTTTATTCGCCGTGGCCGGACCTTGACAGGATCATGCGCGAAAAACATATTCCTCTTTTTGCGCTGGAAAGCCAGGAACCTATCAGAAATTTCGATTTTCTTGGGATCACACTTCAATACGAAATGTGTTATACCAATATCCTGCAGGTACTGGAACTATCTGGGATCCCGATCTTTTCAAAAGACAGGACTAAAGAAGACCCGATAGTGATAGGCGGAGGACCGTGTTCATATAATCCCGAACCACTGGCGGAGTTTTTTGATATTTTCTATATAGGTGAAGGCGAGACTGTATATTATGAAATGCTGGATACATATATCGCCATGAAGCATGAAGGCGCATCAAGAGAAGATATACTGATCCGGCTGGCACAGATCGAAGGATTGTATGTACCTTCTCTGTATGAGGTTACCTATAATGAAGATGGGACTATAGCGGACTTTATTCCTGAACACAACGCTCCGGCAAGGATCATCCGGCAGGTTGTAACTGATCTGTCCGAGACATTTTATCCGACCAAACCGCTGGTGCCGTATATGAAAGCCATTCAGGACAGGGCTGTGCTGGAAATACAACGTGGGTGCATCAGAGGGTGCAGATTCTGTCAGGCCGGCATGATCTACAGACCTATCAGGGAAAGGTCTTTGGAGATACTTAAAAAAAATACCATAGAGATCATAGAAAATACCGGATATGAAGAGATCACGCTCAGTTCACTGTCTACGAGTGATTATTCCCGTCTTGGGGAACTGCTTGAGTATCTGATCGCGCAGATGGGTGAACGCAAGGTCAATATTTCTCTTCCTTCACTGAGGATAGACGCGTTTTCACTTGATATCATGAACAAAGTGCAGGATGTCAAAAAATCGTCGCTGACATTTGCGCCTGAGGGCGGAACCCAGCGTATGCGCAATATCATCAATAAAGGGCTTACCGAGGATCAGATACTTGAAGGAGCGGCAGAGGCATTTGTCGGCGGATGGAATAAAGTCAAGCTCTATTTTATGCTGGGACAGCCGTATGAAGAAGATGATGATGTCAGGGGCATCCCGATCCTGGCCAATGAAATAGCCAAAAAATATTATGAAGTTGTGCCGAAAGAAGCCAGGCAGGGAAAGGTAAGCATAACAGTCAGTACTTCTTATTTTGTACCCAAACCCTTTACGCCGTTTCAATGGGCAGGGCAGATATCACCTGAAGAATATCTGCGCCGCAAGACGGTTCTTTCGGATACTCTCAAACAACAGCTCAATCAGAAAAGCATCAAGTACAACTGGCATGACAGCGCAACTTCATTTCTGGAGGGGCTGCTGGCACGCGGAGACAGGAGGGTTTCCAGAGTTGTGTACGAGGCATACAGACTTGGATCTATCTTTGACGCATGGACTGAGTATTTTGACATCGAAAAATGGAAAAAGGCGATAGAGCTGGCAGGTATTGATATAGATTTTTATACACTCAGGGAAAGAAGTGTCGATGAAAAGCTGCCGTGGGACTTTATTGAAACCGGTATCTCCAAAAAATTCCTGATCAGGGAATGGAACAGGGCCAAGGAAGGGATCGTTACACATAACTGCCGTGAAGGCTGTGAAGGATGCGGATGCTTTAAGTGGCAGACCGGAGTGTGCATAGAAAGCAAGTGAGATAAGCGCTCGGCATGGAGGATTAATATGACTGCCAGGATCAGATTTGCAAAATACGGTGTGATCAAGTTTATCGGACATCTGGACGTTATGCGTTATTTTCAAAAGGTTGTCAGACGTTCAACTCTTCCGGTATGCTATTCTCAGGGCTACAGTCCCCACCAGCTCATGAGCTTTGCCCAGCCTTTAAGCGTGGGCGTAACAAGCGACGGAGAATATATGGAGATCGAGTTTGATGATGAAAAAACTATGATCATGGCCCGTGACCGGGGGAAGAGTCCGGAACAGTATATATCGAACGAGCTTAAGGATAATATGACTGAAGGTTTTGAGATCATCGCGATCCATATCCTTCCCCCGCCCAAGCCCAATACGAGGCAGGAGTCTGCCATGTCTTTGGTTGCCGCAGCTGATTATCAGATAAGCGTAAAAGACGGATATAATATAGGTCCGGATAGTCCTGCCGCGTTTAATGCTGCCATGGAAGATTTTCTTGCGCAGGAGGAGATAACTGTCACAAAAGCTACAAAGAAACAGGAAAAAACAATTAACATAAAAGAATTCTGCTACCCGTGTTCCGAATTCGATGAACTTGGAGCGAAACACGCGGAGGCTTACGAAAACGGCATGAAATACCGGATCAGGCTGGCTGCCGGAAGTCAGATGAATCTGAAACCGGATCTGGTCGTGAGCGCCTTTATGCAATATCTGGGCAGGGAATACAATGAAAATGCCTTTCAGTATCACAGAATGGAAATGTATAAAGCCGTACAGGATGGTTTTTTGTCTTTACTCGGCTGATGAGGTTTGAAAATGGGAAGTAAGCTGATTTTTCTTAAAGAAGATAACCGGATCATAACTGGTCTGGTCGATGAAGAAGGTCTTGCGGAGGTTCAGGTAGACAGACTGGATGAAGACAGTATTCTCGGAAATATATATCTGGGCAAGGTCAAGAATATTGTAAAAAACATAAATTCAGCGTTTGTTGAGATAGAGGGGCAAAAGATGTGTTACCTGGCTCTTTCCGATGTAAAGGCTCCGGTAATGGCCAGTACGGATCATCCCGGGAAACTGCGGGTAGGAGATGAACTGATAGTACAGGTAACCAGGGAAAGCACCCGTAATAAAGCGCCTTTAGCCACTTCAGCCTTCAGTCTGGCAGGAAAGTATGTGGTACTGGTGCATGGAAGAAAAGCTATCGGGATATCCCAGAAGATCAGGGACGAGGAACGAAGAAAGAGGCTGAAGGAGCTGATCAAACCCTTTTTAGGCGACAGCTTCGCGTTTATAGTACGGACCAATGCGGAAACGGCTCCGGATCAGGTGCTTGAACGCGAGGTGTCCCGTCTGGTGGATGAATACAGGCAGATAGTGGAATTCGGTGTTCACTGGACATGCTTTTCAAAGCTGTATTCAACTCCGCCGGCTTTTATTTGGGAGATCAGGGACAGTTATTCGGAAGACATTGAAGAGATCAAGACAGACAACGAGTGGATACATAAGCAGCTTGCGGATTATCTTGAAGAATTCCAGCCTGAGGATATGGGGAAGCTTAAGCTTTACAAGGATGATTCATATTCGCTGTCAAAGCTTTACGGCATTCCGGATAAAATTGAAAAGGCTCTGCAAGACAGGGTCTGGCTTTCAAGCGGAGCTTACCTGGTAATACAGCCTACCGAAGCCCTTATCGCCATAGATGTCAATTCGGGCAAGGCCATCGCCGGAAAGACAGCGCCGGAAGAAACGTTTCTGGCCGTCAATATGGAAGCTGCGGGAGAAATAGCAAGGCAGCTGCGTCTGCGTAACCTTTCGGGAATGATACTTATAGACTTCATAGATATGGAAAATGAAGAACACAAGAAACAACTGATGAAGTATCTGGCGGGGCTGCTGGCAAAAGACAGGATCCCGGCTAAGGTTGTGGATATGACGCAGCTGGGGCTGGTAGAAGTAACACGTAAAAAAATCCGCAAACCTCTGTATGAGCAGGTAGCGGATTGAATCGGTATGATGATCAGAACTCCATGCCGAGCGCTTTTATAAAGCGTTCGGTTATGGAGTTATTTTTAAAGTCACCCAATAAATGAACATTGGATGCCGGAATGCGGCCTCCGGCCATGGAAGCGTGCCCGCCGCCACCGCCTACTCCGTTTAAAGCTTTGGCGATCAGTTCACCGGCATGTACGTTTTCACGTTCCGAACGGACGGAGAATTTCAGACCATCGGGCCTTTCACAATATATGACAGCAACATCTACTTCGATAAGTGAGAGAATGAAGTCCGCGACTATGGAAACCATGGCATCCGGGCAGGCAAAGGGGATGAATGAAACTCCCAGAAAGTCAAAAACCTGAACGTTCTCTATAGCCGCTCCATAGGATTTCAGGTCTGAAAATTCAATATTGTTCATCTCAAGCTTGGTGAGTTTAGCCTGGTCGACCAGTGGATTTAAGAAACCGAAAGCCTGAATATCCTCATCCTTTATCCCGCGTGAAAACTGCAGTGTGTCCATTTTGATCCCGTAAAGCAGGGCTGTGGCCACTTCGGGCTCGGGCGTGATGCCGAGAGTCTGATAATAGCCGGTTATCAATGTGCAACATGCGCCAACGATGCGAACGTCTTTATATAAATATTTAACCTCTGCGCTGGCGCTCGATGTGGGGTGGTGGTCGATCGCCGCGATCTCATCACCTTTCAGGTCGGTGATATTACCGGCGTTTTTCTGTGAGTCAACGCAGATGATATAGTCTTCTTCTTTCATGTCATCGGCGATATCCTGATCCGCATACATGGTAATATTAAACATGTCCAGCATTTTGGATGAGCTTAGCTTATCAATATCGCCGTCATAACAGATATCGGCGGTGATCCCGTAATGTGAGAGCAGCCGCTGCAGACCGAAAGCCGAGCCGATAGCATCAGGATCGGGAATGTTATGTGTCTGAATATATACCTTATGCTCTTTACAGATATCCACGAGTTTCATAAAATTCGGGGTTGATTCATTCATTGGGAAAACCTCCTTTGACAACACTGTATCTATTATATAGACACCCAAACACGATTTCAAGCATAAAAATGCCCGTATTTAGCGAAAAAATACAGTTTGAAAAATTTTTTAAAAAAAATAAAAAAAAAGTGTTGACAAGATAATTTTCCGGTGATATACTAGTCGAGCGCGCTGAAGAAAGGGCGCAAAAAAAGATCAGAACCTTGACAACCAAATAATAGAACAACCTTGAAATTTCCTTTAAAAATTTTGAGAACAAAGCAGAGAAATCTGCAACCCTAAAAAGACAGTAAAACGGGAAAAGAGACCTTACTCTACAAGAGAGAGGTAGGGCCAGC
>JAILRI010000146.1 GCA_024698555.1 Lachnospiraceae bacterium
TAACCGTGAGATCGTTAATGCAATGAAAAAACGAGTGATCGCCATGAACAAGGGCGTGATCATCAGCGACGAACAGGAAGGAACATACATCGATGAAGTTTATTAGTACATTTTTCTATACGCTTCGCCAGGGAATAGCAAATCTGTTCAGGAATAAATGGTATTCCCTTGCGTCTATCGCCACCATCAGCTCCTGTCTTTTGATGTTCGGAGTTTTCTATTCGGTGGTTGCCAACTTCCAGTACATTGTGAAAATGGCACAGGAAGGCGTGTCCGTTACGGTGTTCTTTGATGAAGGTCTGTCTGACCAGAGGATCTCCGAGATCGGTGATATCATTTCGGCGCGGCCGGAAGTGTCCAGAATCAATTTTGTATCGGCAGATGAAGCCTGGGAGAGTTTCAAGGAGGACTATCTCGGGGAATATGCGGACGGATTCGGTGATGATAACCCCATCGCGGATTCCGCAAACTACGAAGTATATCTGAATGATGTATCCAGGCAGGATGACCTGGTTCATTATCTCGAAGGTGTGGACGGTGTCAGGGAAGTGAATCATTCCGAGATCACGGCCAATACGTTATCCGGCATGAACAAACTGGTCAGTTACGTATCCCTTGCGATCATCGGTATCCTGCTGGCAGTGTCCATGTTCCTGATCAGCAATACAGTGACTATCGGTATTTCTGTCCGCAAGGAAGAGATCAATATTATGAAATATATCGGCGCGACGGACTTTTTCGTCAGGGCTCCCTTTGTGATCGAAGGTATTCTGATCGGAGTCCTTGGCTGTGCACCGCCGCTGATCGCTATCTATTTCATTTATAACAGGGTGATCGATTATCTGTCGGAGCGTTTTATGATGCTCAGTCAGTTGCTGAAGTTCCTGACCGTTGAACAGATTTTCCAGATCCTGATCCCGGTATCCCTTGCTATCGGTATCGGCATCGGATTTATCGGCAGTTTCTCAACTGTCCGCAAGCATATTCGGGTCTGAGATAAAGACGTTACTATTCACAGTAGGTATGGATTCAGGAAGTATCGTCGTGCTTGCACGTTAGATACTGACTGTTAATCCATACCGAAACTGCGAAGCAGGAACTCCACACACATCGGGCATCCAGTCACGCAGTGACAGTAGAGTGCGAAGCACGTGGATGCGAGATGACTGTGTGGAGTACTGTGAACAGTACAGTAAATAAGAAAGGCAAAAGTTTGATCAAAAGAGAAAACAAAAAGTACATCAATAAGCTGCGCAGGGAGGCAGCAGCCTGCATGACAGTGCTGATGCTGTCTGTTTGTGTTTTGCCGGCAGCGGCTGATACTGTGACTGAGATCAATACCTCTTCACCCCAAACGGCAAATACCGGTGAAACACCGGAGGTCAATCTTTCAACACCGACGGCTCCGGTAAGTAATACGCCGGCTGTTCCTCAGGTGTCCGCTGCCGTACAGGCTGCTACCCAGGCTGTACAGGAAGGGAATGCGGCAGTTAAGGGTGCGAAGGAAGAGAAAAATAAGATGGAGGACAGCCTTCAGAAAGCGCAGGATATCAAAGAAGAACTGGTAAAAGACCGTAATGAGATCAGTAATGTCGTTATGGAGTTAGATACCCAGATGCAGGAGATCAATGACAGCCTGAGGGATGTCGAACTGCTCCTTGACCAGAAAGAATCGGAACTCGAAGAGACCAGCGCGAAGCTGATCCAGGCCAGACAGGATGCGGATGAGCAATATCAGAGCATGAAGGTCCGGATCAAGTTTATGTATGAAAAGGGAACGGTAGATTTTATTCAGATCATTCTCGGAGCATCCTCCTTCAGCGAGATGCTTAACAAGGCTGAGTATATCGAACAGCTCTCCGCGTATGACCGCAATATGCTGGTACGTTATGAAAAGACAAAAGAAGAGATGTCGGAACTTGAAGAGGAGTTGGAGGTTCAGCAGGAAGTTCTGCAGCAGACCAAAGATGAAGTCAGCGCGAGACAGAAAGAACTTTCCGGTCTGATGGATGAAAAGGCGAAAGAACTGAGCAAGTATAACCAGGACATTGCAAATAAAGAAGCAGCGATCGAGGAGTATGAAGCCATGATCGCCGAACAGGATGAGACCATCGCTGAACTGGAGAAAGCGGCAGAGGCGGCGAAAAAGAAACAGCAGGAAGTTCTGGCGGCTGAAAATCGTGCATCTGTTTCCGGCAATCATGTCATCAGTTACGGCGGCGGACAGTTCTGCTGGCCGGCACCTTCCTATACCAGGATTTCAGATGATTACGGTACAAGAATCCATCCGATCCTTGGTGTGGAGAAGTTCCACAACGGTGTAGATATGGCAGCGCCTTCCGGTTCGCCTATTTTAGCGGCGGCGGATGGCTATGTTGTGGCTGCCTCTTATAGTGCGACCATGGGAAATTATATCATGATAGATCATGGCAGCGGCATCTATACGATCTACATGCATGCTTCTGCACTGTATGTATCGGCCGACCAAAAGGTCAGCAAGGGCGATACCATTGGGGCTGTGGGCTCTACAGGACGATCCACCGGAGCGCATCTGCACTTTTCCGTTCGTGTGAACGGCAGTTATGTCAGCCCGTGGAGTTACTTGTAATAAAGAGTTTCTATTCACAGTCGATACGGATTTCCGGACTGGATCGTTGTGCTTGTACGTAAGATACAGTCCGGAAATCCGTATCAGTTCTGCGAAGCAGAAATTCCACCGACATCGAACAGACCGCCGCGAAGCGGCAGTAAAGGTGCGAAGCACCGTGTCTGTGAGATGACTGTGGAGTAGCTGTGAATAGATACAACATGGAGGCAAATCCGTTGAGCGATTTTGATGAGCAGGGTACAATTTCAGATCAGCAGCCACAGCAGGACCGGCAGCCGGAAATACAGCAGGGGACGCAAATGAATCCGGGGGATCCTTCGTATGGTGAGACGGCCGCAAAAGCCCCGAAAAGAGGAAGGATCGGCATGCTGGTTCTCGGTATTCTGATCGGTGCGCTGATCTCGAATCTGGTCGTGCTGGCAATGTTTAAAATACAGGGCCGGCAGAAATTAATGGTGATAGGTGAAGATCTTGTCGACACAAAAAGCACGGTGCTGACAAAGGATGTTGATGAGAAGATCTCGCTTATTGAGAAAACGATCCGAAAATACTATATCAATGAAGTTAAGGATGAAGATCTGGCAAATGGGTTATATGCCGGTCTGCTGGAATCCATTGACGATAAATATGCAGAGTATTATACACAGGATGATCTGAACTCGTTAGTGGAAAGGACCTCCGGTATCTTTTACGGAATCGGGGCCTATGTGGGGATCGATGCAGATACGAATTACCCGAAACTGACAGGCATCATAGAAAACACCCCCGCGGAAAAAGCAGGGCTGAAGGCAGAAGACATAGTGATCGAAGTGGATGGCGTGAATGTCCGCGGTATGGAACTGTCGGATGTGGTCTCTCTGATCAAGGGAGATGCCGGTACGGATGTGGTTCTGACGATCTATCGGAACGGGAAAACAGATTATTTTGATGTTACCGTGACCAGGGCTAAGGTGGAATCTCCTACCGTAACCTATGAAATGAAGGAAGACAACATCGCCTATATCTATATTCACCAGTTCGAAAGCGTGACCAGCGATCAGTTTGCGGAAAAACTGCAGCAGGCAAGAGACGATCAGATGAAGGGGCTCATCATTGATCTTCGCAGCAATCCCGGCGGTACCATGGGATCCGTGATCGAGGTTGCCAGAATGCTTTTACCCAAGGGGATCATCGTATATACAGAGGATAAGTACGGAGTGCGTCAAACATTTAAGTGCGACGGAGAGCATGAGATCGATGTTCCCATGGTGCTTCTGATCAATGAAAACAGCGCCTCTGCATCCGAGATCCTTTCCGGCGCTGTGAAGGATTATGGAATCGGCACATTGGTGGGTAAGAAAACCTTCGGAAAAGGAATCGTACAGAAGGTATTTTACCTAAGCGACGGAAGCGGTCTGAAACTGACCATCAGCCACTACTATACGCCGAAGGGAAATGATATCCATGAAGTCGGGATTGAGCCCGATGTGGAAGTAGACCTCGATGTGGACAAATATCTTGATGAAGATATCGACACCCAGTACGACAAGGCTGTGGAAGTACTGAAAGAGAAGATGAAGTAGCCCGGTGCAAAGTCCGGTATGACAATACGGAGTTAAAACTGTTCAATTGAGATAGTGTAAAGTCTGATAAAAAACGGAACTGATGAACTACTGTTCAGTTGAGAAAGATGGCGAAAAATGAAAAAACAGGCTTATCTGATCACGGCATACAAGGATTTCGACCAGCTCTATGAGCTGGCGAAATTTTTTTCACAAAACGCCTATGTATTCATTCATGTGGATGAAAAAAGCAAAAGCATCACCGATGCGCAGATCGAGATATTAAACCGCATAGACGGCTGCTGCGCTGTGCGCTCTTATTCCATCGCCTGGGGCAGTTTTCATCATGTGGAGGCGATATTACAGTTGATGCTGATGGCACTGATGAAAGAGGATGTGGGTTATCTGCATCTGCTCACCGGAGAGGATTATCCGCTCTATTCTGCCGGACAGCTGGATGATCGTTTTTTGCAGGATGAACATATCTACCTGTCTTATATACCGCCGCAGGACCAGCCGTCACAGGTG
>JAILRI010000012.1 GCA_024698555.1 Lachnospiraceae bacterium
TGTCATGGCTGCGGAGCAGACAGGGAAGAATGCGGTCGTCCTCGTCGATGAATATGACAAGCCTCTCATCGAAGCGGCGGATCCCGTAAGGACGGAACACAACAAGGCAGTATTCAAGGGGTTTTTCAGTACCCTGAAGAGTTATGACAGGTATCTTAAGTTCGTTTTGCTGACAGGCGTAACGAAGTTTTCGAAGGTCAGTATTTTCAGTGATCTGAATCAGTTGAATGATATTTCACTCGACAGTGAATTCAGCGGTATTTGCGGGATCACGGAATCGGAGCTGGAAGCCTGCTTTGAGCCGGAGATCCGGGCGCTTGCCGAGAAACAGGAACTTTCATATACCGAATGCGTCAAGGAACTAAAAAAGATGTATGACGGATACCACTTCAGCCACGAAGGAGAAGGCGTTTACAATCCCTTCAGCCTTCTGAACGCATTCTGGAAAAAGGAATTCGGCATGTACTGGTTCTCCACCGGTACTCCGACCTTCCTGATAGAAAAACTGAAGAAATCGGGAACAGACGCGAAACAGTTTACCGGTGAGGATTGTTATGAAACAGAATCAGCTCTCACAGATTACCGTATCGATAATCCAAACCCGATACCGCTGTTTTACCAGACCGGATACCTGACGATCAAAGGCTACGACAGGCAGTTCAGGAGCTACAGGCTCGGTTACCCTAACGAAGAGGTGAAATACGGCTTCATGGAGAGCCTCGCGCCGTATTACCTGTGCGCCGAAAACGAGGCAAATCCGCTGAACCTGAGGCGGTTTGTGGGCGATTTGAATTCGGGCAATACCGATAGCCTCAGGGATCGTTTTATCGAGCTCTTTGCCCGCATCCCTTATCCCGATGATGAAAGGATAGTGGAGCAGAACTTCCAGAACGTGATATATATCACCTTTATGCTTCTGGGGCAGTATGTTCATGCCGAAGTACATAACGCGAAAGGCAGGGCAGACTGCATAGTTGAAACTGCGGACTATGTTTATATCTTCGAGTTCAAGCGCGACAAGAGCGCGGAAGAAGCGCTGGCGCAGATAGAAGAGAAGGGATACGCGAAAGCGTATGCCGCCGACACCCGCACGGTTTACAGGATCGGAGCGAACTTCGAATCGAAGGAGAGGAATCTCAATGGATGGCTGGTGGAAGCGGCTGAGCGGTGATAGAGTGCAAAGGAATAATATGAGAGACACGGCTTTGATTTCCACGGAAGCGAATGCCTGATAGGGAGGGGATAAAACCCCTCCTTTTTACATGCTTCCCATACTCCTCTTCTCCATCTCGAAAGTTATTGAATTTTTTCACGATTGGTGGTATTATACTAATATATATTTTCACATCCTTACGAGGCG
The DNA here is from genome assembly GCA_024698555.1 of Lachnospiraceae bacterium. Lineage (GTDB taxonomy): Bacteria > Bacillota > Clostridia > Lachnospirales > Lachnospiraceae > RUG11977. The sequence continues at coordinate 1,361 of JAILRI010000012.1, forward strand.
CATAAAGTGGCAGAAAACAACTTAGACAAGGGCAGATCCAAATCCCGCGATCACAGTAAGTACGGTAAATGGCGTGTGGCTGCGACGATCATCGGCGTGGCTGTTAATGTTGCGCTCAGTTTCGCGATGCATGCTCTCGGACTGCCGTTATATCTGGATACTGTGGGTACGATCGGTGTGGCCTGCATCGCAGGTGTCTTTCCGGGCATAGTCACGGCTGTTACCACAAATGTTTTATGCGGCTTTTTCAACAGTTATTCCATATACTATTCAATCCTAAACGTTCTGGTGGCTATTTTTGCGGTGTATCTGAGTAAAAATGGCGGAATGAGAAAGATAGGCAACATTATCATCCTCGCGATCACAAATGCCCTGGTCACGGGCGGGTTCGGCGCGCTCATCCAGTGGGCGCTTTTAGGAGGACCGCAGTACAGCACTATTGACGATGCCGCAAGGGTTATGGCCGATAATACCGGAATGGGGCTGCTTTTTTGCTTTGTGCTGGTCAATATACTCCTCAACACGGTTGATAAGGGAGTAACGACCGCAGCCGCGGCAGCCGTGATGCTCCTCATCCCGGAGACTGTGGGACAGAGCATAAGGGACAGCTCGTATCTGCAAAGACCGCTTACATCCGAAGAGATCAAAGGGATAAAGAAGCAGAAAAGACGCAGTGCTTTGTCCATTCAGGTCAGGGTCACACTTATGGTTGTTCTGGTAGCCTTATCCATAACCGTCATCATAGGCGGGATCACAGTCCGGCTTTATGCCGATCATGCCAGGAAGGAGGCTGCGGAAGGCGCCTGGAGCGCGGCGAGGTTTGCCGCCGAGGTAATAGACCCCGGAAAGATAGAAGATTATCTTGCAAACGGGGAAGATGCTGAAGGGTATCTGGAGACGGAGAAGCTTCTTTACGGCATCAGGGACAATGTTCCCGAGGTACATTATCTGTATGTGGTTAAGATCCAGAAGGATGGCTGTCATTTTATTTTTGATCTGGATTACGGTGATGAGGAAGGGTACGAGCCCGGAGAGGTGGTTCCCTTCGATGAGGAGTTTGAGCCATATCTGGACCAGCTGTTCGCAGGCGAGGAACTTGAGGCTGTAAACGCGTCATTCCTGACACATCTGGTCATGACGGTTTATTACCCGGTAAGGGACGCGCGGGGCAATACTGCGTGCTATACCGGAGCCGATATATCTCTGGAGTATCTATCAGGCTATGTGCAGGAATTCCTTCTGCGGGCCATTTTGATGTTCTCGGGATTCTTCATGCTGATACTGGCCTGCAGCATATGGATCACCGGAAGGTATGTGTCGAGTCCGGTCAGGAGCATGGCCTATACAGCCGGTGAATTTGCGAAGAATGATGAAACCCAGGCCTCGCTTGATGAAAATGTAAAAAGGATCAGATCCCTCGATATCCGTACCGGCGACGAGATAGAGAACCTGTACCGTGCGCTTTTGGAAATGGCTTCGGATACGGCGGATCAGATCAGGGATATCAGACATTTCGCAAAAGCAATTGAAAAAATGCAGAACGGCCTGATCATCACTATGGCGGACATGGTAGAAAACCGTGACGCCGATACCGGAGCGCATATCCAGAAAACTGCGGCTTACGTAAGGATCATCATGGACGGCCTGAAGAAGAAGGGGTATTACAGCGCCAAGCTGACTCCCAAATATATGTCCGAGGTGGAAATGTCCGCGCCTCTGCATGACGTGGGCAAGATCAATATCCCGGATGCTATACTGAACAAGCCGGGTAAACTGAATGATGAGGAATATGAGATCATGAAGACCCACACCACTGCCGGCAAGAAGATCCTCGAGCATGCGATCAATACCGTACAGGGTGCGAATTACCTGAAGGAAGCAAGAAATATGGCAGCCTACCACCATGAGAAATGGGACGGTACCGGATATCCCGAAAAGCTGTACGGTGAGGTCATACCGCTTTCGGCGCGTATCATGGCTGTGGCGGATGTATTTGACGCACTTACCTCGAAGCGTATTTATAAACCGCCCATGCCTCTTGAAAAGGCTCTTGGGATCATACAGGAAGGCGCGGGAAAGCATTTTGACCCGCTGTGCGTTGAAGCCTTTATGGATTCTTTAGATGAGGTGAAGCGAGTTCTGAAGAAGTATCAGGACGCATAAGGATCAGGTTTCTTAAGTGAAGGAGTAAGAAAGCTCATGAAACTGACAATTCTGAAGAGTAAGAAACATCATGGCAGGAAGCTGTCAAGATGGCTTGCCACGGCTTGTTTTATGGCGGTGTTAATTTTGGCTGACTTTTATGGAGTAAGCGGCTTTGGTGCTCCGGTACCGGCTCATGCCGATTCAGCTCGTACCGGCGGCGGATACGCGGTGACCGGACAGCTTAAAAACGTGGGGCATACGGCTCTTTTGTACAATGCTACCAATGGGCTCCCTACTTCTGATGCCAATGTCATCTTTGCATCTTCGGACGGGTATATATGGATCGGCGGTTACAGCGGCCTGATACGTTACGACGGAACCACTTTTGACAGGCAGGATTCTTCTTACGGTCTTACCAGCGTCAAGGCGCTGTTCGAGGATGCGCAGGGTCGTCTCTGGGTCGGAACCAATGACAACGGTTTTGTGGTAATGGACGGCGACCAGCATGATCATTTTACTTACAAGGATGGGCTTGAGTCTTCATCAGTGAGGGATTTCGCGCAGGATAAGGACGGCCGCGTATGGGTGGGATTTACCAGCGGCGTGGCTTATGTTGACGTGAACAAGGGCTTCCACCTCTTTGACGATCCAAAGCTCAACAACGCATATATAGTCCGCATGTCACAAGATGCTCAAGGAGCGGTTTACGGCAATACCCACAACGGAGAGGTTTTCTGTATAAAGGACGGGAAGCTGGCATTCCGGTACAGCGGCGAGGAACTTGGGATCGGCGGGATCACAGCGGTATTTCCGGATCCCTTCGAGCAGGACAAGGCATATGTCGGGACCGGCCACGGCAAGATCTATCATGGCAGGATAGACGGCAACCCTGCGGATCTAAAGGAGATAAGTACTGATTTTACCGATGACATCAGCTTTATTACTTATGCCGCGAACAGGATATGGGCAGTTTCCGAAAGTATGGCAGGGTATCTGACCGAGGAGCATGTATTCAAGGCGCTCGAAAACATACCGCTCAACAGCGGTATGGAAACCATGACCGAGGATTATCAGGGCAATCTCTGGTTTTCTTCTTCACGCCAGGGTGTTATGGAGGTCGTTACCAGTAATTTTGAAAATATAACCGAACTGGCAAAGCTCCCCAAAGAGGTGGTAAATTCGACCTGCCTGCATGCGGGACAGCTTTTTATTGCCACTGACAAGGGTCTGCAGGTTACGGATTCCAATTATAACATTATCGAAAACGAACTCACCGGACTTCTTGCAGGGACCAGGATCAGATGCCTGATGGAGGACTCAGACGGCAATCTCTGGATCTCCACCTATACCAACGGTTACGGGCTCATATGTTATACCGGGGACAAGCAGATCATTTATTATAATACGGATAACGGCTTTATCAATAACGGCGTGCGCGGAACCGTCCAGAACGCGGACGGACTGATCTATGTCTGCACCAACGGCGGACTTGCGGTCATAAGGGATATGCAGGTCGTAAGGACTATAGGCGCGGCTGACGGCATCAGCAATACCGTATTGCTGACGGTGGCCGAGGATGATTACGGACGGATATTCATGGGCAGCGACGGTGATGGTATCTATATGGCCGATGGCACGAAGATCACCAGATTCGGCCGTGAGGACGGGCTTACCAGCGACGTGATCCTGCGTATCAAGAAGGATCCGTACAGGGACGTTTTGTGGGTGGTTACCTCCAACTCCATCCAGTATATCAAGAACGGGAGCGTTCATACCGTGACCACCTTCCCGTACTCCAACAACTATGATGTGTATTTTGACGATCAGAACAACTTATGGATCCTGTCATCGTACGGGATTTACTGTATAAAGGCGCAGGATATGCTCGATGATGATATAGTCGATTACCAGTTTTACAATACGGCTGACGGACTGCCCTGCGTCCCGACCGGTAACTCCTTCAGTGCCATCGACGAGAACGGGAACCTCTATATTTCCGGCCGTGACGGAGTGAGCAGGGTCAATATCAATGATTATTTTGACCAGTCCGGCGAGATCCTGCTGGGTGTGAAATCCATAACCTGCAATGATGAAGAGATAAAACCGGATGCCAACGGAAAGTACGTGATCCCGGCTGTCAACGGGCGTATACAGATCAAAACAGGCGTACTCAATTACAGGCTGTCCAATCCCGTGATCAAAGTGTATCTGGACGGTTCCCATGACAACGGCATCACGGTGACGCAGAATAATTTAAGCGCTCTTGAATACACTAACTTAAAATACGGCGATTACACACTGCATATTCAGGTCCTGAACAGTACCAACGGCGAGGTGTTTCAGGACAAGCTCGTGAGTATCACCAAGAAGCCCAGACTCTTTGAGCTGATGGTGGTAAAGGTGATCCTGATCGCACTGGGTATGGCCATAGTCGGTTTTATCGTATGGAGAACGCTTTCAAGCACCATTATACGCAGGCAGTACGTTGAGATACGTCAGGCCAAGGAAGAGGCGGAGCGTGCCAATACCGCGAAATCAAGATTCCTTGCCAATATGTCCCATGAGATCAGGACACCCATTAATACCATCATGGGCATGAACGAGCTGATCATGCGCGAGGACGCGAAGGACGTGCCCAAACCGTATTTTATGGCGATCATAAATCATGCCATGGACATACAGAACGCTTCGGAGTCGCTGCTAAGCCTCATTAACGACGTGCTGGACATGTCCAAGATCGAATCCGGAAAGATGAACCTGGTGGAACAGGAATATGACCTGGCTTCCCTCCTGCGCCAGATAGTGAAAATGATCCGTGTGCGCGCGTCACAGAAGGATCTGACCTTTGAAACGATAATAGATAAGGAGCTTCCTGCCCGTCTGTACGGAGATATGGGCAAGATCAAGCAGATAGTGCTGAACCTCCTGACCAATGCGGCCAAGTATACCCGTGAGGGCGGGTTTACGCTCAGGGTTTCTCTGATCGAAAGTGAAGGGGATTCGCGCAAGGTGGAGTTTTCCGTAAAGGATACGGGCATCGGTATCAAGCCGGAGGACATGGAAAAGCTGTTTTCGGCATTTGAAAGGCTGGAGGAGGACAAGAATGCCAATGTCCAGGGAACCGGTCTCGGTCTTGACATTTCGAAGCAGTTTGCCGCGCTGATGGGCGGTACCCTCACCTGCGAAAGTGTGTACGGTGAGGGGTCGGATTTTAAGCTCACCATTACCCAGAAGGCTGTGGGAGACGGGACTATAGGCGAATTTGATGAAAATGCGGAAGAAGAGGTCAAGGGGCCGTATGTACCACAGTTCTGCGCGCCTGACGCCGACATTCTGGTTGTTGACGACAATCCCATGAACCTTACGGTCATCAAGGGGCTGCTTGCTGCTACCCAGATGTTCATTACGACCGCCGCGAGCGGTGAAGAGGCACTGGAAAAGATCAAATACGGCGATTTCAATATGGTGCTGCTTGACCATATGATGCCCGGTATGGACGGGTTAGAGACTATCGCGAAGATCAGGGAGACGCATCCTGACCTGCCTGTGTATGCCCTTACTGCCAATTCTTCTGCAGGAGGGGATGAATTTTACAAATCTTACGGCTTTGACGGATATCTTGCCAAACCCATAGACAGCGCCTTGCTGGAAAAGACTATCCTGAAGCATCTTCCGCCCGAGATAGTCATGAAGACGGAAGGAGCCGCTGCGGATGTGCCGCAGGAACTGCCTGCGGAGATGGAATGGGTAAAAGAGGTCGATGGAGTCTCGGTAGAGCAGGGAATCAAAGCTAACGGCGGAGTATCTACCTTCGTAAGTTCCCTGAACCTGTTCTACGACACGATAGATGATAATGCCGCCGACATAGAGAAGGCGCTGGCAGATGATGATATCAAACTGTATACCATTAAGGTGCATGCGCTTAAGACTTCTGCCAGGTTAGTGGGAGCGGAGAAACTCTCGGCGCTCTCTCTCGCGCTGGAAGAGGCGGGAAAGGCCGACAACAGGGCATTTATAAACGAGCACAGCGAGGAGCAGCTTAACCTGTACCGAAGCTATAAAGAAAGGCTCGCCCGGCTTAAGGCAGATCGGGAAGCGGCAGATAATGCCGATTCCAAAGAGCCTATTCCTCCGGACGAGCTGGAAGGTGCTTATGAGGCATTGAAGGAAGTGATCCCTCAGATGGATTATGATTCAGCAGAGATGATTCTTTCGGGTGTTAAGGAGTATAAGCTCCCGGAAGCTGATGCCGCGAAGTTCGAAGAACTCGCCAGGCTTTTAAAGAAGCTCGACTGGGACGGCATGGAGAAACTAATAAAATAAATTTTTTTAGGGAAACACTGATTAAGCGTTTCCTTAGAATTCATCCCAGCTGCGGTTATCTTCTTTGTACCCCTTCTTTTCCATATGGCGCACAATGAGCTTGATGATGGCGCCCGAGAAGATGCTGATGGCTATGATGAGCCAGCCGCCGATGATATTGGCAGACAGGCTGTAGCCGTCGGCAGCGCCGTAGATACCGCCGTTCTTGAACAGTGTGACCAGATTCCAGATAAACAGCAATGAGAGCACCACAGGAGTGATGACCTTGATGGACGGATAGAACCATGCCAGAGGTATTTTGAACTTCTGTGTGTTACGGTTGATCTCGTCGAGAACCTTACTCGTCTTGAAGAACCAGCCTACAGCGATGGCTTCGAGGATACCGGTCAGTACCAGAGTGTAGCTGTTGATAAAATTGTCTACGATATCAAGCCACGCCAGTCCTGCGCCAGTGCAGAAGAAGATGCCGATAACGAATTCGATGATGCACATCGTGATGGTAGTCTTTTTCTTGTTGATCTTAAACTTGTCCGAAATAGCGGTCGTAGTACCTTCAACTATAGAGAACAGCGAATCTATCGCAAGTGTTATCAGACAGAAATAGAATACGAAGGCGAAGATCGCGTTGAGTACAGGTGAACCGGTAAGATTTACGATAGCCTGCGGATATACGATAAATGCAGTGGAAATACCGGACGCTGTCATATTGTGGAGCATACCGGTTCCGGCCATGGTAGTGAACATAACTACCGCTGCCAGTACACTGATGAGCATATCGGAGAGGGCGATGATGATAGTATCTACAGCGATATTGGCATCATCCTTGAGGAACGAGCCGTAAGCGAACATAATGGACATGGCCACGGACAGCGAGTAGAATACCTGACCGATAGCATCCACCCACAGAGTCGAATCGGACAGAGCAGACCAGTCGGGAATAAAGAGCTGCGCAAGACCTTCTCCCGCGCCGGGCATGGTCATGCCGCGCACCGCAAGTATAAGAAGGCAGATTACAGGCAGAGAAACAGTGTACTTGACTACTTTGCCCACACTCTGGGAACCGTTGCGGATGCAGTAGTAGCAGCTTCCCCATGCCAGGATCAGACATCCGAGGACAGGAAGCGAAATGGTATTGTACCCATCAGTCGTACCGGTAGTCTTGATAGTGGTAAGCCACAGAGAACTGGCCTGATCCATGCCGTCAGACGCTCCGGTGAAGCCGGCAAATTTGAAGCTGAGGAAAAACATGAGTATTACCCATGCAAATACTACCGCATAATAGACTGAAATGAACAAGCCGTTGGAAACAGCGATCCAGCCGATATGTTCGGCAGGTTTGCCGATAGCCCGCATGGTTCCGGGAGCACCCTGTTTGATCTTTCTGCTCACTGCTATTTCCATGGCGAGCAACGGGATACCCAGCAAAAACAACGCTACCAGATATACGAGCAAAAACGCTCCGCCGCCGTGCTTGGCAGCCAGACCCGGGAATCTCCACGCATTACCAAGTCCGACTGCGGAGCCTACCGCGGCCAGAATGAAAGTTGATCTTGAAGACCAGTTGTCACGTGCCATAAAAAACTCCCCCTTATTTCTAAAATTTTCATAAACTCAGAGAATAATAGCACTTTTATGTCCTGATTTCAAGGTGTTTTATTCGGAAATACGTTCGGCATGATCCTTTTTATACAGAAGCAGATACGCGCCGAAAAATACAGCTGCGCCAAATACGCCGTTGATCACCTCGAATGCCCAGACAGGGACAGTTATTGTTCCGTTCAGATATAATCCGCTCAGAAAATCCAGGATGGTATGCAAAAGTACGGCAAGAGGATACAGCCAGAATTTCTTCCGGTCCCTGCAGGCATAGAATACAAGTATCGAAGTCCCCGTATGGAAAAGGAATGCAAAGACACGTTCGACTATTCCTGTCAGCAGATCAGTGACTGAAAAAGCACTGAGCTGGCCGGCGAGAATGTACAGCTGATCAGCCTGAGCCGGGGCAACAGACTTTGTCTGGTCTATCAGGAGCGCGAAGTCTCCCGAATTGATCATGGCTGCGTAAACGAGATAGATAATATAGGTGATCCCCACCAAAAAGATCACTTCGATCCCGCCGTGTCCGATCCCGTGAGAAACAGAGGTTTCCCGGTTCTTTTTGTTTTTTAGCACCGTTTTGAATGCTATGAGGCGTCCGGTCTCTTCAAATACGCCGGGGAACAGTCCCACTATAAACGCCCATAATAAAGGCCTGACGTTAATAAATGTACTTGCGGCATGGTCCTTCAGTCCCATGGCTGTCGGAGCGATCAGAATGTTCTGCAGCGGCTTTTCAAGCACTATGGCAAACAGAACGAAGGTGACGGCGCCAATGAGGACGGTCGAAAGCGGTTCTTTTTTTCGGAATTTCCAGATGAGCGCCACTGCTATCGGGACGATGGTAAAGATAACGGCTCCCAATGCCAGCAGGATCATCTGCTGATTTCCTATCTTTGTAAGCTCTGTCATGGTTATGATCTCCTTATATTATGATTTTTCCGCACTGATCTCATCCGTATAAACCTTGTGCGCATAGATCAGGCTTACGATGGTCGCTGCCAGCAGATAACCGAGCATGGCGAAGGTTGCTGCCATGGATGTGTTCACCAGAGCAGCGGTTATGATGGTCAGAACTCCGGCGGTCATAATGGCAAAGGCCGCGAAACGGTTGCTTTTTCTCCAGGTGTTTTCGTTGTACATGCTCCAGGATATCCTGAAACCGACAGCGCTGTTGATACGTGTCTTGGTCATGAAGTTGCCCAGAACGACCATTATGATGCCGATGAGAAAGATCGAAACCCTGCCAATATCGACAACCTGACGGGTTGCGTTTGACACAGCGGCAGTATAGGCGCCGTAGAGTGAGAAAGCCTGCATGACGGTGAAAATGGCGGCCATCGATATACCTGTTATGGCGAGCACTTTCGCGTTAGACTTTGCGCCTGCGCTTTCTTTTTCATCTGAAGTCTTAAGCGCTTTCTTCTCGTAATATCCGATGAGAATGGTCCAAAACAGGGAAAAGGCGAGGATGACGAGCGGGAAGACGATCGACTCGTACCTTGACCCCCACCGGTCGATATTACCCTCAAAATCATAGTGCATCGGTATGCTTTCGGGCAGAAACTGCATGATCATGGCAGTTCCAGCGAGGCAAACGAGCGATATTATCCACATTATCTTTTTCATACTAAATCCTCCATGCCGAGCGTTTTATGCGAGGCAGCGCACGAGATATTCGCGAAGGCTTTTTTCTCGTGACGCATCCGTGGCCATTTGGGCTCGTCACAAATGGCCGTGTGAAAACTACATATCTGGGGATGTTGGACTGCGGATCCCATAAGAGGCTAAACTCGAAATATTCAGATCCGCAGGAGCAGCTTAAAACCGGGATCGTCTCTGCTTCAGCTCCCTCCCGAAAACTGGCTTACCCACAGTATCAGCTCGTCAAAGACCGATGTATTGATCTCGTAATAAATGAAGTTCTTCTCTTTGTATTCCATGACCAGATCGGCGGATTTGAGCAGCTTTAAGTGGTAAGACAGCGCCGCGGGAGTTATACTGAGCCGGTCGGCGATGTCACCGGCATTCATCCGTCCGCCTTTCAACATCTCGAGAATATCTCTGCGCTGCTTGTCGGACAGCACTTTGAAAATATTGGTATCACTCATACGCATCACCTGCCTGACAAAGGTATTTAAAATTATTTTTAAATTGTAAAGAGATTATACAATCTGCATAAAAGCCTGTCAAGAGGAATTTAAAAATATTTTTAAATAACTTTTTTATATTTGAACTGCCACCTTCAAAAATAATCCGTATAAAACAGATGTAAGACAAAAACAGGTTCTCAGGGTGAAAATGAAGCGGGAACGGATAACAAAAAACTTGAAAAAGGAACAGTTTTTTTATATAATTACGTTGTTTGCAGGCGCATGGCGTGCCTGATCAAAAACAAAATAAATGAATGTCCGGGAGGACGGAAAGGAAGTACTTATGTTATCAAAGAGGAAGAACGGTTTGTTAAAGGTTGTCAAGACGCTTGCGGGGATGCTTCTCGCACTCGCCATGGTGTTCACTGTGTTCGGCAGCGCGGGGCTGACGGAAGCTCAGGCTGCCTCCGGCAAGGTTACAAAGAAGAAAGCCACTTCTTTCGCGAAAAAGGTGGTTAAGGCCAACAATCACAAGAAGCTGCTGAAGAACCATAAAACCGTAACATATATGAATGATGGATTCATTACATGGTACGATAAGGACAGCGCTTATTATAACTATGGTGAGTCGGAATATGTCGTATATGCCGATGATGATCTGCTTTTTATTTTCGACGGAGAGGAGTTTGTATATGCGGTTGATACTGTGTATAAGGGCGACAAGTACATCAATACATATTCTGACTGGTATGATTATCTGACTCCCGCCAATATCACCGAGGATGAGCCTGTATCTCTGACTCAGGATGGTGATTATCTGGTATACGTAGGAAAGCTGTCCAAGGAAAATACAGCTATGTGGAAGGAACAGAATGGTATAGTCAGCGATGCCGAGTATGCGTACAGCATCATTTACGTAGGTGCCAAGACTTATGAGATCGCTTATTGGGCAACTTATACCGAGGGCAATGAAGATAACCCCGAGCAGTGGACCGCGTTTTATTATGACGAACTTGAGCCCGCAGGAAGCAAGATCATGGAAAAAATGGCCAAGCGTACGGAGAAGTATACTGTTAAGGCTACAATAGTACGTGACGCGGGAACTAAGAACGAATACCGTAAGGAGATGGAAATACCTGCCAATTCAGGTGTAATTGTATATAACGAAGGTACGGATCTCAAATTCTATGAAGATCCTAAATGCACCAAGGAAGCAACTTCCTGGGACAGACAGAGCGATTTTACCAGGTATCTCAAGAGCGCAGAATAAAACAGTAATAAGTGGATCATTCCGGAGACTAACGAAAACCGGTGTACGATGTACCGGAATACTGACAGACCGGAGGGTTTAACATGAATGAAAAAATGCTTTATCAGGTGTTTGACCTGCAGCGGTTCTCGCCAAATACCCGGCTGCAGGCGGTAATTGACGCTACCCATGCAAGGCTGGAGACCGGGGAGCTGGACGATGATGAGCTCGACATGGTTGCGGCAGCAGGCATATCCGAGATCGATGACCGGAATAAGGGGAAGCAGTCATGACGGCGGCGGAACAGGAACGGATCTATGCCGACTACCGGAGCAAGGTACTTGCGTATATCCGTAACAGAGTGAACAATCGTGAAGATGCGGAAGACCTGTGCGAGGACGTTTTTGTTAAAGCGTTCAGCACAGGGGCTTCTTATGATGCTTCAAAGGCTTCCGCGGGCACATGGATATATGCCATTACCCGAAACACGGTGATAGATCATTACCGCAGGCAGCGGCCTACTGAAGAGCTGCCCGAGGATCTGGCATCGGATGAGCTGCCCGAAGACACGGTGCTGCAGACTGAGCTGATGGACAGGCTTGCGGCAGCGCTTATGCGGCTTGACGAGCAGTTGAGGGATATCATCGTACTGTGCTATTATGATCACCAGCCCCTGACCAAAGTGGCCCAGAAGCTGGGGTTAAGCTACGGCGCCGTAAAGCTGCGCCACCAGAAAGCTCTGACCCTGTTAAAAAAAGCAATGGGATGATTTATTTATTTTACTGCCATATCTTCAGCTGTATCGTATAAAGTGATATAAGGATCAGATGAAAGATGTTTCGATGATCCCGGAATCATTTTGAACAGGAGGATTATGAAAGATATGAGCGAGAAAAAGGATTTTATGACCGAGCTGGCAAAAAGCGCGAAAATAACAGTCTTTTTCAATCTGCGGCAGGAACAGGCTTCGAGCAGGGGGCAGAACAGTTAAAAAGGAGACAGAATATGAGCAAGGAAAATGAACAGGCAGTTTCCGCGGAACTGACCGACGAAGAGATGGATAATGTTTCGGGCGGACGCCGCCAGGGGAATAATTGCCCCAATGTAATGTGTCAGAGCACCAGAAATCCGATAAAGAAAGGCAATAAGATCGTTTGTCCCGATTGTGGATACTGCTATGGGACGATCCTCCAGAATGATACTCTTGCCTGATCCCGGCCAATATTTTTACAGGAGCTTAAAAAACACCTATGGAGAAAGATAATAGGCCCGGAAACAGTATTTTCCGGGAGAAAAGCATAGAACGCATTTCGAGCCCCGAACAACTCAACGATTACATTCGCGTCACTACGCCTTCAGTATGGCTCGTGCTTGCCGCGGTCATCATTTTGCTGGCCGGGATGTTCGCATGGAGCATTTTCGGTACCGTGGAGGCGCATACCGCGGATGGAAGCGTGGAGACGATACATCCCATAACGTATGTTACGAATTAAGGCGTGAAAACTGAGAGTAGTAACAATTGTTACAAAGAGGGGAAAACTTGAAATGCCAGAAAAACGGATAAAGAAGCCGGTTACAGGGGGAGTAGCCAGGGTACCGGTGATCATGCAGATGGAGGCGCTTGAGTGTGGCGCGGCATCACTCTGTATGATCATGGCTTATTATGAAAAATGGATACCTCTTGAGCAGGTGAGGCGGGACTGCGGAGTGTCGCGTGACGGCAGCAAGGCGAGCAATGTGCTGAAGGCTGCGAGAAGCTACGGCATGGCGGCCAAGGGCTATCGGTTCGAACCGGCCGATCTGCGTGCAAAGGGGCACTTTCCGTGCATAATCCATTGGGAATTCAACCATTTTGTGGTTTGCGATGGCTTCCGAGGCAACAAAGTATACTTAAATGATCCGGCCAAGGGCAGCTATTCAGTCTCTCTTGAAGACTTTGACAAAAGCTTTACGGGCATCTGTCTGATGATCGAGCCGGGAAAGGGCTTTGAACCGGGCGGAAGGCCCAAGAGTATTCTGGAATTTGCGAAAAAACGTTTGAAGGGTGCTGAAGCAGCTCTTGTTTTTGTTACCCTGACGACGGTGATCACGTCTCTTTCCGGGATTCTGACCTCCGGATTTTCCCGGGTATTTTTGGATCAATTGCTTACATGGCGCGACCCTCACTGGGCCGGGCCTTTCTTTGCGGCTTTGGGGCTGCTGACTGCGATAAAGCTTGTTTCCGCCTGGATTCAGGCAATATATTCACTCCGGTTGAACGGTAAGATGGCAGTGGTAGGCAATGCTTCATATATGTGGAAGGTGCTGAAGCTTCCCATGGAGTTCTATTCACAACGTATGGCCGGCGATATAGAGCAGAGAAAGGCTTCAAACGCGTCCATAGCCGGCGAGGTCGTCGGGACACTTGCGCCGCTGTTTTTAAATACGGTGATGATGGTATTCTACCTGGTAGTTATGATCCGGTATTCCTGGCTCCTGACTTTGGTTGGGCTGGGCACCGTACTTATAAATGTCTGGATTTCGGGTATCATTTCCAAAAAACGCGTGAATGTCACCCGCGTTATGATGCGTGATCAGGGAAAACTGGCGGCGGCAACGGTTTCGGGCATCGGGATGATCGAGACCATCAAGGCAGCGGGAGCCGAAAACGGATTTTTTGAAAAATGGTCAGGATACCAGGCTTCGGTAAATACGCAGAATGTGCGATTCCAGCGTATCAACCAGTATCTGGGAATGATCCCTGCGATACTTTCATCACTCAGCGGGACTGCTGTGCTTGTGATCGGAATATGGCTTACCATAAATGGTGAGTTTACCACGGGTATGATCCTGGCGTTCCAGGGCTTTATGAGCTCGTTTATGTCGCCTGCGGGCGAACTGATTTCTTCAGGACAGCAATTACAGGAGATGCGCACCAATATGGAGCGCATCGAGGATGTGATGGAATATCCCGATGATGGGATCCTTTCAGCCGGAACAAGGGAAAGAGATGCTTCAGGCAAGCTTCACGGAAATCTGACCATAAAGAATGTTACCTTCGGTTATTCAAAGCTTGCAGATCCGCTCATCGAGAATTTTGATCTGGAACTGAAACAGGGGAAGCGTGTAGCATTTGTAGGTTCGTCGGGCTGCGGCAAGTCGACGCTTGCCAAGCTTATCAGCGGACTGTACCGGCCCTGGAGCGGGGAGATCCTGTTTGACGGCAAACCGATAGACAGTATTGATCGTGACGTGTTTACCGGGTCTGTGGCAGTTGTAGACCAGGACATCACACTCTTCGAGGACACAATAGCCAATAATATCAAGATGTGGGACAACTCCATACAGGACTTTGAGATGATACTTGCGGCACGTGACGCGCAGCTTCATGAGGATATCATGCAGCGCGAGGGAGGGTATCAGTACAAGATCACCGAGGGAGGCAAGGATTTCTCGGGCGGTCAGCGGCAGCGTATGGAAATAGCGCGTGTGCTGGCGCAGGATCCGACCATGATCATCATGGATGAAGCTACCAGCGCTCTCGATGCCAAGACCGAGTACGAAGTGGTCAATCATATCAAGGATCGGGGGATCACCTGTGTAGTCATTGCCCACAGGCTGTCCACCATCAGGGATTGCGATGAGATCATAGTCATGAACAAAGGCAAGGTGGTGGAGCGCGGCACACATGAAGAGCTGATGGCAAACGGCGGGATGTACAGACAGCTGGTTTCAAGTGAGTAAAGGTAATATGAAAAATCGTATTCGCGAATTTCTCGTGAGCTGCCTCGCGTAAAGCGCTCGGCATGGAGGATTAATATGGGCTGGTTTGACGAACAGATCAATGAGCGGCGTAAAGCCGATGACGAAGTATTCGAAGAATCCTTTCTGAATATGGCCGGTGCCGTGATGGGGCGGCGTATAAGCGATGCTCTGAACGATGACAGGCAGATCGCTGCGGATGCTATTTCAGAAATACTGAAATATTTACGTGTAAAGGCTCAGGAAATTCCGGATACTGTTACGGATATGAATGAGGTGCTTGAGTACCTTCTGCGCCCGAGCGGTATCATGCGCCGCAGAGTAGAGCTGGAAAAGGGATGGTACCGCGACGCTTCCGGTCCTATGCTGGGAACACGCACAGATGACGGCAGTCTGGTAGCTCTGATCCCTGCGGGGATGAACGGCTATTGTTTTTATGATCGTACCACAGGCAAACGAGTCCGGCTTTCAAAGCGTACTGAAAAGCTGATCGAAGGAGAGGCGATCGCATTTTATAAGCCGTTTCCCTTAAAAAGTATGGACATGTGGAGTCTGCTCAAATACATACTGGAACAGATCTCGCCCTCAGATGCGGCGCTTATTGCTCTTTCCATGCTGGCTGTCACGCTGGTGGGCATGATCACACCGAAGCTCAACGAAATGCTTTTTTCGGATGTGCTTGCTTCGGGAAGTATCCCGGTACTGGCCGGGATGGGGGTGTTCATGGCCTGCACCGGGATAAGCCTGGTGTTGTTTACAACAGTGAAATCCCTGATCACCGCCCGTGTGGGGACCAAGCTTGATCTTTGCGTGGAGGCGGCGACCATGATGCGCCTGCTGGCGCTTCCCGCGGATTTCTTTAAGGACTACAGCTCGGGAGAACTGAGCAATCGGGCAGGATACCTGAACGAACTGTCGAATCAGCTGGTGAATGTGGCTATGTCCGCAGGGCTTACTTCGATATTTTCACTGTTATATATCACACAGATATTCGCATTTGCCCCGAAGCTGGTGGCGCCTGCTCTGCTGGTCACCTTGCTCACTCTGGTTGTAACAGTTGTACAGGTGTTTATTCAGATGGGCATTTCCAGGCAGCAGATGGATCTGACAGGAAAGGAAAAGGGTATGAGTTACCAGCTCATCTCCGGTATACAGAAAATAAGGCTGGCCGGAGCAGAGAAGAGGGCTTTCGCGCGCTGGGCGCAGCTCTACAGCAGGAGTGCGCGCTTGTCCTATGACCCGCCCATGTTTTTGAAAACAGCATCGGTCATTACCCTGGCAATATCTCTCATCGGAACGATGGTCATGTATGCCGGGGCGATAAAAAGCGGAGTAAGCGTCGCGGAATATTATGCGTTCAACACCGCTTACGGTATGGTAAACGGTGCTTTTATGTCGCTGGCGGGAATAGCTGCGACGATCGCTGCCATCCGGCCGACACTGGAGATGGCAAAACCTGTCATGGAGACGGTTCCCGAGATTTCGGAGGATAAGCAGGTCATAGAAAAGCTTACAGGCGCGATCGAGCTGAACAATGTTACCTTCAGATATAACGAGGATATGCCTAATGTTCTGGATAATATCACGCTTAAGATACGCCCCGGCCAATATGTCGCGATAGTCGGCAGGACCGGCTGCGGTAAATCGACGCTGATGCGAATCCTGCTGGGTTTTGAGACTCCGCAGAAGGGCGCGGTGTATTACGACGGACGAGACTTGAAGAAGATCGATCTCAAATCCCTTCGCCGCAGGATCGGTGCCGTGATGCAGGACGGAAAGATGTTTACGGGCGATATTTTTTCCAATATTACCATATCGGCTCCCTGGCTGACTCTCGATGATGCCTGGGAGGCCGCGAAACTTGCAGGTATAGCAGATGATATCCTTGATATGCCGATGGGGATGAACACTCTGATAAGCGAAGGTCAGGGAGGTATTTCGGGCGGACAGCGCCAGAGACTGCTTATAGCCCGCGCTATCGCGCCCAAGCCCAAAATACTGATGTTTGATGAGGCAACCTCGGCTCTCGACAACCTGACCCAAAAGCAGGTTTCGGATGCGCTGGACAGAATGAAATGCACCCGCATCGTCATAGCCCACAGGCTGTCCACTATCCGCCAGTGTGACCGTATCATTGTGCTCGATCAGGGCAGGATCATTGAAGACGGGAGCTATGACGAACTGCTTGCAAAAAACGGGTATTTTGCTGATCTGGTAGCCCGCCAGAGGCTGGAGGAAAAATAATACCCGGTAACGAAAACAAATATTTTTTCGTTACCGGGTAAGCTTGAAAAGATCGCGCGTCCCTACAGCTTGAACAGTCTGGCTCCGTGGGATGCGGTTATGCCGGCAAATGCGCTTGCGAGAGAAGCGTAAGCTCTGCCTGTCCAGAGCTCATGGCAGGGCTTGTTCAGGGCAGCGGTCACATCCGGGTCGGCGCAGGTGCAGTCTTCCGGGTCATAAGCTGTGACAGCAGGTTTTTCGGTAAAATTAAAGACTGCGATGTACAACGAGCCATCCTCGGTATCAAAGGTCTTCCAAACAGCCTGATCACTGTTTCTCATGACCTGCGAGGCACCGTCGGAAGAAGGCAGCAGGCGCAGTACATCCTTGTTGGTGATGAGCTTGAGCGTATCATCATTAAGCTTTGTCAATTCACAGCCCAGCATCATGGGCGAGCGGAATATCGACCATAATGTCATCATGGTTATCTGTTCGTCAAAAGTAAGGTTGGTAGGGTGTTCATGACCGAAGGCGGCTCCGATCTGACCTAAGGGGAGCATATCACAGTCAGGCCAGTTGCCTGTATGGGGATGCCCCTGCCACAGCTCGCAGCGTTCGAACATATTGAGCAGCAGATCCCACCTGTCCCAGAAATCATCAGTGATACGCCACATGTTGGCGTATTTTTCATAGTGCCATGCGGTTTCGATCCTCGCGGGGCCGGGAGACAGGGATAGTACGATCTCTCTTCCGCATTTCTGGATCGCCTTCTGAAGCATTACTATTTCTTCGTGAGCGGAACGCTGATCCATTCTACAAATGTCGTCACATTTTATGAAATCAACTCCCCACTCTGCATAAAGCGCCATGATAGAATCATAGTAGGCCTGGGAGCCTGAGAGCTCGGGACGTACTCCGTACATATCGGGATTCCAGAAACAGATGTTGGAAGGGTCCGCAATATCGCAGGCCAGCATGTCCGAGCCGAGTATCTTTGTATGTTCCGCAGCCGCCTGCCTGGGAACGCCTCGCATGATGTGGATGCCGAATTTAAGACCTTTTTGGTGTACGTAGTCGGCCAGAGGCTTAAAGCCGGCGCCTCCCTTTGAAGAAGGAAAACGCTCCGGATCGGGCAAAAGTCTGGAATACTCATCCATTTCCACTTGCCAGAAGGGTATGTACTGGTAGCGGGCGCGCTGCGAACCTGCTTCAAGAGCATACCACTCGATATCTATCACTATATATTCCCAGCCGAAAGCTTTAAGATGTTCTGCCATATAGTCCGCGTTAGCTCTGACTGCCTTTTCGTCAACTGTAGTATCATAATAATCATAGCTGTTCCAGCCCATGGGCGGAGTTTTTGCAAAAGTATTCTTGTCCATACATGCGATCCTTTCTTTAACTGTTTTGAGTAACATATAAAATGGCGAAAGACTACTTTTTTATCCTTCACTATTATAAAAAAGTGTGGAAACACGCCACCTGATATAGTATAATACATAATGGTGAAGTATTACAAGGGGAAAAAGGTGCCATGTTCCCTAAAAGTTGATCGGGGATCATGTTATACGGGTAAATATCAATGGATGAATTAATGGATATAATTTCAACTGTTTTCACATTCGGCTTTATGATAGGCTTCCAGATACTGTTCTTCCTGTCGGTAAGGCTTTGTTTCGGGACAGAGAGTAAAAGAGGGATCAGGCTCTTCATACTGACGTTGATCGCGAATCCCCTGATCTGCTATATTGAAGCGATGGCCCTCACATCATGGGCGTTGCAGAGCTTTATGGGCGGGCTCTGGGATTATATAAAAGCTTTGGGAAGCAAAGATATCCGGGCTATAGCAATTTATACAGGCATTATCGAGGTGGTTTACTGCCTGCTGATAGCACTGTATATCTTGTGGATGGAGAAATGGCTTAAAGTAAAGAACAAGTCACAGCTTCTTTTCCTGTATTTTATGTTCAGCGCGATATGCGTCATATATATGAGAGATAACGGCAGTTCAACCGAACTGGCCGATAACTATGTTTATATAATGATCGATATAGTCGGAACAACGCTGCTGTTTATAGCCTGTCTGATCTTCTATCGCCTGGATGTCAGAACTCTTTCAAAGCTGTCTCTTGAACAGGTGGATGTAAAATGGCGGATGTTCCTGATCCCGCCTGCGGTATTTACGATACTGTATTCGACCGGTTCAACGGCGCAGATGATACAATATTTGGATAATTCGCTTGGATATAATAAGGATACGGTCATCGCGATCTTTACTTTCTCAACTATCATTGTATATCTGCTTATCTGGGCCTTCTATGTGATCATCAAGAACCTGAACGCTGCCAGTGAAATAAAGACCCTTTCGGTTGAGGTCATGGAGGCTCTGGCACATACTATCGATGCGAAGGATGAATACACAAGGGGTCATTCGGTAAGAGTCGCGAAGTATTCCCGTATGATCGCCCAGAAGCTGGGGATGAGCCCGGTAGAGTGTGAAAATGTTTACTACATGGGTCTGCTGCATGATCTGGGCAAGATCGGAGTGCCAAACGAGATCATAAACAGCCCGAATAAGCTCACCGATGAAGAATACACAGTGATAAAGACCCATCCCGGACTGGGCTACGACATCCTGTCAGAGATGAAGAGCCGCCCGGATCTGGCCATCGGCGCAAGATGGCATCATGAGCGCTATGACGGGAAGGGCTATCCGGACGGAAAAGCAGGTGAGGATATCCCATTATATGCCAGGATCATAGCGGTTGCCGACAGCTATGACGCCATGACCAGTAACCGCAGCTACCGCAAGTATATGCCGCAGCAGGCCGTCCGCTCTGAAATAGAAAAGAATTCCGGAACACAGTTCGATCCAAGATTCGCGGCATGCATGATAGATATCATAGACGAGGATACCGAATACGTGCTCCATGAGTGAAACCATTTCGTTAAGACAAGCTGATACGCATATAATTACTGCATCGTTTTGCGAAATAACCGGACTTATGTGCCGAATACGTGCCTGAGAATACATGTCTGAAACAAAAGGCGCGGCGGACTGCGTCGAGGCTTTCAGGCGTGTGCGGTTACAGATTTCGATAAAGCTTAATAACGGAAAAACAGAGGGACGCAAATGAGTTTCTATACAGAACTGGCCGAACTGGCCGGAGGAGACACAGACTTCGTGCTGTGTACGATAGAACACACACAAGGCTCAACACCCAGGTCGAAGGGTGCCATGATGGCGGTATATTTTAGGGAGAGCCGTTCTGCCCGCACAGGTATGTCGTGTGATGAGAATGGCGTTACTGAGAAAGAAAAGACCTCGAAGATTACGATCATCGGCAGTGTTGGCGGAGGCCGCCCCGAATACGAGTGCATGCTTAAGGCTCAGGAGATGCTGACCGGAATCGGAGATCCCGATAGCCTGAATTCAGGAGAGAAATGTTCCGAAGATGGTGTTATCATGCATTTTGACCTGTATCCTTCAAGGCCGCAGGAAAGTATGAAGGTAAATGCTGTCGACATAAGCCGTGATGAGGGGGCTGTCGATATATCGGGTGATTACGTATGCGGCGGTTCAATGGATATAAGCTTAAAGCCTGTCAGGCACACAGATGCCTCTGCGCGGGATAAGGTGCTGGAAGCCGCGGGAAGCCACGTAAGCCGTAAGGTTTATATTTTCGGTGGAGGTCATGTGTGCCGTGCGTTGGTACCTGTGCTTGCATCGGTTGATTTCGAGCCGGTCGTGTATGAAGAGAGATCGGAATTTGCGGAAAAAGAGCTGTTTCCCGATGCTGCGAAGGTTATATGCGCAGGATTTGGCGAGATCGCAAAGCATATAACACTTGAAAAGAGCGATTTTACGGCAATCATGACCAGAGGACATACGGACGATTATGATGTACTGAAACAGATCTTGTCTACGGATGTAGAATATATTGGGCTCATGGGAAGCCGCTCGAAGAGAAAGTTTATTTTTGAAAAGCTGGCGGCAGATGGATTCTCTGATGCGGACATTTCCAGAATACATAATCCCATAGGGCTGCAGATAGGATCGGAAACACCGCAGGAGATAGCGATAAGCATCGCTGCGGAACTGATCTTAATGAGGGCGGGCAGAGTAAACTGACACGGACGATTCCGGGATCCGCCGGAAGTATTTTTAAAGGCGGTACGAAAACATTGCCGGAAGTAACATAAAAGCTATTTACCGGTAAGTATGATTACGCGCACACGGGATGATAAAGGATAAACCGGGATGTGGCCCGGGCTTACGGAAAGAAAGGGGAAGGTATGCAGCATAACGACAATGTGGTTTCAAACGGTTTGAATCCGACCTTTTTGTTTACCTGGAAGGGAGTAAGAACTAAGGATGAAGAACGATATCACTCACATGAGTACATGGAGCTGGCTTTTATCATGTCGGGCAAGGGGCGTTACAAGATCGACGGTAAGATCTATGAGATAGAGGAAGGTGATCTGCTGGTACTCAATCCCGGCGTATACCACCAGGCTCTGGTTGCTGACAGGAAGTTTCCGGCTACGGAATTCTTTATCGGCGCGGTGGATTTCTGCTTTGAGGGGATGCAGCCCAATCACCTGGAGCTGGGAACATTACCCATTTACAAAACAAATTCGGAACTGAAACAGAAACTCATGCGACTGTGTACTTCCATGGGGGCGGAAAACGATGCCTGCCGCGTAGGGCGGTATTATATGATGCAGAGCTATCTGATACAGTTCCTTCTGCTGGTGCTGCGCAGTGAGCAGCAGCCCAAGGACGCGTACGGCGGCAGTTATTCCTTTGAGTCGATCAATAAAAATGAGATCGTCTCGCAGATCATCGATTATTTTGATGAACATTATGCAGAGAAGATCTCACTTGATATCATTTCCGAAAATATGTATGTAAGCCCGTTCTATATTTCCAAGATATTTAAGAGCGTAACGGGCGATACACCTATACACCACCTGATCAATATAAGGCTGGATCACGCGAAGGAGCTGCTTACGGATATGCCGGCCCTAAGTATAGGTGAGGTGGCTTCCAGAGTGGGATATGACGACGCGTATCATTTCAGCAAGCTCTTTAAGAAAAGATTCGGTATGTCTCCGTCGAGGATCAGGGAAAGCGCGGGTTAATTTTTCTGCGCAATCCGCCGGAGGCTTCTTAAGGAAACTTTTGAATAAATCGTCGTTTACTTAGATTCGCGCGGCGCAAATACCTTTGTGCGTGAAAGCACGATAAGGAGTGCGCTTCCGAGTATTCCGACTGCGATGATCTCACCTACGCCGACGGTAAGCATCATAAAGGGTACGCCTTCTTCCATTTCATAAGCGTACTTCAATATGAATGGTATGATGAGTGTGTTGGCGACGATGGGGGGTATCACTACGGACAGTTTGAATTTGCTTTTTCTCAGCAGATAAGAACCCATAGCCCCGATGAGTGTTGCGCAGGTTCCGAAGATCACGTCGAATATGTTGCCGCCGCCGAAGATGTTGGCGATGAGACAGCCGATGGTCAGTCCGGGGATGGCTGCGGAAGTAAAGAACGGCAGAACACAGAGTGCTTCAGCGATCCTTACCTGAAATACCGAGAAGCTGATAGGTGCCAGAATGATGCACAGCGCGGCGTACAGTGCCGCAATGATGCCCGCCTGGGCGATGAACAGAGTATCTTTTTTCTTCATGACAAAAACAGCCTTTTTAAGGCTTCCTCCTTAGTTTTTTTTATGGTGAGGATGGTTTCGAACTCACCTGCGGCTGAAGCTTAAGTAAACTGACAATACCGGGAACAGCCGCGTAGTTGGTAGAATAGCATATATACTATGGTTTGTAAAGAGGTTTTTTAAAATATGAAATTTGTTCATATAGCTGACCTGCATCTGGGGATGATACCGGACAAGGGCAAACCCTGGTCTGACCGGCGCGGAAGGGAATTATGGGATGCTTTTGCGCAAGTGATCGATCATTGCAGGCAGATTCAGCCCGAC
>JAILRI010000156.1 GCA_024698555.1 Lachnospiraceae bacterium
AAAACGCAGACGTAGCGGGCTACGGCGAGGCTTTCAGGCGTGTGCTATCGCTAAAGCCGTCAAGCATTCGGCCCAGTTATTTAAGAATCGATGTACTAGTCAGGGGATCACTGCCTGCCCGCTTCCTTACGGATCCTGGGAATTACATGCATCAATACCAGACCGAATGCTGTCTGCACCACGGTCATTACCACAGACTGGGTGACACGTGTAGAAAGCAGCGGTACGAATGGTGTAGTGTAAAGCACTGTTATCCAGAAAGTATTCAACAGCAGCGTCAGAATGAACTGATTTATTACTACTGCAATGACCAGTTTGACAACGTTAGGCTTTTTGTGTAACAGAAGACCAAACAGCAGACCTGTCAGGAAAGCTGTAAGCGTGAAACCCGCAAAATAGGGGCCGATCGGGAATAACAGAGCTCCAAGCAAGTCGGACATTGCGCCTACCAATCCTCCTGCTATCGGGCCGTACAGCATGGCTGCGACCATGACCGCGATAAAACCGAGTGAATACTTTGTGTCCCAGGCTGTGATGGATAAAAAGCGTGAAAGCACGATCTCAACGGCAACACAGGCTGCCAGGATGACAAATTCTTTTGTATCAAATATTTTACGTTCCAATTCAGATTCCTTACTTTCCTTTTGTTTTGTTACCTGTTTTATGTTGAGCTTTTTCCTTATTCCTTCCTCGACAGCAGTAGTCCTGCAGCTTCGATAACATGTCTTGCGAGTACTGCGGTAGTGACTGAACCAACGCCTCCGGGAACCGGAGTCAGTTTTGAAACGATACTGTCTACAGATGCAGCATCAACATCTCCTGACATGGTTCCGTCTTCGGCCACATTGATCCCTACGTCGATTATGATCTGACCTTCATGCACGTATTCGGCTGTTACCAGATGAGCACTTCCCGCGGCGGCCACTATGATATCGCTGTTTCGGCAGATCTCGGGCATGTTACGGGTTCTGGTGTGACAGATCGTAACAGTCGCGTTGCGCTGCATGAGCAGCATCGCTACCGGCCTGCCTATGACCAGGCTGCGTCCGATGACCGCGATATTTTTACCCGCCAGTTCTATTCCGTAGTGATCGCACAGCTCGATCACCGCCTGTGCGGTACAGGGCGGGTAACCTACGCCGCTGCCGCTGAAGACTCCCGCAAGCGACCCGTCGGTCATGCAGTCCATATCCTTTTCCGGGAGCAACAGTTTGCAGATCTGCTTCTCCAGTTCCTTATCGGGCAGAGGACGGAACAAAAGACAGCCATGTATGTCTGGATCAAGGTTGATCTCTTTGATCATCTCAGGCAATTGCTTGCGGTAATCATTTTCACACGAACCATCCGTGGGGACGACAAACTGCCTGACCGCTATGCCGATGCCTTCCATGCGCTTTATGGCGGCACGTTCGTAGGCAAGGTCATCCGGGCGTTCGCCGGCTCTGACGATGGCGAGGGTCGGAAAGACACCTTCGGATTTAAGTCCTGCACACTTTTCTTTAAGTTTTTCACTGATGGCGGCTGCCACCGGCGCGCCTTTTAGTATCTCTGCCATAGTTGTCCTCGTTTTATAGTTGTGATCATGATGTGTCAGTCAGTGCCTTCTCTCAGATCCGCAGTTACGGTCTCCGAGATTACTTCAGATAAAGGTATATAGTCCTCCAGTAAGCGGTCAGCCGTAAGCTCGAGCTCCTCAGCTTTCATGCGGTTATTCATGGAGGAAGTATTGACGAAAACATTTATCGAAGCAGCCTTGAGCGCTGCGCCGGCCAATATCGCCGCACATGCCACATCGGAGATCATGAGACGGCTGCATTTTTCAACCAGCTCATCCAGCACGTCGATCACATCTGCGCAGGCATCCATGATATCCAGAGGTACATATGCAGCCTCCAGGGTTGCATTTTCAAGAATCTCGTCCCTGTCCGGGTCATCCTTTGAAAGCTTATAAGCCTTTGAAAGCGGCTCAAACGCTTCCGCATCCTTTTCTACAAGTGCAAGAAGCTTAAGACGAAGTTCGCCGCAGGTCTTGATCATTTCATTCAGATCACCCTCGTAATCTTCGTAGGCTTTCTTACCTACAGTATACTTGGCTGCCATGGAACCTAAAGCGGCAGCCAGCCCTCCGGCCAGTGCAGCAGCGCCTCCGCCTCCCGGTACGGGTACCTTGTCGGCCAGCTGAGAAGAAAAATCCCTTACACTTAAGTCTGTAAGCATAAACCTGCTCCTCCCCCCTGTTTAAACAAAGAATCTATTAACACTTCAACACGCAAAAGCATAGCACACCGGATTAAATTAGGCAAGTAATAATTCAACAGCTGGCATAAGGAATACGCTTTTGAGGAAATAACAGTTGACAAAACACACAAAAGGAATTAACATGTTGTCATAAAGCAAAGGCGCTTTGGGTGTATGGCCCGAAGTGTCTTTTTTTTACGGAGGAAAGGGTAATGGCGAGCATCAACAGAAATTATCTTAAGCTGCAGGGCAGCTACCTGTTTTCAAAGATAGGCAGAAAGATCCGGGAATACGAGGCGGCGCATCCCGATAAGAAGGTGATAAGGCTCGGGATAGGTGATGTGACGCAGCCGCTGGTGCCTGCAGTCATAGAGGCTCTTCATTCGGCGGTGGACGAGATGGCTCATAAGGAGACTTTCAGGGGGTACGCGCCGGATCTGGGGTACTCATTTTTACGTGAGACCATAGCCGAAAAGGACTTTAAGGCACGCGGCTGTGATATAGATGCCGATGAAATATTCGTTTCGGACGGCGCGAAAAGCGACTGCGGCAATATTCAGGAGATATTCGGCACAGACAACACCATAGCGGTATGCGATCCCGTGTATCCGGTGTATGTGGATTCCAATGTCATGGCAGGCAGGACAGGGGAATATGATCCCGCTCTTGACTGCTTTAAGAACGTGATATATATGCCCTGCACCGGGGAAAATGCTTTTACCCCCGCACTGCCCTCTGAGACGCCGGATCTCATTTATCTGTGTTTCCCCAATAACCCGACCGGAGCAGTCATGAGCAGGGATAAACTGCAGAAATGGGTCGATTATGCCAACGAACATGGCAGTGTGATACTGTATGACGCGGCATATGAGGCGTTTATAACCGAGGAAGGTATCCCCCACAGCATTTATGAGTGTGAAGGGGCAAAAACCTGTGCGATAGAGTTCAGATCATTTTCAAAAACAGCGGGATTTACGGGGCTGAGGCTTGGATTTACCGTGGTTCCCGCCGATCTTAAGGTTGACGGGGTCGCCCTGCGGGATCTGTGGGCGAGACGGCACGGCACAAAATTCAACGGAGCGCCGTATATCGTACAAAGAGCCGGAGAAGCCGTATATTCGGACGAAGGCCGCAAACAGGTAAAAGAGCAGATAGCCTGGTATCTGGGCAATGCAAAGATCATTCTGAACGGGCTAAAAACCGCCGGGATAGAAGCCTGCGGAGGGGTAAACGCCCCTTATATCTGGCTGAAAACACCAAAGGAGATGACCAGCTGGGAATTCTTTGATCACCTGCTGGAGCATGCAAATGTGGCGGGTACACCGGGCTCAGGCTTCGGACCTCACGGAGAGCATTATTTCAGACTTACGGCCTTCGGAGAGCGGGAGGCAACAAAGGAAGCAGTCCGACGCATAGGGCTTCTGTGATAAATACGGTCATGCGCGGGGAGCAGGTGCTCCCCGTTATTTTTGTTGAAAAAAAATGAAGGAGAGTGTATAATGTTCCGGTATACAAAGTAAATGAAAACGGCAGGTCGGTTATGAGAAAAAAAGTGATTCGTGTCCTTAAAGCGGCTGGAATTGTAATTTTGTGCATGATAGCGATAGTCATCGGCTTTTTCGCGTATGTGCTCATCACGGAGTTCAAGCCTGAGGATGTGGAAGAACTGGGGTATACTACTTCCTCTTTGGAACTGGATAAACGGGATATCACACTGGTTACATGGAATACCGGATATGCCGGGCTGGATGCAAGTACGGATTTTGTGCTGGATGGCGGAAAGCAGGTAAATCCGGCATCACGTCAGCTGGTTGCGGAGAACATGGAGGCTATCGATTCGGTGCTGGAGGAACTAAGAGCGGATTTTTACCTGCTTCAGGAGGTTGATTATAATTCCTCGCGTTCATTCCATCTCGATGCCGTCGACTATTATCTGCCTGCGCTTGCGACACGCATATATGCCCGTAATCTGGTCTGCAGATGGATACCGTATCCCATACCGATGATCGGTAAGGTTGATTCGGGTGTAGTGCTGCTTTCGGATTACAGGGTAAGTGACGCTATCAGACGGCAGCTTCCCATACCTTTTTCGTGGCCGGTATCGGTGTTCAATCTCAAGCGCTGTCTTGAAGTGAGTCATGTGCCGATCAGCGGGTGTGATGAAGAACTGACGATCATCAATCTGCACCTTGAGGCATATGATGACGGTGAGGGAAAAGCCGCGCAGAAGGCCATGCTCATGAAGGTTATGGAGGAAGAGTATGCCAAGGGCAATTATGTGATCGTGGGCGGTGATTTTAATCACTGGTTTCCGGGCACATCAGCGATCTACGGTGACAACCCCGAACTGTGGACCCCGGCCTATTTTGAGGAAAATGATATCCCCGATGGCTGGAGATTCGCTTACGACGGATCGGTTCCGACGTGCAGATCGCTGGATAAACCTTATACCGGCAGTAATGATCACCAGTTTTACGTACTGGACGGTTTTATCCTGTCTCCCAATGTAGAGCTGGTGAGTGTTGAGACTTTGGATCATGATTTTGCCAATACCGATCACAACCCGGTCAAATTGCGGGTATTACTGGGAACTGATTCAGATGATTAAGTCACCGGTTTTTGGCAGATTTTGAAAATGGAAACATTAAGGCATAGCATTTAAAATCAGAAAGGAATCCACGCCATGTACAAATCAGACATCGAGATCGCACAGGAATGCAGGATGAGCCATATCACCGAGATCGCAAAAACCGCGGGGATAGGGGAAGAATACCTTGAGCAGTACGGTAATTACAAGGCCAAGATCGATTACAAGCTGCTGAAGGATAAAGCAAATACGCCGGACGGCAAGCTTATACTGGTAACCGCCATCAATCCCACTCCTGCAGGAGAGGGCAAGACAACTACCACTGTGGGACTGGCCGATGCCTTAAAGAGGCTTGGTAAAAATGTTATAGTAGCTCTACGCGAGCCCTCACTCGGTCCTGTTTTCGGCGTAAAGGGCGGAGCCGCCGGCGGCGGGTATGCTCAGGTCGTGCCGATGGAGGATATCAACCTGCATTTTACCGGTGATTTTCACGCGATTGGCGCAGCAAACAACCTGCTCGCAGCCATGCTGGACAATCATATTCAGCAGGGCAACGCTCTCGGCATAGATGTAAAGAAGATCACATGGAAACGCTGTGTGGACATGAATGACAGACAGCTGCGCAACGTAGTGGATGGTCTCGGAGGCCGTATGCAGGGCGTTCCGAGAGAAGACGGGTTCGATATTACAGTCGCCAGTGAGGTCATGGCGGTCTTCTGCCTTTCCTCATCCGTTTCCGACATGAAAGAGCGTTTAGGCCGCATGGTAGTGGGTTATACCTATGACGACAGACCGGTTACCGCCCATGACTTAAAGGCTGAGGGCGCTATGGCTGCGTTGCTGAAGGATGCGTTAAAGCCC
Organism: Lachnospiraceae bacterium; assembly: GCA_024698555.1. Taxonomy (GTDB): domain Bacteria; phylum Bacillota; class Clostridia; order Lachnospirales; family Lachnospiraceae; genus RUG11977. The sequence continues at coordinate 5,687 of JAILRI010000156.1, forward strand.
AATCTGGTCCAGACGCTTGAAGGCACTCCGGCATTTGTTCATGGCGGTCCGTTTGCCAATATCGCTCATGGCTGTAATTCGATACTTGCCACACGTATGGCTATGAAGCTTGGTGATTACGCAGTAACGGAAGCCGGCTTCGGTGCCGACTTAGGCGCCGAGAAATTCCTTGACATCAAATGCAGACTGGCGGGGCTTAAGCCGTCCGCAGTAGTGGTGGTGGCAACTGTCAGAGCGCTTAAAAACCATGGTGGCGTGCCTAAGGCAGAGCTCGATAAGGAGAATCTCGAGGCTCTGGAGAAAGGACTGCCGAACCTCTTACAGCATGTATCAAATATCCGTGACGTATACAAGCTTCCCTGCGTGGTCGCTATCAACGCGTTCCCGACCGATACCAGGGCTGAGCTTGATCTGGTGGAAGCCAAATGCCGTGAGCTCGGAGTCAATGTCGCCCTGAGTGAGGTGTGGGCTCGCGGTGGAGCCGGCGGTACCGCCCTTGCCGAAGAAGTGATCAGGCTCTGTGAGGAACCGAACGAATTCTCATTCTCTTACGAGCTTGACGCGACTATCGAGGAGAAGCTGAAGGCTATTTCCACGCGGATCTATCATGCCGATGGTGTAAATATCGAACCTAATGCCCGCAAACAGATACAGACTCTCGAAGCTCTCGGCTTTGACAAGCTTCCTATCTGTATGGCAAAGACCCAGTATTCTTTCTCTGATGATCAGACGAAGCTGGGCGCTCCTGCGGGCTTCAATATCACTGTACGCAACATCAAGGTAAGCGCGGGCGCAGGCTTTTTAGTCGCGCTTACAGGCGATATCATGACCATGCCGGGACTTCCGAAGGTTCCCGCCGCGGAGCATATCGACGTGGACGAAAACGGAGTTATTTCGGGATTGTTCTGATCTTTTTGAGGGCCGCCGCACTAAGAAAGTGCGGCGGCCCCTGACATTAGATTAAGACTGACAAAAACAGCACGCTCCCTGCCGCGGCAACGGCCGCAAAGAGTATGAGCAATGCCTGAAAGTGTTTTTTCTTCTCGTAATACAGGGTGGCGAGAAGTTCTCTGATAAACGCGTTTATCCAGAAATAGAGCTTTGCCCGGCCCCCGATGCCTTCAGCCTGTATACCCGGGGAAGACCCTCATTTTACCCGTTAAAAGTTATATTTATATAAATTTTGAAAATAATAGGTGACTTTTTGAAAATTTTATGTATAATGTTAAAATGAACAAGAAGGTGGTCTGATTTCATTTTGAATATGGCCGTCAAAAATATAAAGAAAAGGAGTATAGAACATGGCAATCGATTTAACAAAGTACGGTATTACCGGCGCAACAGAGATCATTTACAATCCTTCTTATGAGGATCTGTACAAGGAAGAGATGGCTCCCGGCCTTGAGGGCTTTGATGTGGGAGTTAATACCGAACTTGGCGCAGTTAACGTAATGACCGGTATCTACACCGGACGTTCACCCAAAGACAAGTACATCGTTATGGACGCAAAGTCCAAGGATACCGTTTGGTGGACCACCGATGAGTACAAGAATGACAACCATCCCATGAGCGAAGAGACCTGGGCAAAGGTTAAGAAGCTTGCTCAGGATCAGCTTTCGGGCAAGAGACTGTTCGTTGTTGACGCATTCTGCGGCGCAAACAAGGACACCCGCATGGCAGTTCGTTTCGTAATGGAAGTTGCTTGGCAGGCACATTTCGTAAGAAATATGTTCATCAAGCCCACCAAAGAGGAAGAGGCTAATTTCGAGCCCAACTTCGTAGTTTATACAGCTTCTAAGGCAAAGGTTGACGATTATCAGGCACTCGGCCTCAATTCCGAGACCTGTGTTGCATTCAACGTATCAAGCCGTGAGCAGGTTATCCTGAACACATGGTACGGCGGCGAGATGAAGAAGGGTATGTTCTCCATGATGAACTACTACCTTCCTCTTCAGGGCATCGCTTCGATGCACTGCTCGGCCAATACAGATATGCAGGGTGAGAACACCGCTATCTTCTTCGGTCTTTCAGGAACAGGTAAGACCACTCTTTCAACAGATCCCAAGAGACTTCTTATCGGTGACGATGAGCACGGATGGGATGACGAAGGCGTATTCAACTTCGAGGGCGGCTGCTACGCCAAGGTTATCAACCTTGACAAGGATTCCGAGCCCGATATTTACAATGCGATCAAGCGTGATGCTCTTCTTGAGAACGTTACCGTTGACGCTGCAGGCAAGATCGATTTCGCTGACAAGAGCGTAACCGAGAATACCCGTGTATCGTATCCTATCGATCATATTCAGAATATCGTTCAGAAGGTTCGCCCTATTTCCGCAGGTCCCGCTGCAAAGAACGTTATCTTCCTTTCAGCAGACGCGTTCGGCGTACTTCCTCCTGTTTCGATCCTTACTCCCGAGCAGACACAGTACTACTTCCTGAGCGGTTTCACAGCAAAGCTTGCAGGTACTGAGCGCGGTATCACCGAGCCTACACCTACATTCTCAGCTTGCTTCGGTCAGGCATTTCTTGAGCTTCATCCTACCAAGTACGGCGAGGAGCTCGTAAAGAAGATGCAGAAGAGCGGCGCAAAGGCTTATCTTGTAAATACCGGTTGGAACGGAACCGGCAAGCGTATCTCCATTAAGGATACCCGTGGAATCATCGACGCTATCCTGAGCGGCGATGTACTGAAGGCTCCTACCAAGAAGATCCCGATCTTCGATTTCGAAGTTCCCACAGAGCTTCCCGGCGTAGATACAGGCATCCTTGATCCTCGTGACACTTACGCTGATCCCAAAGAGTGGGAGACCAAGGCACAGGATCTTGCAGGCCGTTTTGTCAAGAACTTCAAGAAGTACGAGACCAACGAGGCAGGCAAGGCTCTGGTTGCAGCTGGTCCCAAGGCCTGATACAACAGATAAAGACAGTTTTAAGACCGGATGCGGGTTGCCGTATCCGGTCTTTGTGCGATATTGAAAAATTAATGTTGTGGAATCCTGTCAGTTTTGATATAATTATCGTGCTTTTGACCTAAAGACGGCTTCTTGATGAACTTTTCAGGAAAAAACAGGAGAGGCCGTTTATATTTTCAATATCGTTAGTCATTTCTTTTGTTAGCAGGATGAGGTTAATGTATGGGCAGGCGTATGAACTATACCGGAGCGCGCATCGTAATAGAGACACTGATAGAGCAGGGAGTTACGGATATTTTCGGTTATCCCGGCAGCATGGTGCTCGATATATATGATGAGCTTTATAAGGTGAAGAACAGGATACATCACTATATCACCGCTCATGAGCAGGGAGCGGCTCATGCCGCGGACGGCTATGCCCGCGCTACGGGAAAAGTGGGGGTTGTGCTGGCGACATCCGGACCCGGCGCGACCAATCTGGTGACAGGGATAGCCACAGCCATGCTCGATTCCGTGCCGATGGTCGCCATAACAGGCAATGTGGCTACCTCCATGATCGGCCGTGACAGCTTTCAGGAGATCAATATTACAGGCATTACCATGCCTATTACCAAACATAACTATTTTGTGAGCGATATCGCTGAATTGGCAGATACCATCAGGGAGGCCTTCCGCATAGCAAAATCGGGCAGACCCGGTCCGGTACTCGTGGATATTCCAAAGGATGTACAGCTGGCAGAATATCCTTTTGAAAAGCAGCAGCCGGTGCTGCCGTTTACATCCAAAGAAGCGGATGAAGAACTGATAGAGGAAGCCATCCGTATCATCAACACAGCGAAGAGGCCGTATATTTATATAGGAGGAGGCGCTGCCTGCGCCGGCCTCGGTGACAGGATCAAGGAACTCGCGGAAAGGATAGACGCGTATATCGGCTGTACGCTCATGGGCTTATCAGCGATTGAGACCTCTTACGACCGTTTTCTGGGGCTTCAGGGCATGCACGGGCTTTATGCTTCCTCTATGGCCAACCAGGAAGCCGATGTAGGCAGCGGGTGAGGTATCCGTGTCAGCGACCGTGCCACAGGCAATATCTATAAAGAGAAGACTTCGGCGCATATCATACAGCTTGATACGGATCAGGCCGAGATAAATAAAAATGTTTCTGTGGACGTCGGTGTTATCGGGGATATCGTGTCATCATTCGAAAGAATCGCTGCCGGGTGTAAACAGGCTTCGCATCCCGAATGGGGCAAACGTATAGCGGAGTTTAAGGCCAGGGGCAAAGAAATAGGTCGGACCGCCGAAAATACAACAGGTGCCGGTATTTCACCGAAAATGATCTTCAATGTGATCAATAAGTACAAAGGAGACGACTGTATTCTTACTACAGATGTAGGCCAGCATCAGATGTGGACTGCGCAGTATTCGGAGTTGGGTCGTCCCAGACATTTTATTTCCAGTGGAGGCCTCGGGACTATGGGCTACGGGCTGGGTGCCGCGTGCGGGGCATCCATCGGCGGCGCCGATGCCGCAGCTCAAAAGGAAACCGAAGATCATGCCGGGACTGTCAATCGCGCATCAAAGAGCGCTTCCCGCAGAAACAGGGTACTTCTGATAACGGGTGACGGAAGTTTTGCAATGAATCTGAACGAGCTGGTGACCGCGGTAAGCTATGATCTTCCGATTACCATAGTGATCATGAACAATACTGCTCTGGGGCTGGTACGTCAGTGGCAGACCCTGTTTTACCGGAAAAGGTATGCTTATACCGAATTCGAACGGAAGACGGATTTCGTGAAGGTTGCGGAAGGCTTCGGTGTAAAGGCGGAGCGGGTTGATGACATAGATTCTTTTGAGAAAGCGTTCAGGAAAGCTATGAAAGCAAAAGGGCCTTATCTTATCGACGCATGCATTGACAGGGATGAATTCGTATTGCCGATGCTGCCGCCTAACGGGACGATGGACGACCTGATCACGACAAAGGGAAAGAAGAAGTAAGCAGCAGGGCTGTTTTAACGTGCCGTAACTGATAAAGGGTTCTTTGGACTTAAGGAGGAAGCATATGGGAGAGATGATGCATGTACGGGGCACAGTTTTCAAATACGCCGACAATGTCGATACAGATGTGATCATACCGGCCAGGTATCTGAACACGCCGGACGCGAAGGAGCTTGCCGCTCATTGCATGGAAGATATCGATAAGGATTTTGTAAAGAAGATAAAGCCCGGAGATATCGTGGTCGCAGGCCGGAATTTCGGCTGCGGTTCATCACGTGAACATGCGCCTTTAGCGCTCAAGGCGTGCGGGACCGGCTGTGTGATCGCGAAGAGTTTTGCCAGGATTTTTTTCCGCAACGCAATCAACATCGGTTTTCCCATATTGGAGTGCGAGGCAGCGGCCGAAAAGATCTCGGCGGGTGATGTGGTAAGTGTGGATTTTGCCGAAGGACTCATTACGGATGAGACTACCGGTGAAACCTTTCAGGCGGTGGCATTTCCCGAATTTGTCCGGGATATCATTTCTGCCGGGGGACTTATGAATTCCCTGAGCAAACACTGATCAAATCATCGTTTCTGTGAGAGCCTCCGACGGGCTGCGTAGGAGATCGCATAGGAAAGGAGCTTCATTCCCGCTTTTTCGCGCGGGAAAACACTTGATCAGTGTTTCCCTAAGGTTCAGCGGTTGATAAAAAAGAGGAAATACCATGAGTTACATTCATGTACAGGATCTTGAGAAGAGATTTACAGTAAAGGAAAAACGGGAAAAAGGATCCCTGCTGAGGAAAAAACATCAGGTGTTTGCGCTTCAGCAGGTGTCTTTTGATATAGAGCAGGGAGAACTGCTGGGATATATCGGACCGAACGGAGCAGGAAAATCCACTACAGTCAAGATCCTTTCGGGCATAATGACTCCGGACGGCGGGGATGTTACCGTAGGCGGGCGTATTCCCTGGAAGGAAAGGAAAGATCATGTCCGGGGTATCGGAGTGGTATTCGGTCAGCGTACCCAGCTATGGTGGGATGTTCCTATCCTGGACAGTTATGAACTGCTGAAGGACATCTACCGGATCAGTGACAGTGACTATCGTGACAGACTGAAGAGCCTGGCTGAAGCGCTGCAGATAGAGGAGCTGTTAAAGACTCCGCTTCGTAATTTAAGCCTTGGTCAAAGGATGCGCGCCGAATTATGCGGTTCTCTGCTGCACCGTCCGCAGCTTCTTTTTCTCGATGAGCCCACCATTGGCCTGGATGCGGTAAGCAAGCTGGCACTGCGCGATTTTCTGAAATGGGAGAATGAACAGCAGGGTACGACTATACTTCTTACGACCCATGATATGGAGGATATCGTTGCCCTGTGTCCACGTGTCATGGTACTGGGGCACGGCAGGAAGCTGTTTGACGGAGCACTTACGGACCTGCTGGGACAATATGACACGATCCGCACTGTAAATGTACGTTATGAGGAGTCGGATATCGCGCTTGAATTACCGGATACAGTGCCGGTCTCCAAGGAAGGTGGGAATCTGACACTTACTTATTCTCCGAAGGATTTTTCCACTGCTTTGCTTTTAGAGCGTCTTCAGCAGGCAGGAACCGTTCGCGAGCTTACTGTTCAGCCTCAGAATATCGACCATCTGGTCGCGGCAATGTACCGGGAACTGGATATGGTGTGAAATCAGGATAATATATGAGATCTTATCTTTCCGCATTTAAAATGCGAACAAAAATGGAATTGCAATACCGTGGCGCCATGGTGGGCGGAATAATCTGCCAGATGTTTTTCGGATTGATACTTGTGGCCATTTACCGCGCGCTGTATGCAGGAAATCCGCAAAGCATGCCCATTACTCAGATTACCAGCTATGTATGGCTCCAGCAGGCTTTTTTCAGGATGCTGCTGTCAAGCGATCCCGATCTTATGGACAAGATCAAGACCGGAGGTATAGCGTATGATCTGTGCAGACCGCTTGATCTTTACGGTTTTTATTATGTGAGGATACTTGCCCTGAAGCTGACCGGAAGCCTGATGAGGGGGATCCCTATGATCATTTTCGCCCTGCTCTTGCCCAAAGGATGGGGACTGGAGCTTCCTGCGTCGCCGGCAGGACTCGGATGGGGGCTGTTGACACTGGTCGTTGGTCTGCTGTGTGTTACGGCGCTTGAAAACATAGCGATGGCATTTGCCATGCGGACGATTGATTCCCGCGGGATATATGCCATGTTCAATATGCTTTTGTGTATCTTTTCGGGCAATATCCTGCCGCTCACATTATTCCCCGACAGCTGGCAGGGAGTGATCAGGCTCCTGCCTTACGCACAGGTGTTTGACGGACCGATCAGACTGTATACCGGAGCTGTAGATGCCGCCGAAGCCCCGATGATCATACTTGTGCAGGTTTTATGGACAGCGGCGCTCATAGGTATAGGTATTGGACTCTGGCGATGGAATCGTAAGGTCATCGCGATCCAGGGAGGATGAATCTGACCCGGTTGTTTATGAAACGATGTATCCGGCTCCGAATGGATACTGTGGCATTGTAAAATGGCAGGAATGGTGATATATGGACACAATAAAGCTTTATATTCACTCCATGCGCATGCTGATCAAAGCTCAGCTGGAGTATCCCGCGTCATTTCTGATGCAGACCTTCGCCCAGCTTATCATGGAGGGCGGCGAAATGCTGGCGGTGATCCTGCTGGTAAACCGCTTTGAGCGTCTCAATGAATGGGAAGCGGGAGATTTATATTTCTTCTTTGGAATGATGTCGGTGACATTTTACCTGATGGAAGTGTTCTGCAGGGGTATAACAGGCAATTTCCCGTATCTGATACGGACCGGAGGACTGGATACCATTTTGAGCAGACCCAGAGGAGTACTGACGCAGGTAATGTGCAGCGCCGCGGATCCGCGAAGGATCACCTGTATAGCGGTTGGAACGGTCGCGCTCGTCATAGGGAGCAGTCTGTCACATGTACAATGGAGTTTTGCCAAGGCTTTGCTGCTTGTTGAAGCGATCCTCGCAGGCGGGCTGCTGATCATCGGACTGTTTCTGATCGAGGCGATATTCTGCATTCACAGCGTGAAATCTATCGAACTGGTAAATGCTTTGACTTATGGAGGCCGCAGCGCCTGTCAGTATCCCATAGATACATTTCCGGGACCGCTGCGGATACTGTTCACGGTGGTAGCGCCGTTTGCGCTCACTCTCCATGTACCGGGTTCAATGATCCTCGGGAAACCGCTCTTTGGATGGCCGATGTGGGCCGCCTTTGTTACTCCGCTTTCAGGGGCATTGTTTTTTGCTTTTATGTGGGTGCTGTTTCAGAAAGCGGTGAGATTTTACAGATCCTGCGGGAGCTGATAAACATATGGGCGGAGCAGGCAGCGCGTAAACTCAAAACAAAAACGCCCCTGGATGCAGGCATCCAGGGGGTCTGACAGCACTATCAAAAGTAAACTGCAAAAAAGGACCCTTGAAAACACTGAGTTTCCAAGGGTTTTTGTAAATTTCGATATTCTGTTTGAATTATCTCTTGGAGAACTTTTCAGTGGCTGAAACCCGCATAAACCCAGCATTCTTAAAAATCTTTGCTTATTACCTGTTTCTTACCGAGGGCAGCCCAGGGCCGTCGTAGGCAACGGTATCTGAATCCATTCACAGTTTTTGGGACAGTATTATGAAACCTTCGTCCGTAACGGGCTTCATATCCTTATCTCTGGAACAGGGATCAAAGAAGCAGTCCTTGATCTTCCTGTTAAATCCCATATGCTCATACATTTTCTGATTCTTTTCTTCATCCGTACCCACACCTATAGTTGCAAAAGAAATGTTCTTCGATTTCAGATCCGATAATGCTGTATTCATCAGCATGCTGCCGTATCCTTTACCTCGATGATCCTCCTTGACACGGAAGGCGCATAAATAGGCTGTATCTATACCATCAGCGAAGTCCTTATCCTCCAGTTTCAAAAAAGAATACAGTTCACCGACAATATTTCCTTCATTACACAGACTCCAGAATATGGCATTCCCCGATTCAATGTTATCATAAAAGAAGCGTGCTGTAGGGGATGCCTCATCGAAGCTGTTATATCCCCAAAGGGTAAGCATATCACGGGCTGAACGCTGCCGAACAATGCAGCGAGAGTTTTCCGGTTTCTTTATCGACTTTGTCATGATAGGCAGTCCGTTACCGGCAGTTCTGCCGCTGTCTTCAAAGCCGCATCGGCTCCAGAACGCCTGCGCCGGACCGTATGCAGATACATAACAACCCGTAATCCCTTTTTCAAGCAGTTTATCCTCAATATAAGACATCAGCTTTACGCCATACCTGCGATTACGGTACTGTTTAACTATTCCTATCTCCAAAACAGTTCCGTAGCCGGGTATCTCACTAAATTCGAAATCTTCCCTGTCTACCGCCCAAAGGGCAAATCCCAACGCTTCTTCGTTTTCTTTTACGATGCAGCCGTCTATCTCCCGGCCGGTCACTTTGTCAAACAACAGCTTTATGAAGGAATCGATCACTTCCTGCTCGGTTCCTTCGTCCTCTCCCTCACGGTAATAATCATTCAGCAGGTCATGAAACAACGGATAGTCATTAGTGCTGATCTCTGTAAATTCCATCTCAAATCTCCCAACAGTCCTTTCACCGACTTATCAGCTCTTCAACCTTTTTTATCATAGTTATATTCCTTTTGGCAAATATACCAGACATCGTCACCTTCAAAGCCGCACTTCTTATACAGTTCAAGCGGCTTCGTCGGATTATCGAGGTTTCCCGAGACAGTAACAAATTCTGCGCCCAGATCTTTTAGCCTGCTCAATAAGACTGTCACAATCTTTTGTCCCAGACCTTTATTCCTATACTCCGGAAGCACCTGAACCCATTCTATGATTCCTTCCCGACAGATCTCATCGTATTCTGCGATCCCGGAAGCGGCCATTTTCCCGCCGTCCGCATTTATATATATGCACAGGTCCTCACGAAAAGTCTTGTGGGTTTTCCACTGCAGGATATCGTGCTCGCTCACGGAAATACCCTCATGCCCGTAAGAAGCATTGATCATATCAGCCAGCTGCTTCGCCTGACAGTCGATCGAGATCGTATCATAATCAAAATCCGTCACGATCGGATCGTTCAGACTGTGCTTCACCCTGAAGAATCTCCGGAAATCTTTGTATTGTCCGGTCCAGTCGCGAGAGTGTATTATTTTTATTGTATCAGGGACGATCTGTGTCTTTGATTTCCAATATGGTATCGAAAGGGTGCCGCACGGATCCCGAAGATAATCCCGCTCAGCTTTAAGCAGCCCGTAATAACATGCGTCGCAGATCCCCTGATTATTCCAATCGGAACTTCTTAATGTCCCCTCATACTTCATCCCGCATTTTTGCATCACTTTCCCGGAATTCGGGTTATTGGAATCATGCCTTGCTTCAACACGATTGAAGCCCACAACATCAAAAAGGAAGTCGATAACTGCCTGTAACGCTTCGGATGTAATTCCCTTATTCCACCAGTCATTGCTTATACAATAGCCTATATGCGCCACCGAAGCCTTTTCTTTTATGTCCACAACCGCAATATCGCCTATCGGCTCATCTCCGTTATCTTTTATTACTATAGCCCAGTGATAGCAGTTATCGGCCGAATAC
>JAILRI010000058.1 GCA_024698555.1 Lachnospiraceae bacterium
GGGAAGGGCGAATTCGTGGCGGTACTGGGGTCGAACGGCTCCGGTAAATCAACGTTTGCAAGGCACTTGAATGCACTGCTCGTTCCCGAAGAAGGAACCGTCTGGGTAAACGGATACGATACTAAGGACGATACTCTTTATCTTAAGATCCGCTCAAGCTGCGGAATGGTTTTCCAGAATCCCGATAACCAGATGATAGGCCAGACAGTAGAGGAAGAAGTTGCGTTTGGACCGGAAAACATGGGAATCCCGACAGAGGAGATGTCAGAACGGGTCGAAGCGGCACTCAAGCGCGTCGGAATGGAAAAGGAACGATTCAATTCCCCCAACAGACTTTCGGGCGGACAGAAGCAGAGAGTTGCCATTGCCGGAATTCTCGCAATGAAACCGAAATGCATAGTCTTTGACGAACCCACTGCGATGCTGGATCCGAAGGGACGCAGGGAGGTTATCCGTACTGCACATGAATTGAATAAGAACGAGGGTATCACCATTATCCTGATCACACATTATATGGATGAAGCGGCGGGCGCAGACAGAATCATCGTAATGGATAAGGGACGTCCTGTTCTGGATGGTTCGCCCAGACAAATATTTTCAAAACCCGAGCAGCTGAAAAAGTATAAGCTTGAGGTTCCGCCGGTAACGGAACTCGGACACATTATGGGCTTTTCGGAAACCATATTGAATGACGATGAATTTGTTGAAGCCTTCAAAAGAATGAAAAAACTTGCGGGCAGGTCCGGGAACGGGACGGAATGAGGATAAAATGAGCCTGAGATTTGAAAATGTAAGCTATATCTTTAATCCGGAGACGACCTTTGAAAAGGCTGCTCTGACGGATATAAATCTGGAGATCGGAAGCGGAGAGTTCATCGGTCTTATCGGTCATACCGGTTCCGGAAAATCAACTCTGGTACAGCATATGAACGGGCTTATAAAGCCTACTTCGGGCAATATATATTACGAGGACCAGAACATTGCGTTCAAAGACTTCGATCTGAAGAAACTGCGGACCGAAGTGGGACTTGTTTTCCAGTATCCGGAGTATCAGTTGTTTGAAACGACAGTCAGCAAGGATGTCCTGTTCGGACCCTCCAACATGGGAATATCGGGACTGGAAGCCGAAATGCGGACTTACGACGCACTGAAGGCGGTAGGCATCGGCGAGGACCTGCTTGATGTCTCACCGTTTGAGCTTTCCGGTGGACAGAAGCGCCGAGTGGCGATTGCCGGAGTACTTGCTATGAAGCCGAAGATACTGATCCTTGACGAGCCCGCGGCAGGGCTTGATCCTGCGGGACGGCGTGAAATACTTGACATGATAGCCGATATCCGCGAAACTCAGAAAATAACGGTAGTTCTGGTTTCACACAGTATGGAAGATGTTGCGAAATATGTCGACAGGATCGTAGTTCTGAATCAGGGACGCATAGCGATGGATGACGCGCCCGCGAAGGTTTTTGCGAGGGCTGCGGAGCTGGAAGAAATGGGGCTTGATGTCCCCGATGTGACCAAGCTGTTCATGAAGCTTAAAGCCGGAGGGGTCAACGTCAGAACGGATATCTTTACGATGGAAGCTGCTGAGAAGGAGCTTATGAACCTGAAATAAGGAAAGAGAAATGCAAGATGCTTAGAGATATTACTTTGGGCCAGTACTATCCCGCGGAATCGGTGGTACACAGACTTGATCCGCGGGTAAAGTTCTTCGGCACGATATTATATATAGTGACGCTGTTCCTGTTTAAGAGCTTCTGGGGTTTTATCCCGGTAGTCCTTATGCTGGCGATGGTGGTGGGCTTGTCGAAAATACCGCCGAAGTTCATTTTCAAGGGACTGAAGCCGATGCTGTTCCTGCTGATCTTTATGGTCATAGTGAACCTTCTTATGACAAAGGGCGAAGTAGTCTTTGAATGGTGGAAGATAAGCATAAGCAAAGAAGGTATACGGACGGCCGGTTTTATGGCACTCAGGCTTATCCTTCTGGTCACGGGTTCATCCGTAATGACCTACACTACGACACCCACAGCCCTGACAGCAGCTATCGAGAGAGCTTTTGCACCGCTGAAACTGTTCAAATTCCCGGTACACGATGTTGCCATGATGATGTCGATAGCCCTCAGGTTTATTCCGATTCTTCTTGAAGAAACGGACAAGATCATGAAGGCGCAGCAGGCAAGGGGCGCGGATTTTGAAAACGGCGGCCTTATAAAAAGGGCCAAGGCAATGCTGCCGATCCTCGTGCCGCTGTTCGTATCCGCCTTCAGACGCGCGGGAGATCTTGCACAGGCTATGGAAGCGCGCTGCTACCACGGCGGTGAAGGCAGGACAAAGCTTCATCCCTTGAAGTATGCGAAGCGCGACCTTGCGGCTTTTGCAGTGTTGGCGGGATATCTGGCGGTCATCATAATCATGCCGTAATTTGAATGCATCTGATAGAGGAGATAAAATGCGCAGGATAATGCTCAGAGTTGCCTACGACGGAACGGATTATGTCGGATGGCAGAAGCAGCCCAACGGACTTGCGGTCGAAGAAGTCCTGAATAAAGCCATCTGCGATCTGACCGGTGAACAGATAGAGGTTATAGGCGCAAGCCGCACCGACTCGGGAGTTCACGCGCTTGACAATGTTGCGGTATTTGACACAGAATCACCGATCCCCGCGAAGAAGTTCAGCTTTGCGCTGAACAGAAGGCTTCCGAACAGTGTTGTGGTTCGCGCAAGCAGCGAGGTCAAAACAAACTTCCATCCGAGACGCGTTAACTGCGTCAAGACCTATGAATACCGTATCTTTAACGACGATCATCCGAATCCGCTGAACAGACGCTACACCTACTTTTATCATCATGACATCGATGTTGAGGCAATGCGCGAAGCCGCAAAGTATCTGGAGGGCGAGCATAATTTCGTGACCTTCTGCTCGGCAGGAGCACAGGTGACCACAACAGTCAGGACCATTTACTCCGCCGAGGTCATCCGGGGAGAGGGCTATGACGAAAACTGCATCATAATCCGTCTCAAGGGCAACGGTTTTCTCTATAATATGGTGCGTATTATTGCGGGAACACTGCTTCAGGCAGGCACGCACGCGATCGAGCCGGAACGTATGGAGAGTATAATAGAATCGCACGACAGAGGCCAGGCCGGTCCGACGCTGCCGCCGCAGGGGCTGACTCTTGTAAAGATCGACTTTACCAAATAAGCATGAAAAACGACCAAATTGCATGCGGACGGGTAAAATCGTCTTTTTTTCTCATATAATGAAGTGACGTTGTTAGTATCACCGAAAGAGGACTGACTATGAAAAGCATGGTTGATATAGAAGTCGCAATAGATGAGAAATATACCGACCCCAAGGTTACCATCCTGACCCGCGAAAAGAGCGGGCTGGTCGAAAGTATAATTAACGCCATAGAGAATGTTTCGGAGAATGAATTTCCCCTGATCCCCGCATATACCGAGGGCGAGATGGAATTTGTCTCGCAGCGTGACATAGTAAGAGTATATATTCAGGACAGGAAATGCATTCTGCAGACGGATGAAGGCCTGTTTACCGTCCGCAAAAACCTCTCAAGACTCGAGGAGGATCTGAATCCATCACGATTTGTCCGCATATCGCAGTCCGAGATCATCAACATATATAAGGTCAAACGTTTTGATATAAACATTGCCGGTACGATCGGCGTGGAGTTTGAAAACGGAACCAAAACCTGGGCTTCAAGGAGCTGTGTAAAGACACTGAAGGCTTTGCTTAAAGGTTGATCGAAGAGGGTGAGCATATGAAATTTAAACACAGAGTTATACTTTTTGCGGTGATCGGCCTAGCGATGGGCCTGTTTTCCGGTACCGTCATAGCAGTCATAGCAGGGACGCTTGGGGCAGGCGATGGAATCATACACCTGTGCTCGGAGAGGTTTGTCGAAGTATTCGGAGGCAATGAACTGCTGGCCTTTACCGTACAGGCACTGGTAATGGGGATATATGGCATGATCCCTATGGGTGGTGCGGCGTTCTATGCATATGAGAAATGGAGTCTGGCAAAGTGTACCGCGATCCATTATTTTACATCGATGGTTTCCTACTTTCTGGTAGGCTTCTTTCTGCGCTGGTTCAAGTGGACCGATTATTTCGAAAACTTCATATTCTTTATATGTCTGACAGCAGGATTCTTTATGATCTGGCTGGTGAACTACCTTATTTACAAAGTCGAGCTTAACCGTGTCAACAAGGAGTTGAGCGACCGCAAGAGAAATGGAGAGAAATAAAGATAAAAGGGCCCTTCGGAGTTAAATCCGGAGGGTTTTTGTTTACCCTCGGACTTCCAAATAGACATCAAAAATGCCCAAATAGACAAAAAGAACTTGCTTCTTCTTTCAAATGCCAATATAATCACTATACCTAAAATTATATAGATGACATCGCAAAACGTGAATAAACAATAGAGTATGATTCGAATACGGGAGAAAAGAAGTACAAGGAGGTAGTCGTATGAAGAAGAGATTTTGGATGGGTCTGGCGGTGCTGGTAATATGCCTTACAGCGGTTGTCTTTAACGGCACGGAGGCCGTTAAAACCAAGGCCGTACTCAGGAATAAAACCTATAACCTGACCATGGATATTACCGTGTCGGGCACGGTAGGTTCCGCAATACAGGAGCAAAGCTGCACTGTTACTATCAATGGCGGAGTGTCTCTTGTA
>JAILRI010000154.1 GCA_024698555.1 Lachnospiraceae bacterium
GGCTTGTGATCTGACCCCAGGCGCTCGCTCTAAGCGTTCCCAGACTGGTTGCAAATGTCGTGTTCCTGCTTAAGGAGACCAGCGTATTTTCGGCTATAAGCCTGATGGATCTGATGTTTACGGCAAAAGATCTCATCGGTCTGTATTATAACACTACCGAAGCCCTTGTGCTTCTGGTTTTATTCTATGCGGTCATGCTGCTGCCGGTTTCTTTTGCCGGAAGCCTGATAGAGAAAAAAGTCCGCTTCGGTATGTTTGGAGATTAGTGTTATGGGTATAGAAGTCATATTCAAAGGTAAGAACGCGATGAGGCTCCTCGCGGGTCTGGGCGTGGCCATGAAGATCAGCCTGATCTCGGTGATCATCAGCATCGTACTCGGAATAGCGCTGGGTATGCTGATGACTCTCAAAAAGCCTGTTATTACGGTATTTTCGAGAATCTATCTTGAGATCGTAAGGATCATGCCCCAGATGGTACTGCTTTTTATAATGTTTTTCGGTGTCACGAAGCTTACGGGTTTAAATGTATCTGCCGAAACCGCGGCTATCATAGTCTTCTCCTTTTGGGGATGTGCCGAGATGGCCGATCTGGTGAGAGGATGCTTTATCAGCATCCCCCCTATACAGTATGAAAGCAGCGCGGCGCTCGGGTTTAGCCGTCTGCAGACGTACATTTATGTTATCATACCGCAGATAGTCAGAAGGCTCCTCCCTCTTTCCATAAATCTGATCACCCGAATGATCAAGACTACGAGCCTGGTGATGATGATCGGTATCGTGGAAGTACTTAAGGTCGGTCAGCAGATCATCGAGGCAAACAGAAAGAGCTCGCCCAATGCGGCTTTCGGCGTGTTCGCGGTAATATTCCTGCTGTATTTTATCGCCTGCTGGCCGATAAGCTGCCTTTCAAAATATCTGGAAAAGAAATGGGAAAACTGACGATGGATGAAATACTGAAAATAGAACACCTTTGCAAAAGTTTCGATAATCTTCCGATCCTTAATGATATCAGCCTGACCGTAAAAAAAGGCGAAGTGGTCGTGATCGTGGGTCCCTCCGGATGCGGGAAAAGCACGCTGCTGCGCTGCATCAACGGGCTTGAGAACATACAGGACGGCAGGGTGCTGCTCGAAGGCGAGACCATCAACCCGCTCTCGGGAAAAAGTCCCACATACAGGTCAAAGATAGGGATGGTGTTCCAAAGCTATGACCTGTTTCCGCATAAGACTATCATGGGAAACGTAATGCTGGCTCCCACGAAGGTCCTGAAAAGGGATAAAGACGAGGTTCGACGTGAGGCCGAGCAGCTGCTGGAGAAAGTCGGCCTGGCAGCCAAAAAGGACAATTATCCGAGGCAGCTCTCAGGCGGTCAGAAGCAGAGAGTTGCCATAGTCAGGGCGCTTATCATGCATCCTGAGATACTTCTGTTTGACGAGGTCACGGCAGCACTCGATCCCGAAATGGTCCGCGAGGTACTCGACGTGATCCTGGAGCTTGCCAGGCAGGAACGGACCATGCTCATCGTAACACACGAGATGGCATTTGCCAGGGCTATCGCCGACCGCATCATATTCATGGACGGTGGCCGGATCATAGAGAATTCGGATCCGGAACATTTCTTCACCTCGCCCGGAACCGAGCGGGCACAGCGATTTTTAAAGACCTTTGAGTACTGAATAGTTTGACCTGATATTGCAGTTATTCCTCAAACCTCTCCTTTTGCGTAACTAAAGGTATCCCAGCCGGGTAGATTCCGTCAAAACAGGCCGCGCACAGTTTATCCTTAAAGGCCTCGCCGGCCAGTTCACGCGCATGCTCTATCGGCAGAAATGCCAGCGAATCCGCGCCTATGATACGGGCAATTTCATCAACACTGTGGCCTTTGGCTATCAGGCTGTTTTCCGAATCGATGTCGGTGCCATAATAACAGGGATGCAGAAACGGCGGCGAAGAAATCCGCATATGCACCTGCCGGGCTCCGGCATTTTTCAGCATTTTAACAATATAAGCGCTCGTAGTCCCCCTGACGATCGAATCATCGATCAGGACAATACGCTTATCCTTAACCACTCCGGGTACTGCATTAAGCTTTAAACGGACCTGACTGTCCCTGAGCTCCTGTGTGGGCGCGATAAATGTTCGTCCAATATATTTGTTTTTCACCAGACCGATGTCATAAGGAATACCTGACTGCTCCGCGTATCCGATCGCCGCGTCAAGTCCCGAATCAGGAACACCGATCACAATATCCGCCTCAGCCGGGCAGTCCTGCGCAAGATACCCTCCCACCCGTTTTCTTGCCTCATGTACCGACACTCCCTGTATGACCGAATCGGAGCGCGCAAAATAGATATATTCAAATACACAAAGAGACGGCTTTGAAGCGGCACACGAGCATTCAAAGCTTTGAATACCGTTTTCATCAACAACCATCAGCTCTCCCGGAGCAAGTTCGCGTATAAGACCGGCTCCTGCTGCATCTAAGGCACAGCTCTCGGAAGCGAATATTATATCTCCTGAAGGCGTTTTGCCCATACACAGGGGACGAAGACCGTGCGGATCCCTGCAGGCCAAAAGCTTTGACGGAGACATCATGACCAGCGAATATGCCCCTTCGAGTTCAGACATGGTGTCTATCACCGCCTGCTCTATCGATGCTGTTTTCAGGCGGTTTCCGGTGATAAGATACGAGATAACTTCGGTATCACTGGTGGTCTGGAAAATACACCCCGACATTTCAAGTTTTCTGCGCAATTCGAAGGAATTGGTCAGATTGCCGTTATGGCAGAGCGCAAGCTGACCTTTTACATGCTTTACTACCATAGGCTGCGCATTCAGGACGGTGTTATTTCCGCTGGTTGAATATCTGACATGTCCTACCGCTATATGTCCGCGACCAAGACTGTTCAGTTCATCTTCGGTAAAGACCTCATGGACAAGTCCTACTCCTTTATGGTAGCTGATCACACGATTATTGTTTACCGCGATCCCCGCCGCTTCCTGCCCCCTGTGCTGAAGAGCGGTCAACCCGACAGCTACCAGATGAGGCAGCTGCTGTATACTCTTTGACCATATTCCGAACACACCGCATTCTTCATGAACCCCAGGCATAACATCCTCCATGCATTTATAATCGAGTAGTAGGAGGGGTATCCCCCTCCTACTCATTCCTGTCTGTTTTCCTGTTTTTACTCTACATCCTGCAATGCCGCAAAATCCTCTTCACCGGTACGGATCTTTACAACCTTCTCAACAGGATATACAAAGATCTTGCCATCGCCGATATGACCGGTGTAAAGAGCCTTCTTGGCTGCCTCTATAACATCCTCTACAGGGATCTTGCTGACTACTACTTCTACCTTTACCTTAGGAAGCAGCGTCATATCCATCTCTACTCCACGGTACATCTCGCCGGCACCCTTCTGAATACCGCATCCCATGACCTGAGTAACGGTCATACCGGTAACGCCCAGATCGTTCATAGCCTTCTTCAGCTTGTCATAGCGCGTAAGCTTCGCAATGATGACCACTTTGCTGATACCTGTGGCAGGAAGCGGGTTGCTGACCTGGATCGCGGCTTTTCTCTCAATTTCGTCCGCCTCGTCGTAACTGGTGGATCCCAGACTAGTGTTTTCATTTACATCCATGGTCATGGTATTGGAAATATCCATGATCGCGAAGCCTGCATAAGCACTTACCAGTCCATGCTCGGTCTGGTCAAGTCCGATGATCTCTTCTTCCTTCGTTACCCTGAGTCCGAATATAGCCTTTATGATAAGGAATGCTATGGTGATGGTTACTACAGTCCATGCCGCTACGGAAACAAAACCCAGAAGCTGGAGTCCGAGAAGCTTGAAGCCGCCGCCATAGAACAGGCCGACGAGCTCATTGCCTTCAGCATCCGCGATACTGTAACCCGGAGCTGTGTTGGTTGCAAACAGACCGACCGCGATAGTTCCCCAGATACCGTTCATGCAGTGTACTGCAACAGCGCCTACAGGATCGTCAATATGAAGCTTGTAATCAAGAAGCCATACACCGAAGCATACCAGAAGTCCGGCAACTCCGCCGATCACTATCGCGCCGAAAGCATCGGTCACGTCACAGGGAGCTGTGATAGCTACCAGACCTGCAAGGGAAGCGTTCAGACACATGGAAATATCGGGCTTACCGTATTTGATCCAGGTAAATATCATACAGACTACAGTTGCAATAGCCGGAGCGATGGTAGTAGTTACAAATACCGATGCAAGCTGATCCATAGTCGTACACGCGGCACCGTTGAAACCATACCAGCCAAGCCACAGGATAAATACACCAAGCGCGCCGATCGGGATATTATGTCCGGGGAAAGCATTGACTTTAGTAACCTTTCCGTCTTTATCCTTAACGAATTTACCGATACGTCCGCCCAGCATCTTCGCGCCGATCAAAGCCGAGATACCGCCTACCATGTGGATCGCGCAGGAGCCTGCGAAATCGTGAAAGCCCAGCTGTGAAAGCCAGCCGCCGCCCCAGATCCAGTGAGCCTCGATGGGGTAGATGAGAGCCGAAATAACTGCCGAATATACACAGTAGGACAGGAACTTGGTCCTCTCAGCCATGGCGCCCGAAACTATGGTAGCTGTCGTTGCGCAGAATACAAGGTTAAATACGAAGTTTGACCAGTCAAAATTCTCATACGAGGTAAAAATATCAAACCCCGGTTTGCCGATGAGCCCTACTATATCCTCACCCAGCAGCAGGCTGAAGCCTATGCGACTAAATACTACAGTACCTATACAAAAGTCCATCAGGTTCTTCATAAGGATGTTACCGGTGTTCTTGGCTCTGGTAAAGCCTGCCTCTACCATGGCAAAACCTGCCTGCATCCAAAACACGAGCGCTGTTCCGATTAGGAACCAGACGCCGAATATCGTACCGTTTACACTTTCAATTGCTTCAATG
>JAILRI010000201.1 GCA_024698555.1 Lachnospiraceae bacterium
CAGATATTTATGAGCAGCTTGGCATGGATCTTCCTACTGCTTTTCGTATGTTTATGAAAAAAAGCAAGCAGGTAAGAGGACTTCCTTTTGATGCTGTACTGCCAGAAACAAATAAGAGGGAAGATTTTAGAACAGCCTTTAATGCTTTGCGAGAAGAGGCGTCAGATACGCCAGAAATGACCCTTGAGGAGATCAACGCTGAAATATCAGCAGCCAGAGCAGATCGAAAGAGGGGTTAAGCTATGGTCTATGCGGTTATAGATACGAACGTTTTCGTAGCTGCTCTGCTGACTAAGAATAATGATTCTGCAACAGTAAAGGTATACGAGGCTATAGCTGATGGGAAGATTACGCCTTTGTACCATAAGGATATGCTGGATGAATACACAGAAGTCCTTAGCAGACCTAAATTCAGATTCAGTAAGGAAAAGATAGATGTTGTTCTTGAATTGATCGTAAAATATGGTGTTGAGGTTTTTCCTAAGCCAACGGGAGAGATTCTTATTGATATGGACGATCTGATCTTTTATTGTGCAGACTTTGGCAGGAGTAACACTCGGTGGCTGGCGGCCTTTTCTATACAAAGAAACTGATCGAAGAAGCGACACAGATAAAAAATAGGAGATATTTATGATACTTGTTACAGGCCCAAAGGGATTTGTGGGACGAAGGATTATGGCTATGCGTGAAGATGCCATAGGAAGTCCTTCCCTCAGGGGCGCATCGGAAGACGATATAAAGCGCATAGTGGAAGAAAGCCGGGCAGATACTGTTATTCATACTGCGGCGATATCGGATGTGGCGGCCTGTGCCGCAGATCCGGAAGCATCCTATCATGCAAATGTGCTGATTCCTGTTTTTCTAGCCAGAGCAGTTAAGAATAAGAAACTCATCTGCTTCAGTTCGGATCAGGTTTATACTGCCTCGGAAGAGGAGGGCCCTTATACTGAGGAAATGGCGAGCCCCGGGAATGTTTATGCTGAGCAGAAGCTGGAGATGGAACAAAGGGTTCTTGATATCGCGCCGGATTCCGTGATGCTGCGGGCTGAATGGATGTATGACTATGACAGGGAGAATGCAAACTACTTTATGAGAATTCTTAATGCCACAGATCCTGTCTGTTTCAGTTCACGCAATTACAGAGGCGTGACCTATGTGAAAGAGGTTGCGGAGAACATGGACAGAGTAATGAGGCTTCCCGGAGGGATCTATAATTTCGGAAGCGAGACGGGAAAATCCATGTATGAGCTAACAAGGGATTTCCTGAAGACAATAGGGAAGGATCTGGAGGTTCGGGACTGTGTTTTGCAGCATAACTTATGGATGGATTGCAAAAAAGCAAGAAAATATGGCGTGGAATTCAGCAGTGTGGAGCAGGGGTTGGTCAGATGCGCAAGAGACTATCGGAACTTAAGTACAATAAGGATGTAAATTTAGCCGGTTGCCTGATAGATTTTATTGAAATTTCATATTAAATTAAACGGCTAAGCAGGTTTTTTAGATAATATGATCGGATTAGGAACTATTGACTATCTGCCTTACTCTGGGTACTCTTATTGGTGAGATAATCAATATTGAGGGTCTGTTTGAGCGATTCGGGGAATGGTTGAAGATAAAAACCGGGAATGCAAAAGACAAGGACTTCGTCGATGCGTTTGTCACAGCATCTCTGACAGTATGTATAGGTGCGATGGCTATCATCGGCGCTATTCAGGACGGTATTCTTGGGGACTGGTCGATCCTTGCGACAAAAGCTATCCTGGATTTCATTATCATAATGGTCATGACATGTTCGCTGGGAAAAGGGTGCGCCTTTTCTGCAATACCGGTTCTGTTATTTGAGGGCTCGATAACAATCTTCGCATCGTTCCTCAAACCAGTCATGACAGATCTGGCTATGAATTATCTTTCGCTGATCGGATCTATATTGATTTTTTGTGTTGGACTGAATCTGGTATGGGGAAAGAAAGTAAGGGTCGCCAATATGCTTCCTGATGTAGTACTTGCAGTTGTGGCAGCCTTTCTTCCTATATGATAACGAATATGTGGAAGTGTCTATAGGCTTTTTCATGGTATGGAATCTTTTAAAGAAATCTTCCCGGAACGGCAGGGATATAAAACAGTCGGTGAGATTAGTATCTGTTTATCAGATATAAACCTGAAAACCACATTTTATAGATGAGAGAGAGGGAACAGGATATGCGGGTATTTATAGCGATACAGCTGTCAGATGAAATCAAAGTGTCTGTAACAGGAAAACTGCATGAGTTGAAGAAAAGCGGTGCGCGTGGCAGTTATGTCCCGACGCAGAATCTTCATCTGACGCTTGCTTTTATCGGAGAGGTAAAGGATGCTTCAGAGATCAAAACAGCCCTGCAAGCGTTAAAAATTAAGCCATTCCGACTTTCCCTTTCCGATATGGGAACCTCTGGAGATACTTTATGGGTAGGGATAAAGGGGAACCAAGGATTGAATAATCTTGCACGGGAGGTTAGGGAAGTGCTGGATTCCGCGGGGATTTCTTATGATAAGGGGAAATTTGTCCCGCATATCACGATCATTCGCAAAGTGGCAGGTAATTGGAAAAACGGATCGGCTCCTAAGGGAGAGATGATGGTAAAGAATATATCCCTTATGAAATCTGATCAAAAAGACGGGAAACAAGTATATTCGGAAATTTTCTCGGTGTAGAGGCAACGTGATGGGTGTTGGCAGGGGAATGCCAGGGGGTGAGAATCCTCCTTATAAACCGGAATGAGGAATTGCCTCTGAGAAAAAGCATCATAAATCGGAAAAACCGCTCCTCGCATGCCCGGCGTTACCCGCTTTTGATCATATGTCAACGGGGACGGTTCTCACTGACACCCGTTTTTATTGTGTCACCAAGAACCATCCCCGTTGACATGAACAGTAATCAGAACAGAGGAGGTTATTATGTCAGAGGATCTATCGAATGCACCTGCGATCTACAGTTTAAGCTGCAGATCGCAGGCATTTTTTAGATAAACCAATATGGTATTTGAAGTATATTATCTCTCAGCGGGCCCGGCATAGGACACATACATACAACTGCGCCCGTGCCTCTTTTCTTTTCCGGTATCTTATCGAGTATTTGAAATGCACAGGTCATATCGGCTGAAGCGTTACTGCATTTCTTGATTTCAACAGGATGCAAAACTCCGTCTTGTTCGATTATAAAGTCAATTTCTGCCTCTTCATAAGACTCTTCGCCGTTTTTTTTGATTTTTCTCTTATCTTTACCTCTATAGTAAGATACAAAGTAACGATAATCTAATCCTTGATTAGAATAGCTTTTTAGAATCTCAGAAATAACAAAGGTTTCAAAAAAACTTCCGCTCATTGCCCCTGCCGCTAAAGTTTCAGGAGTAAGCCATCTTGTGAGATACGCGGCTAATCCGGTATCTCTAAAGTAAAGCTTAGGTGTTTTTATGGCACGTTTAAGTGCGCTATTGGCGTATGGTTCGAGTATATATATGATGCCTGAGGCTTCTAAAATAGAAATCCATTTTTTTATAGTATTGGCATCCTTGCCTGTTTCATCAGCAATATTTGCATAATTAAGCATTTGACCGGTTCTGGCGGCACATGCCACCATAAATCTGCGAAACGCATCTAAATCCTGGACAGCCCCTAATTCCCTAACATCACGCTCTAAATAGGTTTTGACATAGCTCGAAAAAAACATTGCCCAATCCATATCAGGGTCTTGCATTTCAGGGTATCCGCCTCGATGGATTATCGTCCAGATATTATCCGGCTTTACAGCGTCTTTATTTCTGTCGTGTACATATTCCATCGTTGGAAGGAAAGGGGTTGTATACTTATTTTTCATGATTTCTCTAAGTGACAAGGGTGGCAATTCGATAATTGCTACACGTCCTGCTAATGACTCGGCTGCTAAATCCATTAGTTTAAATGGCTGGGATACAGAAAGATAGAATAAACCCTTTGAATCACAATTATCACATGCTTGCTTAATGTATCTGAATAAA
>JAILRI010000244.1 GCA_024698555.1 Lachnospiraceae bacterium
GACGAGAGCATCTTCACCCATATCTTGTCGGTCTGTTCCTGAAGCTGGGACATGCTGTATGGCTTTTTCTTGGCATATCCAGGCTCCAGCTCCTTGTCGGGGACCGAAGTGTAGAATTCGCACCCGGAATTCTTGATATCCTTGAGTATCATGTCAGTGAAGATTATCCTGTCCTTCTCATAATCCAAAAGTCCCCACCTGCTTCTGTGCTTTTTGCTGGTGAATACGACGAAGACGGGCTCCTTGGAGTATCCCTTAAGCTGCCTCGGGTCGATCTTTATGTCGGGTTTCTTCTTTAAGCCTTCTGTGATGTCTTTCACGTCCCCGATGTCGTCAGTCAGCCCGAGAAGATAGTCAGCACTTACGCCGAGGAACTGGCACAGGTACAGCAGAACCGTTGCGGTCGGGATTTTCGTCCCGTTTTCCCAGGAGCTTATGGTGACAGGAGCGAAGGGCTCTTTCCTCAGCATGAAATCAGAGAATTTTGCAGCGAATGTTACCTGCGTTTCTCCCATATTCTTTCTCAACATTGCGAGCCTGTTAGAAAACTTTGTGTTTGTCTGCATATTGTCCATCCTTTCATAGGCACAGTTATCTTCCGAAAAAGGAAGCGTAGTTGTTTGATGACCATTCAGTCATTCCTTAAGTAGCATGGGAAGGCTGTTTCTTATAAATGCCTTTAATCAAGGCTTCTTTCATGAGGATACTTAAAAGGGGCAAAGCCTGTTCCTTCTGAGCCCTCTTTGCTGTTAATTCATCCAGCAGCTGTTTCACTGCTGCTTTTACTCCATTGTCCAAGGCACATACCATCTGTAGATCCATCACAGTATAAGGCGTTCCTTCATGGTTACATAGTATGTCTGAGTAATAGAACCCTAACTCTGAGACGTTTTCTACAAACTGTTCGTTAAAGCAGCTATAGTTCGTTGTTTTCATTTTTATACCTCCAGCATATTATGATAGGCGAACATGTGTTCTCATCCTTCGATTATAGTATGCCAACGGGATTATTAAGCGTCAAGGGGTTGCCCGGGATAAAAACAGATCAAGGAGATTAGACCTCTGATTGGACGCAGGATATTATATTCGACGGAGAAAGGAATAGCACCAATGTACTTGCCTAAAATCCTGTTTTCGGGAATATACGGATTCTGCCAGAACCTTGAGTCGTATGAGTCCTCGCGGTTATCGCCAAGGACGAACACCGTTCCCTCAGGCACGACAAAGGACTTTTCACAGTTTGTCTCAATATTCTCACCGATATATTCGGTTTCATCCACAAGCAGTCCATTGACAACTACATAACCGTTTTCGAAGGATATCTTATCGCCGGGGATGCCAATGACTCTTTTTGCGAAGATAACCCCGAACTCGTCGGACTTAAAAGCAATTATATCTCCTCTTTCGATATCGTGGCGGATGTAGGCAAGCCTGTTATAGAAGGTAGTGGTTCCCACTTTCAGTGCGGGCTCCATCGAGCCGCTTGCACAGGTGCATGCAAAGAGGATCTTCGTGAAAACTATAAGTACGATGAGGATCGGATATATTATGGAAAGACATTCCTTTATTTTCGAAAGCCAGTAAGAGAGCGGCTTCGTTTTTATATCTTTCATTTGATCATCTGCTTTCTTTATGGACATTTACTTTGCTACGATGATTTCCGATGAGTTGTTGCCAGTTGGTAAGCGATTAGTAGGATTGTTATCTTTTCATTCT
Source organism: Lachnospiraceae bacterium (assembly GCA_024698555.1). GTDB lineage: Bacteria > Bacillota > Clostridia > Lachnospirales > Lachnospiraceae > RUG11977. Next base: position 1,717 of record JAILRI010000244.1, read on the forward strand.
ACAATCTAATTATTGCTTTGATATGTTTAAGCGTCAATATGTCTTAATGATAATCAGGTAAGATGTTTGATGATAATGCTATCAATTTTGCTGTTAATTGATCTAAAGGGTTTACGCTATCAATTGATCTAAAGGGCTTGCCAAAATCAAGGAAAGGGGGTATATTATAGGCAGATGTTTTATTGTAAGCAGATCCCATTAGGTGGACTCTGCTTTTTTCTATGCAAAATCCCATCACTCTAAATAAGATCGCTAAACAGGGGTACCAAGTAGCCCTGCAATTTGCGTTCAACAAATGAAATCTCCGTACAAGTTCATTGTCGTTTGAGAGAAACCGATAAATTGGACTTGCTGTTCCATGCAACTTTTTAACTTGATAATAGGTATTATACTTGGAGGCTATCGATGAAGTACATACATCTTACTTATTCCTTTGCCAATGCCGTTGTTCACTACATCAGTTCATATCTTTCCGGCCGGAAGGGACTTACAAGACGGCAGAAGAATAGCTCTACATCCGACGCTACAAAGCGTTACAACCTTTACTGTAAAACAAGAAAACTACAGCTTATATTGCTTGCCAATTTCAAAGCAGGGGATGATTTCATAACGCTGACTTATTCAGATAATAAGGAAAAAGATGCCAACACTGTCAAAAAGGATATCAAAGCCTTTATTGAAAAGCTGCGTAAAGCTTATAAGCGGCGTGGAGCAATACTAAAATTCATTTACCGGATTGAAATTGGGAAAAAGGGAAGGGTCCATTGTCATATGGTTATTAATCACATGCCGGATACAAATTCACTTGTTAATAGCCGTTGGAAACATGGCTATGTACAAATCAAAACAATCACAGATAAGGATCCTTCCTTTGCAGAGATAGCCAGCTATTTAGCCAAACCACTGCCAGATATATGTGTAGCACTATATCAGAAAACGCATCCTTTCTGGTCCTTGAGGTATCTTGTTTCATACTCAAGAAGTCGCAACCTGATCACGCCTGTGCCTTCAAGGGAAGTAATCTCCTTAAAGACGGTACAGAGAATGCTCCATGAAGGCATAAAACCCACGAAAGGATTCTATGTTGATAAGGGTATTAAGCCACCTTACAGCGGCATTAACCCTTTTACAGGACAGCATTTCCTGCGGTATCAGGAGTTGCTATTAGAGCCTCAGAAATAACCATGTCCGCCTGTTGTCTTGCTATTTAACGATGATGAATATTGAGAGGCAATAGTAATTATAAGCTATGGATATATAGGAACACCTCAAAGAAAGGGTTGTTGTAGAATTTGAAAGGAGGTATCTATGGCTAAAAAGTTAATAAAGTCTGGTATGATACCTTCTTTCTCTCTTGATAACGAAGGTTCCAGGTTGATAGATGCTTTAGAATCAGCTACAATTAAAGGCATAGATGACGGCTGCGTTATTGAAGAATTGTTATCTAAAGAATATGAAAAAGCGCTTAAAGCAGCTGGATTTGACCTTAATCACATCTATCTGATTAATGGGGATCGCTACAAAACCAAAGCCCCCATTCAGATCTGCAGGAAAAGGAGGATTGATGTTTTAAGAGCTTTGTATGCTTATTTCTACGGGTCACATAATATGACTCTGGAGGAAGTTTATGAAGCTGCAATAACTGAATATGGAGAGTTAGTCTCAAAAGGGCACCGGGAACAGAACACTCTGGAACACTATAAAAATGCCTGGAAAAAGTACATATCTGTTTCGGGGATTGCTGACATGAAAATATCTGAGATCCGGCACAAGCATTTGTTCAAGTTCTACTCTGATATTACAGCAGACGGAGCCATCACCAGAAGCACGCTTAGAAATGTTAAGACAACCCTTAACTACTGCTTTGATTATGCCGTTCAGAATGACTATATCGACACAAACATAGCTCTGTCAGTAAAGACAGATAAGCTGGTATGTGCTCCAGCTAAGAGTCATGACGGATATACTCGGGAAGAAAAAAGAGCCCTCAGGAATGTCATAGAATCCATTGACAGCCCTTATGCCCGTATAATACGTCTTGATTTTTGTTTGACGGTCAGAATAGGCGAATTGGAGGCATTAAAGTGGGAGGATGTCGATCTGAATGAGGGAAGCTTGCTTATTCACTCACAGATCGTGATAAAGACCGTAAACGGGATAAGAAAACAGGTCTATGTTCCCTATACAAAGTCTAATAAGTATGATAACGGGCATGGAAAGCGTAGACTTAAGCTAAATAGCAAGGCAGTCGAGGTTCTGAAAGAACAGAGAAATGCAAATCCGTTCGGGGAGTATGTTTTTGTCAGCAAAAACGGAACGCCTTTATGGACAAATAAGATAAATGAGCATTTAAAGGAGTTTTGTGAAGCTGCTGGTATTGAGTACAGGTCAAGTCACAGTATTAGGGTCACTGGTATAACATCCCTTTATGATATTGGTGAAAAACCTACAAAGATACAGGTTTTAGCCGGACACTCTGATATAAGTACGACCAACGGATACTGCCGTTCTGAGATCTGCGATGAAATCAGTCTGGACATTTTGGAAAGAGCTCTCTGATTCAGTAAAATCAAAGGTTTATACCCTTTTATACCCCGCAGGAAAATGAAAAAGCCCGTATTTACGGGCAAAAGAAGAAGCAGGTGATGGGAATCGAACCCACGTGTCCAGCTTGGAAGGCTGGTGTTCTACCATTGAACTACACCTGCATTTTTCATATGTGAGAGTATATCGGGGTGACAGGATTCGAACCTGCGACCTCCTGGTCCCAAACCAGG
>JAILRI010000031.1 GCA_024698555.1 Lachnospiraceae bacterium
TCCTTCCGCTATCGAGGAAAGCTTTAAGACTCCGGAACCTGTCATTGCATTCGGTTCCCTGTATATGGCGGGCGATGTGCTTAAGGCAATGCGCAGATAAAATACCTGTAAAATAAAGCATCCCAAACGGGATGCTTTTCTATCATTTCCACCCGAACAGACCTTTCTTTTTAGGTTTGGAGCTTTCGGCGGTTCCTTCCTGTTCCTCTTTAAACTCGAAATATTCTCTGTCCAGATCAAACTCATCGGCGGTATACGGTGCTCCCTCCTCATGTTCGGCAGGAGCCTGCGCCTGTGCCTGGGGTTTCTTCTTTCCGCTCTTATATGAACTGCGGGTGGACAGGGTAACGCCGGAATTTTCGCCGGGATTGTTAATGCGGATATCCAGCTTGGCCGCGGCAGGTTTGTTTGCTTCCTGCGCGGCAGCCAGTTCTTTTGCTTCGTCCGGAGTCATGAGCCCGTACATGCGCTTTTCTTCAGCTTTCTTGCGTTCCTCTTCCAGCACCTTCAGATACAGTTCATTGTCATGCATCTCAGTCAGATCGTTCTTCACGCCTTCGCGGAACTGTCCGACTATCTCGGTCTGATCTTCAAGCTGCGCTATGGCCTCGAGCAGATCATGCTTAAGCTTGTACTTGGTCTTTTCGAAAACGTCATTAATGCTTTCCAGCATCTTGTCGGTGTACAGCAGGGCCGAAGCATGGACATCATCGCAGTCGCGCTTGGCGGCTGCCACAGCCTCGGCATGCTCACGTTCCATATCTATCCTTGCCCGCTCACGGCTGAGCGTCGTAGCCTCGTATTTTTCCAGCACTGCGTTCAGAGCCACATTGAGACGATCTAGCAGGCCGAACATATCCTCCTGTGATACCACCTTAAGGTCGGTGGACTCACCGAAGCTTTTGCTCTTTGCAAAGAGTACATGTATCTCTTTTAAGATATCTTCTACATTTTCCGCCATGTCAGGTATCCCCGTATTATAGCAAACGACCTTGCATCCTTTACTCTGCGTCGATTGTGAAGCCGCAAAACTATACCAAAAGTCAGATTTAACGGAATTATACTATCATAAATTATTTCACTTTTCAACAATTCATGATCAATATCTCTTTATATTTTAAATCTGTATCCCACACCCCAGATAGTCTCGATGTACTGCGGCTTTGAAGTATCGGCCTCTATCTTTTCACGGATCTTCTTGATATGAACGGTAACGGTAGCAATATCTCCCATGGATTCCATTGCCCAGATCTCACGGAAGAGCTCGTCACGTGAATAAACATGGTTGGGATTGGAGGCAAGGAAGGTCAGCAGATCGAACTCCTTGGTGGTAAACTGCTTCTCCTCGCCGTTGACATATACCCGGCGAGCGGTTTTATCGATCTTGAGACCGCGGATCTCTATCACGTCATTGACAGCCCGGCTGCTGCCCAAAAGCCTCTCATACCGTGCGATATGGGCGCTGGCACGTGCCACGAGCTCACTGGGGCTGAAAGGTTTGGTCATGTAATCATCCGCGCCCAGGCCCAGACCTCTGATCTTGTCAATATCATCTTTGCGGGCAGACACCATAAGTATCGGAATATCTTTCACTTCACGGATCTGTCTGCATATTTCGAAGCCGTCCGTCCCGGGCAGCATCAGGTCAAGGACGATCAGGCTGTAGTCATTATTCAAAGCTTTCTTAAGCCCCTCAGTGCCGTCTCCCTCCAGTTCGGCACTATATCCCGACATTTCGAGATAATCCTTTTCCAGCTCAGCGATCTCGGTTTCATCCTCGATGATAAGAATTTTCTTGTTGTCTATGGTTAACACACTCCTTCTCTTCCTGTGTAAAAATCACTTTTCATTATGCCTGATTTTTCTTCTTTTCTTCCTTTGGCTCGCATTCGCGGAATTCCGCGTCCTCTATTTCATCATAACACGTACCCTTCATACACTTGGGTATGTTGAAAATAAAGGTCGTGCCATCCCCGGGTACACTTGTTGCGCTGATGGTGCCTCCGTGATCCTCTATGATCTTACGGCAGATCGCCAGTCCGAGTCCCGTGCCGCCCTTTCTGGTGCCTCTCGAATGATCGGCGCGGTAAAATCTTTCAAAGATATGAGGCATATCTTCCGGCGCTATCCCGGCTGCATTGTCCTCAATCTCGATCCGGACGGATTTACCGTCATCATAAGTCCTGATCACTATCCGTCCTTCATCCTTATCCATATATTTTACGGAATTGCCAATGATATTATTGACTACACGGCGTAATTGTTCGGCATCGGCCGAAATAAAAGCACTGTCGGGCAGATCGCTCTTGTAGGAAAGCGAAATATTTTTTACTTCCGTATCAAGGCTCAGTTCCTCCACACAGTCGTTGAAGAAGCTGTTTACGGCTATCCTGTTGAAATTATATCTCACAATATCACTGTCAAGCTTGGAATAATCAGAAAGCTCGTCCACCAGTGACTGCATATCCACGGCCTTGGTATGTATGGTGCGCAGGTATTTCGCGCGCTTCTCGTCCGTATCCGCCACACCGTCCAGTATTCCTTCCGTGTAGCCTTTTATAGCGGTAAGCGGCGTTTTCAGATCATGTGAGATATTCGAGATCAGATCGATGGTGTCCTGCTCATATTTGATACGGGTCTCGATCTGCTCCTTAAGCCTTACGCGCATTTCCTCAAAATCAACACACAGCTGCCCCAGTTCGTCATCGGTATTGCCTGTAATGGTAAAATCAAGATTGCCTTCACGGATGTTCTGTGTCGCGGTCCTCAATACACTCAACGGTTTGATAATGCTGCGGTACAGCCATATGACAAGCACCATGGCGGTAAGCACTATCACGGAAATGAGCACAACTGCGGCAGGAAGCATGGGCACCCTGATCTGCGGCCTGTTAACAGTCCCTTCCTGCGCGATATAATAATACTCGTCACCGGAGACATTACTACCGGCAACATTATGTATCTCATTCACTCTGTGCTGCAGTCCCATTGCTGCCGCAAGCGATGCCGTGATCAGCAGCATCGGAACGATGAGCAATATCATAAAAGCTACTACCAGACGTTTTTTTAGTCCCATATCATCCCTTCTTTTCCCACGGATATTCTTAAAAAGCAACTGTTCATGGTAACTATTTCATTCTATCACAGAATTAAGACCAACAGGCATAAAAAAAATATAAAAAATACCGCCTGCATAAAGAAGCAGACGGCATTCATGTTATGGTTTCACATCCGTTTTCACGTGTGATGATATTAAGTTTCTCCCTGCACCTAGTACATCGATCGCGAAATAACTGGACTAATGCGCCGAATGCTTGCCCGAGAGTACATGTCTGAAAACGCAGACGTAGCGGGCTACGGCGAGGCTTTCAGGCGTGTGCTATCGGGATAAGCAGACAAGCATTCGGTCCAGTTATTTAAGAATCGATGTACTAGTTCTGAGCCTGCGCTGCCTGATCGGGTACGGGTTCAGCTTCCTGCTGCGGCGCCGGTTTGGGCGCCGTCTGGGAAACAGACGTACGGGACGCGCTGACACTGGCCTTCGTATAGGTAGCCGAAATCCTGATGGAAGTAGCCGAAGCACTCACTGCTGTGCCCTGTCCCGACTCGGACGAAGAACCGGAAAGGCTTTCTATCCAGGCGTTTACCTTGCTGTAAGTTGCTTCCATAGTCTTCTGTGAAATATCGGGAAGATCCTCTCCCCAATCCTCACCGGCAAGCTTGAAGCCTTCCTTTATGGCCTCCAGCATGTCCTTCGCGAAATCAAGGTTATCACCGGCAAGTGCTTTCGCAAAATCCAGGATCCTGTCGGATGTCTGCTCTATACCCCAGTAACCGTCCTCGGCAATGTCTGCCTGAGCCTGCTTCTGAGTTTCCTCATCCACCTCAAGGCTGCGGTAAACATTGGCAAGTCCCTTGGACAGATCAAGTGTCCCGCCCTGCTTAAGCAGCAGCTTTTCAACCAGACCTCTTAAGGAGGCGTGTCTTTCCTCGGCATCTGCCTTCAGCCTGTCTATGGTTTCCTGATCCACCTTGTACTCACGCACAGACTGCGAAGCCGCCGTGTCATCACCTTTCTCATATATCGCTGCCGCGGAGTTTGAGCCTGTGGCCGTTACTTTTGCCTGTGTGATCTCTGCGGTTATGCTCACGCTTTCATACGAAGCCTGAACCTGTGTCAGATTCGCGTTTGTCGAAGATGTAAGTCCGTTTACTGCCATGTTCGTACCCTCCTTGGTTTATAAAACAAAACAACAATAAAAAAACCGATAGTGATCCTTTACAGGTGCTATCGGCTATTTTTTCAAAAAACTTAACCCCTGTTTTCAAAAAATACAACAAAAACGATCAGGTCAGTATCATTCGGTTAAAAATCAGAATACCAGTTCCACGTCCTTAATGAGCACGTCGGTATAACTGTAAGAGATCTGCTTTGCGGAAGCGGGAATATCTCCTTCACGGGTTACGCAGAACACGTGGGGATGCATCTCGGAAATAATGCCCTCTGAGATATCGTAACGGTTGCGCCCGTGATTTTCTCTTACCAGAACTCTTTTGCCCATATTATTGGAAATCAGGTTGTAAATACGACACATGTTATCAGGCTGCTTCATTATCCCTTACCTCTTTCCGCCATGAACGATCCTGATGGAAACATACATCTGCTGTATGAAAATGTACGGAATTTTCTACAGTCGTAGATGAAAGTGTCACTCATCGAGATGGCAGCCATGGCCTATATTTTGGGGTTTTGCTTTCCCCAAACCCCAAGATATATTATCACACTGTAGAACGTTTGTCAAACAGTTTTTTGCAAAAAACACAAAATATTGAAAATGATCCCGGAGGTAAATACTAAATATTGTGCTTGATTTTAGTGGTAGTTTAGAGCATACTATAATAAGTATGCGGCTCAAAAACGTTCTATTACTGTAGTATATCCTTAACAGGAGATCTTTTCATGGATACAGATGTAAAATATATGAGAAAAGCGCTGGCGCAGGCACGAAGGGCTCTGGCAATAGGAGAAGTGCCTATCGGATGCGTGATCGTCTCGGACGGCAAAGTGATCTCACGAGGCTTCAACCGGCGCAATCACTCGAAAACCACCCTCGCCCACGCCGAGATATCCGCCATTGACAAGGCCAGTAAGAAACTAGGCGACTGGAGGCTGGAAGGCTGCACAATGTATGTAACGCTCGAGCCCTGTCAGATGTGCGCAGGCGCCATAGTACAGGCCCGTATCGACCGTGTGGTCATAGCGACCATGAATCCGAAAGCCGGCTGCTGCGGTTCTGTCCTCAATCTGCTGAACATGAAGGAATTTAATCATCAGGTAGAGATCACCACAGGCGTTTGCATGGAAGAATCGGTAGCGATCATGAATGAATTTTTTACAGATCTGAGAGCCAGAAACAAAGCGGAAAAAGCCCTTCGCTCCACACCGCAACCGCCTGATATATAAGCTTAAGCCTTCAATCACACCCGACGGTCTCTCACCGAAGATCATAAACGGAGTAAATATGGAATTTCATGGATTTAACAAGCTGACGCTTCTTGATTATCCCGGGAAGCTTGCGTGTACATTGTTTACGGGATACTGTAATTTCAAATGTCCTTTCTGTCACAACGCAGAGCTGGTACTGCATCCCGATTCCCAGCCTGCCCTCAGTGAGGACACCATAATCAGGCAGATAAAAAGCCGCGCTTCCATGATCGAGGGTGTTGCCATTACCGGAGGAGAACCCACGCTTCATAAGGATCTTCCCGATTTCATCAAAAGACTGCGCGATGAGACGGGTTTATCCATCAAGCTGGATACCAACGGTACAGCTCCCGATATGCTGAAAGAACTGCTTGACAACAGATTGATAGATTACGTGGCCATGGATATCAAATCCTCACCCGACGGATATGCTAAAGCCACCGGACTGAACACGGTATCCATGTCTGAGCTGTTCAGCTCTGTCGACATGATCATAGACAGCGGGATCGAATACGAATTTCGCACTACTGTTGTAGATGGTCTACACACAGAGACTGATTTTTTAGAGATCGGTAAATGGATAAAAGGCGCAAAACGTTATTTTCTGCAATGCTATAAGGATTCAGGGGATCTGATCGCGCCGATGGGACTGAAGGCGCCTTCCAGAGATAAACTGGAACGTTTCAGAAATGTATTGCTTCCTTACGTGCCGGAAACCAGGCTGCGGGGAGTCGACTAAACTACGTCGAGGCTTTCAGGCGTGTGCTATCGCTAAAGCCGCCAGGCATTCGGTCCAGTTATTTAAGAAATAATGTACCAGAAAGGGGGGAGCTATGGTCAGATTAAACAGCATGTATTCCACCGGAAGGCTGACACTTGCCTGTCTTGACAGATCCGGTGCTGCGATGGTCCTCGACTTCCTCACGCGCAATAAAGATGATTTTGAACGCTACGAGCCCGAGCGGGACGAGAACTTCTACACACTCTGTCATCAGGAGCGTATTCTCGAGGCTGAAAGTATCATCTTTGAGAAGAGCGAGGGTGCCCGGTATTACATTTTTGACTCCTCCGATACCGATACGATCATCGGAAACGTAAGCCTGACCCATACGGACGGTCCTGTATGCATCCTGGGCTACAGAGTCGATCCTGCATTCAGGAGACAGGGAATTGCTTTTGAAAGCACATCATTTCTGCTGGATCTTCTTAATACGGAAAACGGCCCCGATATGTTTGAGGCCGATATATATCCGGATAACGCTCCGTCCAGACATCTGGCGGAAAAACTCGGTTTCAGGCTGGCAGCTGACACTTCCTTCCGGGGAAGGGAAATGCTCAGATACATTATGTTCAACCGGACCAGAAGCTGATTCATTTCTGAGAATGACCGGTATACATATAAACCGCATCCCCCGTTTTCAGCATCATACCGCCATTCGGTATCAGAGTCTTCCCTGCTCTGCGTATCATTACTATAAAGGATTGACGTGAAATATCGAGATCCTTTATCTTTACACCGTTCCACTCATGCCCGTCCTTAAGCTCTATTTCCTTTAATTCTATCTCTTTGTCCGTGTGAATGCTCTCCGCGCCCAGTATCACGATATCGCCTTCATACAACATCGTATCGCCGCGCGGGATCTGCATCTTTTTACCTTTCTCGAAAACTGCCGCCACTATTATCCCAGCTGGAAGCTCCAGTTCCCTTATAGCCCTGCCTGTCCACTCATCTGACGCCGAAAGTGTCACCTGGATGAAACGCATCCCGGTTTCTATCCCCTGTTCGCTGACCTTTTTCAGCTTCTGGTACTTTTCAACAAAGCCTGCCGATATGATACCTGTGGGAATGGCGACCATGCCTACTCCAAGCATGGTAATGATGATCCCCATGCATTTACCGAGGGTGGTAACCGGATAGATGTCGCCGTAACCAACCGTGAGCAGCGCCGCAGCAGCCCACCACAGCCCTGAAAGCGCATTGTTAAAGACTTTCGGCTGCACTGAATGCTCTATGCTGTACATGCACAGTGAAGCGGCAAGCATGATCATGCATACTACAAATGTAGAGGACAGTAACAGCTTCGCTTTACTCCTGATAACTGCCGTAATGACATTTAACGAATCAAAATAGGCATTTATACGAAACAGCCTGAATATCCTGACCACCCTGAAAATACGGAAGGCTGCCACGCCACTCGGGAAAAAGAACGGCAGAAAAAACGGCACACATGAGAAAAAGTCCACTAAACCGTTGAAGGAAAATATGTATCTGAGCGGTGCCAGATGCCTCTTCGTGTTCGGAAATATACACGAGGCTGTCCAGATACGGAGCGCGTAATCTATGGCAAAAAACACCACCGTGACAGTCTCGATCACGCCCAGCAGCGTCCCGTGTCTTAAGTTTATATCGTCAAAGGTGATCATGATGGTGACCGCGAGGTTTAACACTATGGCTGAAAGGTTTATGATGTCATAAGCCCTGCCCTTAAGATCCTCATCGTATCCCACTTCTATCATATCGGATACACTTTTTTTCAGTGCAGCGTAGGTCATGTGCTCTCTCCTTAAGTATTGAAACCAGAGGATTTCTTTGCAACTTCCCCCAGAAGTTCCAAATGCGCTATAAGTATAGCACTTACCTCGGGCTTACGCAATACTCGAGTAATTTATCGTAATCGTACGAAAAAAGGACCCCGTCTTATGCAGGGTCCTGTATCCCGATGATAAATGTATTATTTAAAGTACCTCTCATAAAGTCCCTTGAATGCCTTTCCGTGCCTTGCCTCGTCGCGGGCCATTTCATGAACAGTATCATGAATGGCATCAAGACCGGCCTCCTTGGCGCGCTTGGCAAGATCAGTCTTGCCGGCTGTCGCTCCGTTCTCGGCTTCTATACGCATTTCAAGATTCTTCTTGGTGCTGTCGGTGATAACCTCTCCCAAAAGCTCCGCAAACTTCGCTGCATGCTCTGCTTCCTCATAAGCAGCTTTTTCCCAGTAAAGACCGATCTCGGGATAGCCCTCGCGGAAAGCCACTCTGGCCATGGCCAGATACATGCCCACCTCAGAACACTCGCCGTTGAAATTGTTACGCAGATCAGCAATGATATCCTCGCTCACACCCTTTGCCACGCCTACTACATGCTCGGCAGCCCAGGTCATCTCACCTTCCTGCTTCGTAAATTTGGAAGCGGGAGCCTTACACTGGGGGCACTGTGCCGGAGGCTCATCACCCTCATGAACATAACCGCATACGCTGCATACATATTTTGCCATAAATAAATACCTTCCTCTCATAAAGATATAGTTAAGGCCAAAAGTCTGCGACGAGGCTTCTGACCTGAGGTTATTTTATAACAAATGTCCGGATATGTCAATCAGAATCGCTCGATGTCGCTGCTGCCATCAGAATCCCTCGATGTCACTTCTGCCGCTGCAGGCTGTCATCTGTCCGTGAAAAATATACTTAAACTATTCAGGATCCCTTCTCGCATCGGGAACCGGCAAGCAGCATCCTGTCGCATGTCGCAAAAAAGACTGTCAAATATTTCAAAGAAGTCTTGCGTAAAATTATTTCAATGGTACAATTATAATGTTACGAAGTCAGTAGTTCATGGCGAATGGCACAGCATCATTTGCTATGATCACGAAAAAGGAGTTTATTTATGAGCGACGTTATAACGCCTCCGGATACGGCCCGGTTTATGGCGGATTTTATATATGACCTGAAATACGAAGCATTGGGCAGCGAGGTCACAGAGACCACAAAGCTCTTTATAGCCGACTATACGGCGGCATGTTATGCCGGCAGAAGGATCAACCGGCAGTTCAACGAAGCCCTGTTAAAAATATACGGCGATACAGAGATCACCGAAAACCGCGCATACATGAACGCCGTCTACGCCCATGGCGCAGATATGGACGACGGCAACAGAAAGGCTATGGGACACGTGGCGGCACATGTAATGTCTTCTGTATTCGCGCTGGCAGAAGAACTTAAAGACAGGACCTGGAAAGATATTTTTACAGCCATCAATGCCGGATATGAGGTATACAACAGGATTGGCGCCATGGCTCAGCCCGGCCTGGTCCGCCGGGGCTTTCATTCTACAGGTACCGCAGGAGTCATCGCCGCTGCCGGAGCCTGCGCGAAGCTCCTTAACTGCTCGAAAGACGAGATCTACAATGCCCTCGGTATAGCCGCTATACAGGCCAGCGGACTGCTCATCATAGCTGAAAGCGCACAGTGCTGTAAGCCCTTAAACCCGGCTGCAGCCGCCAGAAACGGCATTATTTCAGCCAGACTCGCCAAAGCCGGCGTTCCGGGCCCCATAAGGCCTTTCGAAAGTGAAAAGGGCTGGTTCCACGCTATGACGGACAAGGTACACTATGAGATGCTGGATGGACTGGGGAGCGCATTTACCATCTGCGAAAGCTACCTGAAACCTTATCCTTCATGCCGCCATACGCATTGCGGGATCGAAGCGGCCGTATATATCCATAATGAAATGAAGGCCAAAGGGCTTACGGTCTCCGATATAAATAAGCTTAAACTTTATATTTACGGCAACGCGATCCGGATAGCCGGGCAGATCCGTAAACCGGATACTGTGGAGGACCGGAAATTTTCAATACATTTTACCCTTGCGGCTGCAATATGCACGGGCGCGTTCACTCTGGATGATCTGGAAAACGATATAAGCGAAGAAGTGATTAAAATGATCGACCTTATCGAGCTCATCCCGGATGAAACAATGGAGGATGGAGCAGCCGGAATAAGGGGTGCGCGGCTATGCGTCGGCTTCAATGACCGGACCGTGATGGAAAAGACCGTGTTTCTGCCCAAAGGTGAAGCTGCCAATCCCTTCACCTGGGATGATATGTATCAGAAAATGTCAGACTGCGCGAAGGGATTCGGAATAGATGCGGGAGCGGTATGCGAACAAATACAGAGTATCGATCCCGAAGAGCGTTATTCCCGAATCGACGGTTCCCCGGAAGATATTATGATGTGCAGCACACACTCTTCGTGTGCACTGTGCTTCAACACATAAAACGAAAATTAAAGATAGATCAGGAGTTTTATCATAATGAGATCAGGATCAAAAATACAGCAAATGACCTATATTGCCCTTATGGCAGTGATCATCGCCATCTGCTCGTGGATAACGATACCCGGACCGGTTCCCTTTACGCTACAGACCTTCGCAGTCTTCACCACGCTTTTGCTGCTCGGAGCCCGGGACAGTCTTTTAAGCATCCTTATCTACCTGCTTTTAGGAGCCGTGGGAGTCCCGGTCTTCTCAGGATTTTCAGGCGGGATCGGACATCTCCTCGGCCCTACCGGCGGATATCTTATCGGATTTCTGGTCATGGGGCTTGTATATGCGGTCATCGAGCATTTTACCAAGGCTTCCGTTATCCGTAATGTCCTCGCATCCGCTGTCGGCATGCTCTTCTGTTACGCTTTCGGAACCATGTGGTTTGTGATAGTTTACTCGCGCAATACTCCCATATCCTTCGGCGCGGCTCTGTCCATGTGCGTGCTTCCGTTCATTATCCCCGATGCGGTAAAAATGGCTCTGGCTATCCTTCTTTCGGAGCGCGTAAGGAAGCTTGTCCCGACATTAAAAAAGCAGTAACTAAAAACCGGCAAACCGCTTCCTGTCGCCAATCCCCTTCCAAATGATATCTGTCACTTATCGCTGCGGAAAATAGCGCCTTTGGGGCATTTTTCCACGCACATGCCACAAGCAAGGCACAACTTGGGCTGGATATAAGCCTTCTGCGTGTCTGTTTTAGCGGCATCCTTCATATGCGCATCCTGGCAGTTCGATCCATGAGCTCCGCCCTCTGCCGTGGGATTCATGATCAGGATCGCGTCAGCGGGACAGTTTCGCGCACACAAACCGCAGCCTATGCACTTTTCATGATCTATGGATATTATGCCGGTATCAGCGGCATACTTATCATATGCTGCCTCTCCGCGAAGCCTCTCGTAAGGGTTCCCCTTAACCGGGAGCTCATATATACGCTCGCCGTTCCACTGATAATAAGCCTCGGTGATCGCCGGAGCGGTGGGTATAGAGGTAATCTCCCCGATCCCTATCGCGCCCCCGGCCATATCAAAGCCTTTTTTCTCAACAAGTATTGCCTTGACCGATGGCGCTTCATGGGCTCTTATAAGTCCCAGCGCTCCATATTTGTCTATCGGCTTGCAGTTCCCATCTATCGGATACTGCTCTGTCAGGGCATAACCCATGCTCATGACCACGCCGCCCTCAATCTGTCCTTCGAGCGAAAGCGGATTGACTGCTTTTCCTACATCATGCGCGGCTACCAGCTTATCGATCCTTCCGGTAGCAGGATCCAGTATGCACATCTGAGTCGCATATCCGTAAGCAATATGCGATACTGGGTTAGGCACATTCGCACCCAGCGGATCGGTTTTAGCCAGAAATTCCCCGTAGAATTCCCGGCCGATAAGTAAACGAAGTTTTTCACGTAGACAAGACCGTCCGGGCGTATCTGTACTACTCCTGTAGTCCGAGTGTGCCGTTAAAAACCCCTCTTCAGAAATACCGACGCTCTCAAGAGCTTCTACAAGCTTCTCTGTCGCCCTTCTTACAGCCTCTCCGGTGATCAGGGTCTGACGCGAACCGGAGGTGTCGCCGGAATCGGGCGAGATCCATGTATTATTCCTCTCATATACGATATCATCAGGAGAGAGGCCACTGTAGGTCACGACCATCTGTACCAGCACCGTCCCAAGTCCCTGACCGATACAGGATGCTCCTGAATAGATATGCACCTTCGCGTCATTCTCCACGATGAGCTTTGCCCTGCCCCAGTCAGCGATCCCGACTCCCACGCCGGCATTTTTCATGGCGCAGGCCAGACCGACAGGCCTGCCCGCCGCCACAGCCGCGTCATAATAAGGCTTTATTGCCTCAAGTGTCTCCACCAGTCCTGTGGAATCATCCACTATCTGTCCGTTCGGAAGTGTCCCGCCCGGTCTTATGGCGTTTCTCACTCGGATCTCCCATGGTGATATTCCAATCTTTTCCGCCATCATATTCAGCAGGGTTTCCGTGGCAAAACAGGTCTGGGTAACGCCAAAGCCCCTGAAAGCTCCGGCGGGAGGATTGTTGGTATAGTATGCCGTTCCTTCGATCTCAAAATATTCATAGGCATAGGGTCCGGCAGCGTGCGTACAAGCTCTTTCAAGCACCGGACCTCCCAAAGACGCGAACGCCCCGGTGTCCGACTCCACCTTTGCCTTTACTCCCTGTATGATCCCCTGTTCATCGCAGCCCATGGTAAAATCCATGACAAAATGATGTCTTTTGGGGTGTACCAGCAGCGATTCCGCACGGGAGAGCTTTACCTTGCAGGGCTTTCCGGTAACATAAGTGATAAGCGCCGCATGGTGCTGAACCGACATGTCTTCCTTGCCCCCGAAGCCTCCGCCCACCAAAGCGTTCTGTACCTTGACCTTCTTAGTCCCCAGCATCAGCGTGACCTCATGAAGCGTCGTATGCGCGCTCTGATCGCTGGTATACATCCGCACGTCACCTTCATCATCCATATAGGCAACTGCGCACTCCGGTTCCAGAAAAGCGTGCTCCGTCCACGGTGTTTCAAAATGCTTCGTGATCACATGCGCGGAACGCGCAATGGCTCCTGCAGCGTCACCACGGGAAACATGCTTATATGCCTGGATATTGTCCTTCTCCTCATCGAAAACCCGGTAATGGTCTTCGCCCGATTTTGCCTGCTCAATGGTATGTATCGCCGGCAGCACTTCATATTCGATCTTAACCAGCTTCTTTGCTTTTTCAAGTGTATCGGGGTCTTTTGCCGCCACCAGGGCAATCGCGTCACCAAGATAGTGAACAAGCCCTCCCACAGGGATCAGAGTGTACTGATCGTGCTTTAAGTGCCCTATTTTGTTTTCTCCGGGTATATCGTCCGCTGTGATGACCGCCTCTACGCCTTCAAGTTTCAGTGCAGCAGACGGGTCGATGGAAAGAACCCTTGCTCTTGCGTATTTGCTGCGAACAGCCGAGCCGTACAGCATTCCGTCAAAATAATAGTCATCGGGATACTTGCCGTAACCAAGTACCTTCTCATCTACATCGATCCTTTTTACACGGTTTCCGAGTTTCCATTCTACGCTTGTCTCATCAGGCAGCTTCCCGTCAAGGAAAATCCGGGCCGCCAGCCTGACCGCAGCTATGATCTTCACATAACCCGTGCATCGGCAGTAATTATTTCGCAGGGCGTAACGGATCTCCTCATCTGTCGGTATGAGGCGTGATTCCCGGCTATCCTGCGGCTCGACCCATGCTTGCCCACAACCGGCCGGGTCGACAGGGCCGTCTGCAGTGTCTTCTTTTTCGGCAACTTCGCCCGACCGCAGGTTTTCTGCCCCATGTCGCTTATCCGGGTCTGCATCGTCACCTTTCACGAAAGTATTGCACGGTTGCCGGTTCAAACCATGAAACTTCGCGTCCAGCAGCTCCTTCGTGCACATGACCATCCCCGGAATGCAGAAGCCGCACTGTACAGCGCCTGCTGTCCCGTAAGCATAGGTATATACCTGTTTTTCCCAATCATTCAGCCCTTCCACCGTGACCACATGCTTCCCTTCCAGGTCATCTGTGGTTGGCACGCATGCTTTTACCGTTTTTCCGTCGATGATAACCGTACAGGCTCCGCATGCCCCCTCACTGCATCCGTCCTTGACCGAAATAAGGCGCAGCTCATCACGCAAAAAACGCAGCAAGGTCTGTTTCCTGCTGCTGTTTACACGGTTTCCGTTCACAAAGAAAGTAGACATACGCACCCTCCGGATATTTTTCTCAAACTGTCCTGCACCGGTACATTACTATGGCTGCGGCAACCGCCGCGTTGAGAGATTCCACGGAACCGCTCATGGGAATAAAAATGTTATGGTCAATTATTTTCCTGACATCATCTGATATGCCGTTTCCCTCATTTCCGATAACAATAGCGGTTTTTCCGTCATATGAAACACGATCGTACGGCTCTGCGCCGTCGATACAAGTACCATATACTGTAAAATCCTCTTTTTTCAACTGTTCAAGCGTATCGGGAAGATCCTCCGCATATGCAAACGGAACCCTGAAAACAGAGCCCATGGTGGAACGGACTGTCTTGGGACTATATATATCAACCGTACCCCGGCTCATGATCACGCCGTCCATACCCGCTGCTTCCGCTGTACGCATCATGGTACCGAGATTGCCCGGATCCTGAATATCATCGAGAATAAGGAGCCTCTTTAAGCCATCTTTACTTGTTTGGCTGTCTTCACGGTCAAAGCCGCGCTGAAGTATCTCACTGACCGTAGCTTTATGCTTCTTCACCACTGCCAGCACACCCTGCGGTGACACTGTCTCACTTATTTTGAAAAAAGCGTTGTCAGACACAACTGTTACGGGCAGTTTATCCACATCCGGCTCCAAAGCTGCTTTTGTTTCCTTTACGTTCTGTGAGTCTCTCCTTTGTCCCGCTGAGCTTTTAAGTCTTTCGAGCCCGCCGGTATTAAAAAAAGTCTCACCCACATAAACATCTTTGATTCGATCAAATGCCGAAATAATGGCATCTTCGACTATCCGTACACCCTCGATGACAAAAAGCCCCTGCTCGTCGCGGGCTTTTTTCCTGTTTTGGAGAAGCGCTACCGCTTTAAGGCGGTCATTGTTCGGACTGGTGATGATCTCCGGCATATACTGACCCTCTTTCATAATTCTGATAAGATGTAAACTGCCCCTTCCCGGCGCGGTCATGCCGGCTGCGTCATTTCCTTTTCTGTTACAGCGATACTATTTTCAGGTTTCTTCGCTCATTTTCAGCAGCTTTGCGGCCTGGTCGGCTGCGATCAGGCTGTCTATGAGTTTATCGAGGCTGCCGTTCATGACATCGTCTAAAGTGTACAGTGTCAGATTGATACGATGGTCGGTACACCGACTCTGAGGAAAATTGTAGGTTCTTATCTTTTCGGAGCGGTCACCGGTACCCACCTGGCTGCGGCGCAGATCCGCCTCGGCGTTCGCCGCCTTTTCGAGTTCAAGCTCATACAGCTTGGAACGGAGCACCTTTAACGCCTTGTCACGGTTTTTGAGCTGTGACTTTTCATCCTGACAGGAAATGACTATACCTGTGGGAATATGTGTAAGCCTGACAGCGGAATCCGTGGTATTGACGCACTGTCCGCCATTGCCCGATGCCCTGAACACATCAAATTTGCAGTCGTTCATATCGAGCTGCACATCTACCTCATCTACCTCAGGCATGATCGCCACTGTCGCCGTGGAGGTGTGTATCCTGCCGCCCGATTCCGTCACGGGAATACGCTGGACACGGTGTACTCCGGATTCGTATTTGAGTCTGGAATACGCGCCGTTTCCGTTTACCATAAATACAGCTTCCTTGAAGCCTCCGAGACCGTTCTCGTTGACACTTACCAGTTCTATATGCCAATGTCTGGTATCCGCGTATTTGGAATACATGCGGTAAAGCTCGGCCGCAAAGAGTGCCGCTTCGTCTCCTCCGGCACCACCCCTGATCTCCACGATAACGTTCTTGTCATCATTGGGGTCCTTCGGGAGCAGCATTATCTTGAGCTCGCCCTCTATACGCTCTATTGCTTCTTTCGCGTCAGAAAGCTCCTGTTTATACAGTTCACGCATCTCGGGATCATTTTCACCCTCTAAAAGCTCCAGACTGTCATCGACAGTTTTCTTTGCCTTTTTGTATTCTTCGTATTTTGAAACTATGCCGCTTAAGTCGCTTTGTTCCTTCATGAGTTTTCTGAACCGTGCCTGATCGTTTACCACTTCCGGCTGCGCCAGCTCATTTTGTATTTCCTCAAAACGCCTTAACAGGTCTTCCAGTTTATCGAACATCTTAATGTACCCTCATAAAATTATCAAAGTGAAAGAATAATCTGATCTGATTACCTTCCGCGGTTGGATCCAGCCCCATTATATCTGCCGCATTCCACCACCCGGTCTAACCCGGCGAGATCCCTGTGGATCAGAACGCGGCCAAACCCGGCGCGCTCCATCAGCGTCTTTACCTGCTGTCCCTGGGTATCACCTATCTCCATCAGCAGCACCCCGTCAGGTTTCAGGTGTTTTCCCGCCTCAGCCGCGATCACCCTGTAGGGGACCAGCCCATCGGCACCTCCGTCGAGAGCCAGCATCGGCTCATACTCCCACAGTTCGGGATTCAGTTTTTTTATCTCTTCCGTCTCAATGTACGGAGGATTGGCGGTAATTATGTCATACGCGGCTCCCTCATGATCTATCGATTCAAACATATCCGACCTGTGAAAATGAATATCCGCTCCATGCCTTGCCCCGTTACGGGAAGCGATCTTCAGCGCATCTGACGAAATATCGGTTCCTTCGAATTCGAAGCTTATCCCGACAGCAGCACGAGCTTTCATAAGCGGGTTCGAAGCGCCCATCTGTACCTCGTCTGCCATCTCCCTTAAAATCAACTTTGCGAGAGATATGACCACACAGCCGCTGCCTGTACATATATCCAGTATTCTGAAATCATATCCTTGCGATGTGTTTCCCGATGGATCGTTCATACCGCAGTCTTCCCGCAAAAATGCGCGTGAAAGAGCCTTACAGGTCTCGTATGCTTTCAGCACCAGCAGCTCTGTATCCTGCCTCGGTATCAGGCAGGACGGATCGACTTCAAATTCCAGCCCCATGAATTCCCATGTACCCAGAATATACTGAAGAGGTTCCCTCCTGCAGCGTCTGGCGGCAAGTCGTCTGTACCGGTCAAGTATATCGCCGGATATCGGGCTGTTTCGCTCGGTAAGCAGACCGGCGCTGTCCAGACCGCTGACATGCATAAGAAGCAGCCTGGCATCTATATCCGCGTCAGGCACTCCGGCCTGCGCAAACGCGCTTTCCGCCTCCAGCTGTGCCTCGTAATAGGTCATCTGCGATCACTCTTCCTCATCATTTTTTGTGGTAAACATGCGATCCAGAGCCTTCAGAATGTCATCGTCCTCATCGTCGTCATCTTCCACAAGTATAGGTTTAGTCATATCCGCGGTTGCAAACCGGCCTGTACGGGTATATCCCCGGTTATATCTGCTGGCTGTATCGGCAGATGCTGATGTATCCTGTTTGGAAGGCTCGTGTGTACGCTCGGTATTTTCAGTTTTCCCTGAAATATCGGTATCATCCGGTTTCTTTATCCGGTCATCGGAAGGTTTCTTCTGGGCAGCATTATCCAGCTTCTTCGGCTGTTCGCCCGAAGGTTTCTTCGGCGCATTATTATCCGGCTTCTTAGGCTGTTCACCGGAAGGTTTCTTCGGCGCGGCGTTATCCGGCTTCTTAGGCTGCTCGCCCGAAGGTTTCTTAGGCGCGGCGTTATCCGGCTTCTTAGGCTGCTCGCCTGAAGGTTTCTTGGATGCGGTATTATCGGGCTTCTTCGAAAGCTCTGGGGCAGCTGCCGGCGTCGGAGCCTCAACCGTTTCGGATATTACGTCATTATGATCTGCGTAATCCGGCTTCTCATCATGATCCTCTGTGTCAAACTCCTCATCCTCCCCGTCTGCTTCTCCGGGAGCCGCAGTGGGACAGCTACCTGTATCGCAGTTCACCTGACCGGGTTCATCATATGTTGCCAAAAAGTGCTTCCAGTCAAACACCGCCTCTACAGAAGCTATGGCTACTTCTATCATGGCATCATCAGGCTCGGCGGTAGTAAGGCCCTGCAGCGCGAGTCCCGGCTTGCTTAAAAAGTCAACGATCTTTGACTCGCTGCGTCCGGCAAGTCTGATAAATTCATAGGAAATGCCCGCGATCACAGGGATCAGCAGCAGCCTCAGAACGATGCGGAGCCACGCGGAATCCACTCTGATGAACATGAAAAAGAAAACGCTTATGATCATGACTATCAGCAGAAAACTGGTTCCGCAGCGCTTGTGGCGGCGTGACTGCTTTTTAACATTGTCTACGCTTAAGATACATCCGTTTTCGATACAATTGATCGACTTATGCTCTGCTCCGTGATACATGAACACACGCTTGATATCCTTCATACAGGATATAGCGAGTATATAGCCCAAAAACAGCACTATACGTATCACGCCTTCGCACAGTGTCAGCAGGAACGGCGAGGTGATCACTTTTTTAAGCAGCTGTGACAGAAAATACGGGAGCAGCATAAAGATGCCAACCGCCAGTACTATGGACAGAATAACTGTAGCCGTCATCATCAGCTTGTCTTCCTGTTCCTTCTTCATCCTGGACTTCTTCTTTTTCTTTGTGGATTCCTCTTCGTCATCCTCAAAGAATTCGGCGGAATACATGAGCGTTCCCATCCCCAGCCTCAGCGAATCAACAAACGCCGCGACACCTCTGATAATGGGTGTCTTATTGACCCAGGACTCTCCTCCCGTGTTTTTGAACACCTGTGTATCCACCACTATGTCCCCATCGGATTTTCTGACCGCTACGGCGTATTTATTGCCGTTTTTCATCATTACGCCTTCCATAACGGCCTGTCCGCCAATTCCAGAATTCTTCATATGTTTCCCCTTTTGCGGCTGTCCGGAATACTCTGCCGGACAGCTTCTCCCTGAAACCATCGCATATTGAACATGCAAACTGTATATCAAAATATCAAACGACCCGGAAACACCTTTGATGTTCCCGGTAAGTCAGAGGCAATATTTGCCCAAAAAACCAGTTTATAATATACCACAAAAAAAGCCGGACTGCAAGTATCATCGCAATCCGGCTTAAAGCCTTAATCTTATTTGTCACCGAGACCGTACTTACGATTGAACCTATCGATAGCACCACGGGCCTGTACTGCCTTCTGCTGTCCGGTATAGAACGGATGGCACTTCGAGCAGATTTCTACGTGGATCTCGGGCTTCGTCGATCCTGTAGTAAATTCGTTACCGCAGTTGCAGGTAACCTTAGCCTGATAATATTTAGGCTGGATATCCTCTCTCATAGCTTTCACACCTTTCTGAATTATTCTAATGTCCGACCGGCACCAGCCTCCGGTAATGCAAAACACACTCGGACACACAGCAAAAAGCATTATATCACGCGCCACTTTAAAATGCAATCATTATTTAAAATATTTATAAAGTTTTGTTCTAAACGCAGTGATTAATTCATATTTACTTTGCCGCACGCCACTTTCAACCTTTCAGGTTTCCCCTTGAGGGGAAGGCGATAAAAAAAACGCCAAACATGACTATTAATAGTTTGGCGGAATCAGAATCCCATGCGGCTGATCAGGTATCCGGGGATCACGACAAAGGCGAAGAATGCCAGGCTTACAAGGGTAAAGACCTTTATGAATTTCATGCCGTTGCCGGGGTATTCGCGCACATAGATGCGGTAATTGATGACCGAAGCCAGTGAGCCGATCAGCGTACACAGGCCGGCGGAATCGAGGCCGTACAAAAGGGCTCCGATATTATCCGCAAAGGGATACAGGACGATGGCTGCCGGTACGTTGGATATCAGCTGGCTTAAAAGTATGGACCATGCATATTCGTTTCCGGCCACGTTCGCCTTCAGGAATCCGGAAATTCCCGGATTGGCGGCAACGGATGATGAAAATACAAAGAAGCAGAAGAATGTAAGCAGCAGAACATAATCCGTTTTCGCAAGTATCTTCCTGTCAATGATAAATACAAGAACGGCGACTCCTATGGCAAAAAACGGCCAGTAAGAAGTCCTGCTCACTATCGAGAAGATAACAGCCGCAAAAATGCAGAGATACGCAATCCTTTTCACCTTTCCTTCCGGCTTCCATTCTCCCGCAGCCTCGCTTCCGCTGATACTGGTCTTCTCCTTCACATCCTTTCGATAAAGGAATATAACAAATATCACCAGCAGCACTCCGGATATGATCCATATAGGAAACATATACCTGATAAACTCAAACGCTGTAACTCCGGACTGTCCGAAGATAAACAGGTTCTGGGGACTGCCGAAGGGCGTAAGGAGCGAACCGCGCACTGCCGCGATGTTTTCCATGCTGATGACCGGAAGTATGTATTTTTCCTTGCCTCCCTGCCTGAAAAGGATAATGGTGAGAGGAACAAATATGATGAGCGAAACGTCATTGGTAACGAACATCGAAGAGAAAAATACCGAAAACACCAGGAACAGCGACAATCCGATCATGGAACCGATCCCGCCTGCCAGCTTCAGGACCGGGCGGAATATGTTTTCCTTCTTAAAGCCCTCCAGGACAGTGAGCATCATAAACAGCGTCGCAAGCGTATGCCAGTCGATATCCTCCAGAAGCCTTGCACTTGGAGGAGTTATAAACAGGGCAACTATGGCCGCGATCACGGATACCGCCAGCATCGGATCCTTTTTTAAGAGCGCCGCGAGCTTATTTAAGGCCGAGGACCCGTTATCTGTATGCTTTTTCATCATTCATCATAGACAGGCTCGCCGAGCTTGTCATACTTATATTCAGTAACCTCATCATACCCTTCCGATACGCATCTGTCCTCGATCAGGTCGCCGGCCTTGTTGTATTTGTAGGTATGCACGGTTTCTGTTCCGGAATAGATCACTTCTTTGGTCAGGAAGCCTTTGGAATTATAGGTATAGGATGTTTCAATAAGATAACCCGATTCCGTGTTTTCGTAGCCTTCGTAAATGACCCTGCCCTTGGAGTCGTATTCGTAGGTCTCGATACTGGTCACATCATATTCCATACCGTCTATGGAGCCGGTACCATGATACTCACAGCTTACAAGCCTTCCGTTTTCATCATATGTGCAGTCGGTAGTGGAGGGCTGAAAACCGCCCTTGGTAACATATTTCACGGGCAGACCGCCGGAATAGGTGAAAGTAGTCACATATACGCCGCTTTCGTTATCATCTCCCGAAATCTTAACGATGTTTCCGTCGCTGTCATACTTATAGCTGTAATCGTACTCAAATTCCGCACCGTCGGATTTACATTTTACACGGGTCATACGCCCGCTTTTGTCAAGCTTTATCGTAAAATCCTGCTCACATTCATATTCATTCTTGAACTTTAATGAAAGCTGTCTTGCCGACTTATCAAAGGTGCTCTTTACAGGAGCGGTCGAAGCACCGTAGATGAGCTCAAGTTCCCCGATCTTCGCGCCTTTTTTCAGGACATAATCACGTGCCGAAAAGAATGCCGAAATCAGAGTAAGTTTTTTAACCTGTTTTTTCTTTGAAACCGTGATACCATCCTGTACCCAGCCATTTACGGTAATGCTGTTGCCGGAAGTCATCTCGGTATAGCTCCTGGCCGAATTGATGATGATCTCGTTAAACACAGCCTTATTGACTACTGAAGCGTTTATGGAATCCACTATCAGGGTCTTTTCGGCGGCCGCTTTCGATGACTTTATGGTTATGTCCGCATAAGCCTTCGTTCTGAGAATAATAGTCGATACGTCCGGATTCCCGATAGCAGCCTTCAGTTCCTTTGCGGTCGACACACGTATGGTCTGTCCGGATGAAGCTCTGGCAGCAGTGCGGTCTGAAACAGTGAACGCGAACACCACAAGTACCAGCGCAAGCATTATTTTTCCGATCCCATTCAGAACATTTCTTTTCATACCGTATTTTCTCCTTTTCATATAATATGGCCTTCCAGTACATCGATCGCGAAATAACTGGACTAATGCGCCGAATGCTTGCCCGAGAGTACATGTCTGAAAACGCAGACGTAGCGGGCTACGGCGAGGCTTTCAGGCGTGTGCTATCGGGATAAGTAGGCAAGCATTCGGTCCAGTTATTTAAGAATCGATGTACTGGCATCACTGAGCTTTCAGATGAACCAGGTTTCCCTGTCCTCAACAAAGCCGTTACGTTGTACCTCAAGCGCGTTCTCGCCATCGGAAAATGCCTCCCGGCAGCATCCTAAAAGCACGCCGTTTGCTGAATTTATACGCAGATCCATGGCAACATTGTCGATCGAAATACTGCTTCCCGCTTCACGGCATCCAACACCTGTAGCGGTATTGCCTTCAGAGATAAGCATCAGCCTGCAGTGGGAAACATCTATCGAAAGAGCTCCACCCGACGCGCCGATCATGGTAACAGTCCATCCCTTAAGGGCGATATCAATGTTGCAATCCCTTATGCGGACTTTTCCTTCTGTCCGTTCGCTCGAACCTATACCCGTGACATGGTTGCCGGATCCGAAAATGCGCATCAGGGTGTTGGATATCTGCGTATCCTGTCTGCCGCATATTGCGCCTATCATAGTTCCATTGTCAACCCGGACATCTATAGTGATATCCATGTCGGAAATATATACGGGCGTATAGCCTTCATACGAGCCGATACATACACAGTTCGAAGCCGCGCATATACTCTTGAACGCCCCTGAACGCAGATCGATCGCTCTTGGGCTCGAAGAAGACCTGCCGCCGATACAAACACAGTTTTCACCGCTTATGTTGATCTCAAGCATACCGGTCATTTTGGAAACGATCCTTCCAAAGGCATAACGGTAATCATTTCCGATGCCGTAAGCGTTCGTAAATGTAGGTTTGATGGAAAGTATCCCATTTCCTGAAAGAACGAGCTCAGCACTTTCGGGAACACATATCCCGTTGCCTGTAAGAATGTTATAACCCTCAATATTCAGTATGAGAGACGATTCCTTGCCCAGATCGATGCACGGCGTATCATCCACATCACCGATGCTGACATTCCGGATCGTAAGCCGGCAGTCCGCGTGATCACTTACACGGATCGATACCGCTGACATAAAGTCGGGATTGCCTACCAGAGTAACATCCCCTCCCGTAAGCAGCAGTACATTGTACTTTTGAAGCGAAAGATCGACCAGTGAAAGCAACTTTTCGTTCTTCGCGATATATACCTTCTGTCTGGAATTGTTGGAAACCATGTCGAGATTTGCCCTGCTGATCTGTGAAAGCAGTGTCTGGGGCAGTTCCTGCAAAAGCGTCGGCTGGGGTTTCGCTGTATAAAAGCCCTGAATGAGGTCAACTCCCATGCGTATTACGGTATTGAGTTCCTCCAGAGTCTCAACACCTTCCGCAAGTGCCTGGAATCCGTTGTCATGAGCAAACTGGATGATAGTATCGACAAAATGCTGCTTTCTGGGATCAAGCTGCAGCTCCGAGATCAGAAATCTGTCGATCTTGACATAATTCGGCAGGATCTTAAGCAGATTTGAAACATTGGAATAGCCCGTACCGAAATCGTCGACCGCGACCTCAAAACCATAAAGGCTGCTGCGCGAGTTTAAGAGTTCGATCTCTTTCTCCTCGACATCGGTCTCTTCGGTAACCTCTATGACTATCCTGTCAAACAGCCGGCGGTACCTGTCCGCCAGATTGCGGAATTCCGCATTGGAAAGATAATGCCCCGGGATACTGTTGATAAATACCTTGCGGTTACCCAGCTCATCCTTAAGCCCGTCGATCCTCTCCATGACATTGAAGAGGGTCGCTTTTTCAACATCATCGAGCCTGTTCTCCTCAGCAGCGTACTGAAGGAGTGTAAGCGGAGTCACGCCGTACTCCCGCGGCATGCGCATCAGAGCCTCATAACCGATGACCTCTCCCGTCTTGGCACTTATGATAGGCTGAAAATGATAGTCTATATCGTTGGTATCAATGATCCTGTTGATCGTTTCCCTTAATTTGGGATCATCCCCAGTTTCATTTACCGGAGCACAACCGCTCTGCAGTTTGGAATCCGCTCCCTCGTCGGTTTTCTTCACCGGCTCCTGCGCGCTGTCAGAGCTCAGACCCCCGTCATGCGCCCCGGCTCCGCATTCGTTTACAAAAAAGTTAAGCGCTATCCAGGTGAATACCGAGTAATAATGGCCATATTCATCACAGCCGTTTTTGATATATTCCAGGGCCTTCCCGACGGTCACAAGCTCGTAATCGCCTATGCGCTCGGTCTCTTCCGTACCGGAATTATTGATCAGGGAAATATCATCAAGGCTGACGCGGGCACACACGATCGCGTTGCTCTCGTCAGTAAGCCCCGGAGTGCTGAACAACAGGGGATTAACAACCGATACACTGTCGTCCGGTTCTATTACCAGCCCCGTTTCCTCCCGGATCTCGCGCACAGCCGCACATACGACGGGCTCATCACTTTTCAGATCCTCTTTGTCGATCAGACCGGCCGGTACCGAAAGCAGGGATCTTCCGGCAGGATATCTGAATTCATGCGTAAGCAGGAGTTTCTCTTCCCCGTCGGGCGTAGTGACTATCAGTATACAGCTTACCGCATCCGGAGTCATACGGGCGAATTCCTGCTCGTCCTTTATCGCCACAATATCCTGAGCCTTGCGTCTCGTGGCATTGTAATAATGCCTCCCCGGCGCGAACCTGTAATCAAATACATTCAGATAATCCGATGAGAACTGCGGAAAAACCATGTCCTGTGTTATTTTGAAACCATCCATCAACAGCACCTCGAAGCGTAAACAAAAGGGAGACTTCACAAATTGCAAACTTAGTATCTTTATCTCATGTATTATACATGTTTTTTTCGCAAATGTCAAACAAATATAAATCCTGTCCCGTCACCCGGGTAAATGAACAAAACTGCCGGGTATCTTATCAGGATAACGCCGAACGCCTGATCATTGCAGCCTTGTCCCTGTAAATACGCATCAGGTCATCATGATGGCCCAGAATGAACTCTGCGTCCTCCGATTTGGCTGCGTTCTCAAGGGCAAGAGCCAGCTCATAAATGTCCATCAACCCAACTGTCTTTGAGGTACTCTTTAAGGCATGAACCAGTACCTGGTAGTTTTTCCAGTCATTTTGCGCATAAGCATCTTCCAGCGCGCTGCCCTTCTCCTGCGCGCAGCCCGTATAATCGGACAGCATCTCGGCGTAAAAGCCCTTATCCCCTGCGCAGAAGCCTATCCCTGCCTTTGTATCGATACCGGCATCCGCAAGCTTCTTTAGGTCATAGACGGGCGGCTGTTCGAAGTCATTCTGTTCGGCATCAGCCATTTCATTATCCGGAATGCCGCCTGCCGAAAATTCGAGGACATCGTTCCCTTCCGTGCTTCCTCCCGCAGGAAATTCAAGTACTGCTTCTTCGTCCGAACTTCCTGCGGTGAATTCAAGTACTGCTTCTTCGTCCGCGTTTCCTGTGGAGTCAAAAGGTGATTTCCTATCCGATCCGTTTCTTCCCGGCGTGCCAGCCTCTTTAGTTCCCATGTCGGAAAGAGCCTCTTCGGGCAGATACATGACCAGCTTCTCCTCAAGTTCCCCAATGACCATGGGTTTTGCCAGATAATCGTCAAATCCGGCTGCCAGGTACTCTTCCCTGGCTCCGGCTATAGCATTGGCGGTCAGTGCCACCATCTTTGTAGATGCCGGTACAAGCGATTCCTCCTTAAGCTTCTTAAGAGTCTCGATACCGTCCATCTTCGGCATCATATGATCTAAGAACACGATGTCATAAGTGTTCTCGCGCATCTTATCTATGGCCTCGAATCCTGAAACAGCGAGATCAGGTTTTATCCTGCACAGCTTCAGGAGTCCCCTCGCCACCTTCAGGTTCATATCGTTATCATCCACTACCAGAATGCGGGCATTGGGTGCCTTGAGCAGTTCGTCCGAATCGCGCTTTACACCGCTGCCGGCAACCCGTTTCGAGAAATCGCCTATAGGCTGAGCATCGTCAACCTCCAGCTCGAGAGTAAATGAAAATACCGAGCCCTCACCGTAAACACTTTCTACCTTGAGGCTGCTTCCCATCAGCTCCAGCAATCTGGTAACAATGGACATCCCCAAGCCTGTTCCTTCGACATTCCTGTTCCTGACCACATCCAGGCGCTCAAAAGAAGCAAACAGTTTGTCCTTATCCTCCTCGCGGATGCCGATGCCCGTATCCGCGACTGAAACGAATATTTTCGCGTGTTTACCATCCATACCGTCATTGCGTACAGTGACGGTCACACTGCCCTTTTCGGTATATTTTACGGCATTGGTCAGAAGATTATTGATGACCTGGGAGATCCGCACGTCATCACCGATAAGGGATACCGGAAGGCTGTTATCAATATCGGTATTAAGATCCAGTCCCTTTGCCTGAGCCCTGGGAGTGATCGCAACTATCAGGTTATTGATCATGATGGCGGTGTCAAAGCTGACCGGAACAAGCTCCATCTTGCCATCCTCGATCTTGGAAAAATCCAGGATGCTGTTGATCAGGGTCAGCAGCGTGTTGCCTGCCGTACTGATATTGCCGGAATACTCAAGGATGTCCGGATCTTCCGACTCACGAAGGATCATCTCATTCATTCCCAGTACTGCGTTGATGGGTGTCCTGATCTCATGGGACATCTGAGCTAAGAACCTGCTCTTGGCGGCATCCGCGGCTACTGCCCTGTCTATGGCCTCCTTAAGCTCCACCTCATAATCCATCTGTTTCAGCGTAGAGGCGTGGTAATTGTACATGGATACGGATACCATGAGCACACCGCACAGATAAAGCAGGGGAAACCTGTTCATAAATGTTACGGTGTAGAAGCTGCTGACATATTGTCTGACAGGAGTATAGAACAGGATTACGAACAGAATCTCATAATAAACCGAAAGCAGTATCCCTATCCTGACCCCTCCGACAAAACAGAGGGCTATCGGAACCAGGAGCGTCCACAGTATCGCGAAGCCTTCATTTACACCCATTACAGAATAATATGTGAAGATCAATATGCTCAATACCGTGATGCCGATAACTCCGGTCAGGCGGTTTTTATACAGCTTTGATGCGATGAAGCTTATAAGCCCGAGCACGCCGATAGCGGCAGTCGTATAGGTCACAAATCCCTTATGCTGAAGTATGTTCATCACTGTCATGGCGGTGCCTATGAACGTTATGATCCCGCTCATGACCACGATAACGTTTATATTGCTTTCCAGCCGGTCTCCTACAAAAATGGTACGGTTCAGGACACTCCATATTTCCTTCGCCTTTTTTGCTATCCCCATGATAAAAAGCCCCCTTACATAGTACTTATTATACTACTACGCAAAAAGGCTTTTTTCAAGAAAAGTTTCCTTTTATCGCATAACTTATGCCAGCTCGGACGCGATCTTCGCTCCTAAACGGGCATTGTTGTAAACAAGCTGGATGTTTGCGGCAAGACTGTCTCCGCCGGTCAGCTTCTGTATCTTGTCAAGCAGATAGGGCGTGGTCTCCTTTCCCTTTATGCCCAGTTTATTGCATTCTTCAACTGCTTTTTCAATTATGGACTCGATATAGTCAGGATCCATGGAATACTCTTCGGGGATGGGGTTGGCAACCAGCATGCCGCCGCCTATTCCAAGAGTCTGCTGAGCAAGGAACGCGTCCGCCACTTCCTTTGGAGTATCGAGCCTGTAATCCACCTTAAGTCCCGACTTTCTGGTATAGAACGCGGGCAGCTCATCAGTCCCGTAACCGATCACGGGAACGCCTTTGGTCTCTAAGTATTCCATGGTCAGTTTCAGATCAAGTATGGACTTGCATCCCGCGCAGACCACCATCACGGGAGTCTTTGACAGTTCCTCGAGATCCGCGCTGATATCCATGGTCACTTCAGCTCCCCTGTGGACTCCGCCCACGCCGCCGGTCGCGAATACCTTTATTCCGGCCAGGCTCGCTCCGATCATGGTAGTGGTAACTGTGGTCGCTCCATCATCCTTTTTGCTGATAAGTGTGCCCAAGTCCCTCCTGCTCGCCTTTGCGACCGCGGTTCCTTTTTTGCCCAGATACTCGATCTCATCCGGACTGATGCCGACAGTAAGCTTACCCTTGATAACCGCGACAGTGGCGGGCACAGCCCCGTTTTCCCTTATGATCTTCTCCACGTTCAGTGCCGTTTCCACATTCTTCGGATAGGGCATGCCGTGTGAAATGATAGTGGATTCGAGTGCCACCACAGGCTTATGGGAAGCGACCGCCTCCTTAACTTCTTCAGAAACATACAGACAATCTTCCAGATTCATTGTTTTTTTTTCTCCTTCCTGCTAATTATTGGTAAAAAATCAGTCACTTTTCAACCACTCTGCCAAATACACATATATAGAGCAAAACTAGTACATCGATCGCGAAATAACTGGACTAATGCGCCGAATGCTTGCCCGAGAGTACATGTCTGAAAACGCAGACGTAGCGGGCTACGGCGAGGCTTTCAGGCGTGTGCTATCGCTAAAGCCGTCAAGCATTCGGT
>JAILRI010000034.1 GCA_024698555.1 Lachnospiraceae bacterium
ACCTGTCAATCCCTCCAGGATAGAACCACATGCCCAGGGCATCAGCGCGAACCAGGTCGACGCAGGCGACCCATCAGGATAACTTTCGGTCAGAAGTCCCTCGCTATGGCAAAACCGCTCTGACATCCACCCTGTTTTGCCGTAGTCATATTCAATACCCGCGCCTGTCTGTTCAGAAAGAACTTAGGGGTATTCCCCCCGGTTAGTCCCATACATGAATCCGGGCATGAAAAACCGGGCATTACCATCACTCCCCGTCTCATCTGAAAAGGCGATCTTTATTATCCCGCAAAAGTCCGCCTCTGCAGTAAACGTAATATCTATCTTCCTGGGATGGTTCTCAGTACTGTCGTATGCCGCCTTGAGCGAACACTGGCTGATCCCGTCATACTCAGCCGCATCCTTTCTTCTTGCCGAAAAAAACATGTTCATAGTTTAAGCACCCTCCCCGATTCATTTATTCACATCATCAGCCTTTTTCATGCCTATCTTTTCATAGAATGGAACGGCATTTTCATTTGCGATCAGATATACTGCGATATCTTTTTCGCCCCCATGGTTCTTAGATATCCGGCAGTTCCAACAGATGTAGTGCATTACCATAATAAACGGCGTCCTTTTCAGATTCATTCAAACATTCATCCACAAGATCAAAGGTTTCCTTCTGATCGCACCAAGGACTGTCGCTGGCAAACAGCATATGCTCCACACCGTTCTTTTCCACTATTTTCCTGAACAATTCCCGGTCAAGAGGCGGAACAAGCATAGGATTCGCCGCAAGGCTGTCCCTGCCTTCCTGCGTATCATATAAAGGCCGTATAGGATTCAGAGAAAACGAGGTGTCCAGATATGCCCCTCTCCCGCACAACATCTCATAAACATCTTCCCATAGTGCATATGATCCCATATGTGCAAGTACTATCTTTTCTGGATTAACCTTATCAAGCATTCTGCTTATCCTGTCAGGATCTGCAAGATCTCCCGGAAAGCTCAAATCCTTTCCTGCATGGATTACCACTGTCAGACCAAGTTCACCGGCACAATCAATTATCTTCAGATTCCTTATATCATCTATAGCGACTCCCTGATACAGCGGGTGCAGTTTGATTCCTTTTATTCCTGACTTTACCATCTCTTTAAGGATTTCCCTGTAATTCTCATTATCAGGGTGAATCCCGCCAAATGACATAAGCTGCGGGAAGTATCTGTCATTTATATCGATCGCGGCTTTGTTTATCGTTTCACACTGCGAAGGCTTGGTTACAACCGGTAAAATAACACTCAAGTCAACGTGTGCTCTGTTCATTGACTCGATAAGCGATGAATTCGTAGCCCCCGTATAATAACGTATGGACGCGTCGCCGGCGATCTTCGGGATAACCTTCCTCGCAAGTTCATCAGGGAAAGTATGCGTATGGAAATCTATCAGCATCATAAGCAATTTACCTATAATCAATCACCAATTAAGTATCTGGAAAACCTTATAAATTCATAAGGCAGACCCATATCTTCAGAGTACCGGGAGATTTCAGCCTTTTCCTCAAAAGCCGGTACCATTTTTCCAATAACTCCATGCCACTAAAATAATCATATTATCCAGAGTCCATACACCGTCTTCTTCACTTTAACAGTTCTTCATTCAGAAGGAATTGCTCTATACCAACATAGATGATCCCGTTTTCGTCTTGCCACGGCTTAAGGTAATCCCGAACTACGACAATCTTGCTAAAAGAGTCAGGGATCCTCTTCAGTGATTCTATCTCCTGCTCTTTTTTGTCCGGATCAACTACAGATAAGGCGGATTGAATATAGAATCGCTTGTCTCCCTGGTTTACAACGAAATCTACTTCCAACTGCTTTCTGATCTTCTTACCGTTTGCATCCCTGGTATTGTATTCCACCACACCCACGTCAACATTCATGCTTCTTCGGATGAGATCGTTATACAATACGTTTTCCATAATATGAGTCTCTTCCAGCTGTCTGAATCCAAGCCTTGCATTGCGAAGCCCCAGATCAGTATAGTAATACTTAGCTGGAGTCCCGATATACTTCCTTCCCTTAACATCATAGCGAACAGCTTTCTCAATAAGGAATGACTCCTCAAAATAACCGATATATTTTTCGATTGTTTCCGAGCCTATGCCAATCCGACGTTCACTTTTAAACGTATTAGCCAGCTTACTTGGATTGGTAAGCGATCCGATCCCCGATGCAAGGATATCCAGCAATATATCCAGCATCCCCGTATCATTCTTTATTTCGTGCCTTTCAAGTACGTCTTTTATATATGTCCGGGCGAAGAGATCTTTTAAATACCTGCTTTTCGCCTCATGAGATTCAAGCGAGGCCGCAAATGGCATCCCACCATAAGTATAATAATCTTGCCAAGCTCCGCGTTTATCCCCGTCGTATTCGTTATGGAACTCTGCAAATGACAGAGGATATACCCGGATCTCATCACCTCTGTCTCTGAACTGAGTCAATATATCCGAAGAAAGCATCTTGGAATTACTGCCGGTAACATACACATCGGCATTATCCATATGCATAAATCCGAGGATAACATCGATAAACGTTATCTTTGCGTCCTTATTATCCACATAAGGATTCTGAATTTCGGATACAAACTGGATCTCATCTATGAAAATATAGTACTTCTTCTTAGGATCGACCATATGGTCACGGATATACTTATCTAACTCCAATGGATTACGATATTTGGCATTTTCCAATATATCCAAAGCCAAGGCAATTATCTGGTCTTCCTGTACGCCTTCTCCCAAAAGCCATTCCCGATACAATTGAAACAGCAGTACCGATTTACCGCTTCTGCGAAGTCCCGTGATGATCTTAATACGTCCGTTATCCTTCTTTGAAATGATCTCTTTCAAATATTGCCCTCTCGGATACATTTGAACACCCTCTCTACGATTTTTTTGCGGCTATCCGCAAATATTTCATGTACAATATAACATCTCCCGTCCTCGACGTCAATGCTGTTCACGAAATTTTTACGGCTATCCGCATTTTTTTTATCGAAGCTCGATGAGCCCAGGGGACGGGGTTAAAGGGTCATTTTACCGTATCCGGGAACATTTTAAACTACCAGCCCTCTGTTACTCCACCGCCATGAAGAAGATACAGGACATTGTACTTCGTTCCGTTATTATATCCGTTCGGAAGGTATACCCACGGCTTCCGCTATCACAGCATAAGTGCCGCAATCCCCATAACAGCCCAAATGGTAAGCGCAAGGCCAAGCGCCGTAAATATCTGACGCTGTGCTTCCTTTCTAACGAGCTCCTCTTCCAGTTTTTCCCGTTCATTTGGGTCGTCCGTATGCAGTTCCGTTTTATTCGTATCAGGAATAAATGCACAAAACTGGATCAGCAAAAGGATCAGCGCTCCGGTCTTAAAGCCGGATTCACCGTTTCCTACATGAAAAAGCTCTGTGTTTTGAAAGGTGTCCGGCAGAAATGTCCACAGGATAAAGCCGCCCAGGATTCCGGCAGCGCAGATCAGATTCCGAATGATTTTCATTTGCTTGACCGATAGTTTTTTCATGGTACCTCCTTTGAACAGTGGTGTTTACGTGGTTCATGCATTGTCCTTGCCCCACCAGCCCATTTGATGCGGGTTTGATCAATGGCATAACGATATATGGAATTTCTTG
>JAILRI010000059.1 GCA_024698555.1 Lachnospiraceae bacterium
GAAAAGTGTACCGGGACGGATAAATGGCTTTACTCCTACCGTGACAGCTATAAGGCATCCAAAGAGGAACGGGACTGGCTGCGCCGGGCAAAGAAGAACAAGACCTACAGCCTTGAAGCGCTCCGGGAAAAGCAGAAGACCTTCGGAACGATCGTTTTGGAATGCGACCTGGATCTTCCTGCCGAGACTGCTTATAAAGCCTACGAAAAGCGCTGGGAGATCGAGATCGTCATGAGGTTCTATAAATCCGCCTGTGAGTTCGATGAGACCCGGGTGCAGGATGACTATTCCGTTATAGGAAGCGAGTTCTGTGACTTCCTGTCCACGCTTCTGACGTTCCGTCTGATCAAGGCATTTGACAATGCTAAGCTGCTGGAAGATCGGACTTATAAGAAGATCATGTCCGTTCTGACCCGTGCCAAGAAGGTCCGCTCAGATGGAGAAACATGGCAGCTGATCAGGCTGAACCCGTCTTATGAGGAGATCCTGCAGGAGCTGGGGCTTATTCCGAGACCGGAAGAGCCGCCAAAGAAGAAGCCGGGTCGCCCCAAAGGGAGTAAAAACAAATCTGTTATCAAAGAGCAGGAAGCGATCCCTGTGGAAGGCAAACGCAAACGCAGCCGGTCAAAGGGAAGCAAAAATAAACCGAAATCAAACGACACCGCCACCGGTCAGAGCTGACGCTCTGCCGGTCGGCACTCACCAGCAACCGCTGACTGTACCCCGTATAGTCTAACTGGTTAGGAAAGTACTAATTGAAAGAAACCAATAAAGTGATAGGTATGATTGCAGTATTTGATATCCAAAATGCCAGAATGGGCGATATAGGATACAGGGTTAATCCTGAGTACTGGAGTATGGGAATTACTACAGAAGCTTTGAAGGAAGTGCTACGGTTTGTATTTGAGAACACGGAAATAGAACGATTGAATGGACGTGTGGATGTAAGAAATGTTGCTTCAAATAGAGTTATGGAAAAATGTGGTTTTGTAAAAGAGGGAACAGTTCGTCAAGGGAAAATGGTTTCTGTTTATTGCGACTATAATATCTACGGTTTGCTTAGAGAGGATTATATGAGCATCCAATGTAAATGATCATGATAAAAAGTGATGTAGGTTATGATCCATTTATAACCTGTTACACGAGATAACATTGATGAATTGATGGGTTATCTGTAAGAGAAGACCATCCTGCAGTCGGGATACACCTACGCAAAGCAGGTACAATACATCCAATCTGTATCGGGATAGGTGTCCACGTACGGATCCTCGTCCGGTCCGACACGATGCCCCTGGTTTCTGAAATCCATAGGCATCATCTCCTCTCTGATTACAGATACTGACGATTTTCACGGATTGACGAAAACGATCCGCAAATTTCCCAGAATCTTTTGGTCGACAGGCGGGATGTGATAGAATTAACGGTGTGAAACCGCGATTCTTTTATAAGGAAAGATAAACTCATGTCAGACAGGAAATACCTATATACGGAAAGGGCGCACTATATGTGTCCGAATATGCACTTCGGCATCGTGGCGGAGATCGGGGCGGAATTTGATGCGAACAGGATCATCGAGAGCATAGGTGTTCTAAAATCAGCTCATCCGCTTATGAGAAGTCTGATCGCTGAGGAGCAGGGAAGTTGCAGGATATATTATGAGGAACAATCGGAACTTGAAATCCCGGTAATGATAAAAAAAGCAGACGATAACTGGCAGACTGATTATGAGGCGATATCTTCAGCCGGATGGAACGTTCATAAGGAAGCACTCCTTAAGGTCTTTGCTTATCCTTCCGGGAGCGGAACGAGAGTCCTTTTTATAACTCATCATCTTCTTTGCGACGGAAGAGGACTTCTTCAGCTGGTGCAGGAGTTTGCAGATCATTATGCTGACGGTGTCGAGCCGCACCCAGTTGACGAGAAGCTTATGGAAAGTCTTGATGACCTTCCGAGCGGCAGCGACCTTGGGTTTATCAGCAAGGTGTTGATCAGGGAGGCCAATAAGAAGTGGCGTAAAGAAGGACACAAGGTCAGCTATGACGAGTATCTTGAGTTTGAACGTGATCATGATTCGAAACAGGATATAAAGCGTGAAATAAAGAATACTGACGAAGAAGAGCTTGATACTCTCCTTGATTTATGCAGGGAAAACGGGGTATCGCTCAATGACTATCTTGTTGCCAGGATGATGATCGATGAGGGTACGGATAAGGTGGTCATAGCTTCCGACATAAGGAATAAGATCAAAAACTATAAGAACGGTGCTCTTGGAAACTATGCTACTGCCTTCGGAGTGGTGGTTAAGAAGAAAAGCTCTGAGATCATTGAACTTGCCAAGGCTGTAGATCATGAAGTCAGGAGCATCAAAAGTAAGCCCGGTAAGGAAATGCTCGTTCTCTCTTGTTATTTCAATATGGACCCTGAACTACTCGATGCCATAGCAATATCGACTCTTGGAAGTTTTGAGAGCAAGGCCGGCAGATTTGTCGGCAGCAAGATGTTCGGCTATAAAAATCGTAACGGCCATTGTATCACGAACCTTGGCAGGACAGAGAGCAGCGTTATCAGAGAGGGCGTATTCATTCCACCGGCATCCCCTGCAAACAGAAAGGCGTGGGGCGTTCTGACGATAAACAAGAAGATGAGGATATGTTCGATACATTCAATGTAAATGTGTAAGCTTGTATTTGTTGGGATGTCGCTGACTCGGAATTTGAGGAATTGTTGCAATATCTGAAGAAAGTGTGTTACGGAAATGAGTGTGTTTTTTGACAATGCTTACTTCATTATTGGGACTTCATATGCAGGGAAATCTACAATGGTTAAGGAATTGGCCAAAAAATACAGGGGCATTGCATGCAAAGAAAACTATCATGACAATTATCCCGGAGTACTTGATACCAAAGAATTCCCTTTCCTGACATATACAAGAGATCTTGAAGACTGGCATGACTTTATCAGAAGATCGCCGCAGGAATATAAAGACTGGATTGATGGAGTGAGGAAAGAATGTGAAATATTGGAGCTTAAGATGCTGCCTGAGATATGCAATCAAGGTAAAAAGGTTTTTGTTGATACGAATATCTGTATTGAAACCTTCAGAGAGATAGCTCCTTTGAATCATACACTTGTGATGCTTGCTGATCCCGAAATACCGTTACACAGGTTTTTTGATCGGCCAGACCCGGAGAAACAGTTTTTGTATCAACTAATTATGGAAGAACCAGATCCCGAAAAGGCGATGGAGAACTACCGAAATGGACTTAAATTGATTTGTTCACAGGAAGAGTATGATGAATTTGAAAAGTCAGGGTTTAATGTAATCTATAGAGACGAAAGCAGAAGCATTGAACAAACGGTCGTTTTGGCAGAGAAAGCTTTGGGATTAAATAAATAGAAGCCCGATCGGATTCCAGAATACAGGCATCATCTCCTCTCTGATTACAGATACTAACGATTTTCGTGGATTGTTCATCTTACAGCATCAGATGTCGGGAAATATCTGGTCCGCCTTAAGCAGTGCGACAGCGGCTGTCTTCGTGATTGGCTTTGCACCCCCTGTACAGTTCAATGAGCTTCTTCTCGGTAGCTGTAAGGTTCGTGACGGATACAGCCTTCTTTGTATCGGACTTCTTTGCGGCGGTTGTTTTCTTTGCTGCGGGCTTCGTCGCGGCTGTTGTTTTCTTTGCCGCCGGTTTCTTTGCTGCCGCCATCTTTCTTCTCCTTTCGGGCTTCCTTGCTGGTTCCCGTTGGAAGGATGCTCTGCAGGGATCTCATTTGTTCAATGGATTTGACGGGTTTGCTTACCTGCCAGCCTCGTCAAATATGGATCCTATGAGGGATTGTAGCAGAAGAGGCTTGTAAAATCAACATTTCTGCGAAACTTCTAATCTTTTGGCATGACTGGCGGAATGTGGTAGAATTGCCATCTGCAAATTTATCAAAACCTTTTGGATGACAGGCAAGATGTGATAGAATTGATGGTGTGAAACGGGATCCATTTTCGCTTGTGTTATGGAACTGATAACTGGTTTGCATGCATTTTGAGAGGAAGAGAACAGAATGATACTGTCAAGGAAACTGCCTATCAATATTACAATGAATTAATGTGGGGAACCAGGTATGCAATAGTAATCACTGTTGAACAGGCAATCCGGCT
>JAILRI010000061.1 GCA_024698555.1 Lachnospiraceae bacterium
CGGAAATGGGTAGTGGTTTGAGATCTTCCCTGTACGGCTGGATAGACAATATGGTCTATGACGCTTATGCCGGGGGAAGCGACGTTTACGTTTACTTTAAACCCCGGGGAGGATTGATCGTCAGTGGTGATTACGAATATACCACCTACGATGAGGGTTTAAACATTCAGGATTTTAGCTCATATAGTCTTCCATACGCGTCTAAGCCCGGATATCACTTTGACGGGTGGTATGGTTTAGATTCAGCACCGGCAGAAAACGCCCCGCATCCAAGCGTGACCCCGTATCCCATGGCAATATCGGGAAGCGCAATTGAGGAATCTCAAACATTATATGCTTTTTACACACCATTAAGATATGAGATCAGCTATAATGACGGTAATCCGGACTATACCATTCCATCTGCCAGATACTATACCTACGGTGAGTCAACAGCTATAGGGGATGCATCGAAGGAAGGAATGAAGTTCCTGGGATGGAGTACAGATCCTTCAGGCAATGTTAAGTTGAAGGATAATATTATTCCCGCTGATACAATAGGACCTACGGAATATCAGGAAAATCCTGCTGACAACGAAGCCTGTATACTTCCGCTCTATGCGTTTTTCACCCCCCTCGACTCCTATAGTATCACTTACAAGCGGATCGGGGGAATTGAGCAAACCGCTCTTCCGGAAACTTATTACGCCGAAACGGAAACCGTGATCCCCGAAGTAAGCAAGACAGGCTATGAATTTAACGGATGGAGCACTGATGAAGCCGGAGCACAAAAATCAACCAACTACAAGATAACTGCGTCCCAAACAGGAGATATCACTCTTTACGCTAATTTTACTGCCAAGACCTATTCCGTCACTTACGAGAAAATCAGCGAAACTGAAGCTTCCGCACTTCCGAAGGCTTATACTTACGAAAAAGAGCAGATCATTCCCGAAGTTACCAGGACAGGATATGTGTTTAACGGTTGGAGCACTGATGAAGCCGGAGCGCAAAAATTAACCGGCAACAAGATACCTGAGACCCAAACGGGAGATATTACTCTCTACGCTAATTTTACTGCCAAGACCTATTCCATTACTTACGAGAAAATCAGCGAAACTGAAGCTTCCGCACTTCCGACGGCTTATACTTACGGAAAAGAGCAGATCATTCCCAAAGTTACCAGGACAGGCTATGAATTTAACGGATGGAGCACTGATGAAGCCGGAACACAAAAATTAAAAGAAAACAAGATACCTGAGACCCAAACGGAAGATATTACTCTTTACGCAATATTCTCTCCTGTTGCTCCGGCGGCTGTCACCACTTATGTTGCGATTTCCGAGCCCACACCTTCTCCCAAGCCGGAGGTCGTGGTATCCTTCGCTCCGGGTGAGGGCACAGGAACGATGGAGAGCATGACCACGGTAAAGGGCTCCCTTGTGTTACCCGAATGTACATTTACCGCGCCCGACAACATGTTCTTTGACGGCTGGGGCGATAGCAGGCTTCAGCCCGGCGAGCAGTATTCCACAGACACCAACACTACCCTTACCGCTCAGTGGAGGACGCTTAAAGTTTCAGTTACAGCACCTGAATTTGATGCTGTTCCGGCGGTCTACAGCCAGCCCGATTTCAAAAAGATCGTCATCGCGAACGATGAAGCAAAAGAAATAACTATCACCGAAGTCACCTTAAGCGGCGAGGACGCGGCTGCCTTCAAATTGAACAAGACTGCCGGAACTGCCATTTCTGCAGGCCGGAAGGATGAATCCTACACTATCCGTCCCGTGGCGGGACTTTTACCCGGAACTGCATATAAGGCTGATATCACGGTAAAATGTTCCGGTGTATCTGTAACCGCAGAGGTCTCCTTTGAAGTCGAGGACTATGATCCGGTCGACATTCCCGAGGTAAGTACTCCGGGAGGCACCTATGACAAAGGAAAGGTTGTTGCCCTCAGCTGTGATACAAAGGACGCGTCCATCTACTATACTACCGACGGAAGCAATCCTTTGTCCAGCAATACGCGCAAGCTCTATGAATCTGAGTTCGCTATCCGGGAATCGTTAACGCTTAAGGCTGCCGCCGTCAAGGATAATCTGATCGACAGCGAGATAATGTCTGAAACCTATAATATTACCGG
Organism: Lachnospiraceae bacterium; assembly: GCA_024698555.1. Taxonomy (GTDB): domain Bacteria; phylum Bacillota; class Clostridia; order Lachnospirales; family Lachnospiraceae; genus RUG11977. Next base: position 2,126 of record JAILRI010000061.1, read on the forward strand.
CGAAGCAGGCTCCGATAATCTGCTCTTCGATGTTGCAAGCGTAACCCTGAACTCGGGATACAGCATAGGCGGTCCTATAAATGTCACTGTAAGCAAAGGAGTGAATCCGGAATCCGATCAATCCGATTTCGTAGGAAAAGTACTCGTAAAAGCTGCCAATGATGAAGTCGACGGCATGCTTTATGTGAAAAGGACCACGGATACCACTATTCCCATGGGCTGTAGCGGCATCCCCTATTCCATATTTGTCAAGCCCGGTCTGGAGGCTGGAACCCATCTGTTTACCGTGTATTTTAGGACATCAGACGGCAAAGAATACCTGAAAACATCCTACAGGGTCGTAGTTCAGAACATAAAGGATCCCGAAAAAAACAAAGCGAAGGTACCTGCCTTAACCCTGAAGCCCGGCACCTACAACGGTCCGCAGGAGGTTAAAATAGAAGACTTCTCTTCATCCAGTCCTGTATATTACACTACGGACGGTTCCGATCCCTCATCAAGCGAAACCAGAAAGCGTTACACCGGTTCGCCGATCAAGATCAGAAAGACCACGACCTTAAAGTTTATTGTTGAAGAACCCGGCGCCGCTTACAGCGATGTCTTAACTGCGGACTATACGATAAAGACACATAAACACAGCTGGAGATACAGTGTTTCAGGCAATACCATTACCCGTACCTGTACCAATAAGGACGGTCTGCACGTTGGAAATGTTACCTCTTCGTTGACTATCAATAAGCCTGCTATCGCGGCCGGTGACGATGACGGAAGCGAGGAGGCCGTCCTGACAGGCGATATGAACGTCTCCGCGAAGGTCATTTACAAAAACGGCGATACTATTTTGGACAACGCTCCCATAGAGCCCGGAACATATACCGCAAGCGTCACTGTCGCAGGTAAAACTGCAAGTGTAGAGTATAAGCTTGACAAATACTATTTAACTCCCGCCACCTTTGAGCTGGAGGAAAAATACGCCTATTTCGACGGAAATGTTCATGACGTAAAGGTTAAGAAGGTTAAGCTTTACGGCAAGTCCCTTACCTTGGACGAGGACTATACCATAGCTGTCGTAGACGGAAAAACCGTTAAGGAAGCCGGAAACTATCAGGTAATTCTCAAGGGCAAAGGCAAGTATTCCGGAACGACCAGAATGTCCCTGAGGTATTCGGTTCTTCGCAAACAGAAGAGCATTGCTACAGTCAAAGCCCGGGACATAGACATTTACAAAGATGAGACTGCCGTACACCTTTACAGGTTTAACAATGACAAGGGAATAATAGGTCTGGAAAACGCCGCCGGAAATGTTACCTACACTGTAATGAAGGCAAATTGTTTCTGGCATAACGGTAATCAATACGATATCAGGGATCATATCTCCTATGACAGTGACACCGGCGCATTTTTCCTCGAACAATCCGGAAGTGATTACTTCTATGACGGTCAGGTTATTACCGTTACATATCTGATCCGCGATGAAGGAAACGATAATTACTCTCCGGCCAACTTTAAGGTTACTGTCAGGTATACTGTCCACTAATAAAACCAGATACAGAAAAAGGAGACTATTAGCTATGAAAAGACATATATTGAACAGGAGCGTGGCTGTGCTCCTTGCCGTGCTGGTGCTGCTTTCCTTTGTCAGGGCGGCAGATCCCGTTGAAGTTAACGCGGCTTCAAAAATAACGCTCAAGAGCGGAGCTGCAGCTCCTTCTACCATCTACGCCGGGAAGAACTATAACCTGAAGGTAGCCGGCAAATCGGTGAAATTTACCACCTCAAATAAAAAAGTCGCTACGATCGGAGCGACTACCGGAAAGCTGAAGGCTCTCGGACCGGGAACAGTTAAGATCACCGCAAAAGACAAAAAGACCGGTAAAGCGGTCGCCTCCAAGACCTTTACAGTCCTGCAGCGCGCCAAAAGTGTAGCTTCTGATCCCTCAGAGATCTATCTTACCGAGATCGGCGAGACCTTTACTGTTAAAGCATCGCTTACTCCGTCAAACTCAACGGATGTGATCAGATTCACTTCGTCAGATAAAACTGTCGTTACTGTCGGTGCAACCTCCGGAAAGATTACAGCCAAGGGTTGTGGTACCGCCATTATCACCATATACGCAAAGGCTAACAAAGCTACATCCAACTCCAATAAAGCCAATAAAACAGCTACCGTAAAGGTTTTTGTGATTGACGCACCCGCCAAAGAAAAGGCTCTGGTCTACTTTGACGCAGGAGACATAGGCATACTTAATTCAGATGCCGCCTGGAAAATATTGGAAAAAGGCAGTCCGCTTGGCGATCTCCCCACCCTGGACGATATTGAATTGATCGTTCCTGATGAATACGAGCTTGTTGGCTGGACTACAAATCCCTTCTCCGAAGGAACCAACAGTCATGTTATGGGTCCGGTTCAGCCTCTGGTGGACAGTTCAACCAAGGTGAACCAGGACATGGATCTGTACGCGGTATGGAAAAATGCCGAGAAGAGTAAGTAAAAGGCTTATCGTATAAATCGAGTAGGAGGCGGCTTGCCCCCTCCTACTCGATACGATGAGTCATCTCGCGTACAAGTCCGCTCGATGACCGTTCACTCAGCCCTCAGCTTATAAGCAAGCTTATAGCTGGGGGCATTCGTTTATCGCACAAGAAGCCGCCGCACTTTACCGGTGCGGCGGCTTAATTTGTAAGTAACACACATACTCATTGTCAGGGACGATCTGTTTCGTCCTAAATGCAAACAAACCGGAATAAAACGATCCGGTTTGCTGTATATATTTCATCACTCGATCTCGCAATATACCAACGTCTGGTTTATCAGCTGGTACGCGATCTCGCCGAAGGTAATGGGTCCGGCATACGGAGGCGTCTTCTTGCCTTCAAGCTCACCGTAGAGATAGTTTAGTATGCAGTTGCAGGAGAATACGGGCTTGGTCGCTCCGGCAGACTCGATCTTGCTCTTGAATTTCTCGGCGTAGTTGGAAACCGAGGTGGCAAAACGGTACTCATGTCCTTTAAATACCGGCGCATAGAGGCTTACCTTGCCGTCACCGACCGCCTTGATCGATGTATTGATGTATACGCCATTATAGTCGGCAACCAGCGGCATCTGGGTATTGATGCCCTTCTTACGGATATAGTCGGCGAAAACAACCTCCTGGCCGTTTACGCTGCATTTGGTAACCTCAAGTGAATTATCACTGAAGGTGATAACGGGATCGGTCTTGTCGTCTTCGAAAATATTGACGATATTGATCATCGCGGTCTTGCCTTCAGGAAGCTCGATATGCATGGCCACGCCCTTATCGGTGTATGCCTTGCCTGTAGTTCCGTCATAGACCTTCGCCACGCTGTCCGTGTCAAGATCAAAGCCGGATACCCAGCCGACGGTGGGATGCATCAGCAGCTCCTCCACATCGGGGGCTTCCTTCGCGTACTTCGCGGTAACCTCTGCCCCGAAGGGAAGCACCAGCGCGGTCAATCCGTTATCAAAGCAGTCTTCCACGATCTGGAACACATTGTACTTGCCATATACGTTCACGCTGACTTTTGTTGCATAGTCTACCTCATTGACAAAAAGCCTGTCTTTTGTCTTAATTCCGCCTTCATCGGTGATAAAATAAGGAGTCGTACCGGCGATCCACTTACCCGAAGGAAGCTGCGAAAGAAGCGAGTCATCTCCCGCGATGAGCAGGACTTTGCCCTCATTGATCATACTGATCGTATTTTCTAATGTTGTAAGCATTGTATAATCCTCCTTGAATCACAGGGATGCGATTGCGGAAAAGTCCGCAGCGGCAACCTTGGGATACTTGGTGCCGAAATCTTCAATTTCCTTGAGACAGCTGGAAATGCAGCCGGGATCCTCGCTGACCTTGCGTTTCAGCCTGTTGATCAGCATATTGAAAGCAAGATTGCCGGATGAATAACTGATCTGTCCCTCAAGCAGTTTTTGAACATTTGTCATAACATTACTGTCCATAGAAATCTCCATTCTTTTAAAACAAAAGGGTAAAAAAACATCTAATTTATTATAACATACTATCTACTGTTTTTTCAAGCATTTTTTGCTTCCGGAAGTCATTCGGAATATAAAAACTGTCAAAAGTATCCAATTATTTTTTCAGTGGTTGAATAATCAGAAATTTGATGGTATAATGAATCTAATTATGTGTTTGGAGGATTATTGATGAAATTGTTCAAGACGCGCAGTGAGCGCGAGATCAAACGTATAGAGAAGCTGGCTCAGAAGGTCGAAGACCTGGAGCCTGTGATGCAGGCGAAGTCCGACGCGGAATTAAAGGATATGACCCGTCAGTTTAAAGAGAGGCTTTCAGGCGGAGAGACTCTCGATGATCTGCTGCCCGAAGCGTTTGCGGCGGCCAGGGAGGCCGGTGTAAGGACTTTAGGCATGCGCGCCTTCCATGTGCAGATCCTGGGAGCGATCATACTTCACCAGGGCCGTATCGCGGAGATGTTCACAGGTGAAGGAAAGACACTTACATCTTCACTTGCGGTTTACTTAAATGCCCTTGACGGACAGGGCGTGCATGTAGTCACGGTCAACGATTACCTGGCCAAACGTGACGCCGAGAACATGGGTCACATTTATGAATTCATGGGCGTAAGCTGCGGCTATATCCTGAACAGTATGGACAATGACGAGCGCAGGGCTGCCTACGCCTGCGATATCACATACGGTACCAATAACGAGTTCGGTTTTGACTATCTGCGTGACAATATGGTCATCTATAAGGAGCAGATGGTTCAGCGCGCGCTGCATTTCGCGGTTATCGACGAGGTGGACTCGGTGCTTATCGATGAAGCAAGAACGCCCCTTATCATTTCCGGACAGTCCGGCAAGTCCACCAAGCTCTATGAGATGTGCGATATCCTGGCACGGCAGTTGGAGCGCGGTACCGAGACCGAAATGAGCAGGATGGACACCCTGATGGCTGCGAAGCTCGGCGGCGAGGAGCCCGAAGAAACCGGCGATTTCGTAGTCAATGAAAAAGAAAAGACCGTAAACCTTACAGCCCGCGGTGTGGAAAAGGTCGAGCAGTTCTTCCATATCGACAACTTTGCCGATGTGGAGAACTTAGAGATCCAGCATAACATTATACTTGCGCTGCGTGCTCATAACCTGATGTTCCGTGACAAGGATTACGTGGTCAAAGACAACGAAGTCCTGATCGTAGACGATTTTACCGGACGTATACTTCCCGGGAGGCGCTATTCGGACGGACTGCACCAGGCGATCGAAGCGAAGGAGCACGTAAAGGTCAACCGTGAGTCGAAGACTCTGGTAACCATCACTTTACAGAATTATTTCAACAAATACGAGAAAAAATGCGGCATGACAGGTACTGCTATTACCGAGGACAAGGAATTCCGCGAGATCTACTCGATGGATGTGGTCAGCATCCCTCCGAACAAGCCTGTTATCCGTAAGGATTATGAAGATGCCGTTTATACGACCCATAAAGAGAAGATCGAGGCCATCATCGACGCCATTTGCGAAGCCCATGAGAAAGGACAGCCCGTACTCGTCGGCACCATTACCATCGAGGCTTCCGAGGAGCTCAGCTTCTACCTGAAGAAGCGCGGGATCAAGCATAACGTACTGAACGCGAAGTTCCATGAGATGGAGGCTGAGATTGTAGCCCAGGCCGGTCGTTTCGGGGCAGTGACCATCGCGACCAACATGGCCGGACGTGGTACCGATATCAAGCTCGGAGGCAGCAATGACGTAGGTATTGTCGGCGAGGACGAGGACAGCTCGAAGAAAAAACGCAGTGCCGAGGATATCGCGGAGGAAGCAGAGAGAGTCAAGGCTGTGGGCGGCCTGCGTATCATCGGTACCGAAAGACATGAAGCAAGGCGTATCGACAACCAGCTGCGCGGACGTTCCGGACGTCAGGGCGATCCCGGTGAATCGAAGTTCTACATCTCGCTTGAAGACGATCTGATGCGCCTGTTCGGTTCCGAGCGTATGATGAACGTGTTCAAGACCATGGGCATCGAATACGGCCAGGAGATCCATCACAAGATGCTCTCCAACGCTATCGAACGCGCCCAGAAGAAGATAGAGAACAACAACTTCGGCATCCGCAAGAGCCTGATGGAGTATGACGAAGTCAACAACGAGCAGCGCGAGATCATATATACCGAGAGACGCCGCGTTCTTGATGGTGAAAATATGCATGACACCATCATCCGCATGGTTCAGGATACAGTCGAGAAATCGGTCAACTCCTGTATCAGAGATGATCAGGATCCCGAAGACTGGGATATGAATGAGCTCAACGAGATGCTGCTGCCCATCATCCCTATGAACAGGGTGGAGCTGACCGAGGAGGAGCGTGAACACGGTAAGAAAAACGGACTGACCCAGCGGCTCAAGGAAGAGGCGGTCAGACTTTACGAGGCCAAGGAAGCCGAGTTCCCCATAAAGGACGAGTTCCGCGAGGTAGAGCGTATCATTTTGCTGCGAGCCATCGACTCAAAATGGATGAATCATATCGATGATATGGATCAGTTGCGTCAGAGTATAGGTTTGCAGGCATTTGCGCAGAGAAATCCCGTGGACGAATATAAGCTGCAGGGCTTTGACATGTTCCAGGAGATGATCGACGGCATTCAGGAGGATACCGTGCGCATGCTGCTGCGCGTACAGGTAGAGCGCAAGATCGAGCGTGAGCAGGTGGCTAAGGAGACGGGAACCAACAAGGATGATACCGTGACCAATGCTCCCAAGCGCCGTGCCGGCCGCAAGATCATGCCCAACGACCCCTGCCCCTGCGGTTCGGGTAAGAAATATAAGTTCTGCTGCAAGGACAGCGGAAAGTACGAGTAAAGGATAAAGTATGGTAGCATTAGATCAGATCAAATACGAACTTAACCAGTATAAAGAACCTCTTGAAGAGGTGGGTGCCTCTTTGGATCTCAAAAACAAGGCTTACCGCGTGGAAGAGATCGAAGGCATCATGGGGGAGGACGGCTTCTGGAATGACGCGGCGAAAGCCCAGAATTACATGAAGGAGCTGAAAAACCTCAAAGACACGATTGCCGGCTACGATGAGATCAGGAAACGCTTTGATGACATCTATGACCTGATAGACATGGTGAACGAGGAAAACGACGAGTCCATGGTGGACGAGGTACAGGCGGATTTCGACAGCTTTGTGAAGGCTTTTGAGGACATGCGTATTTCCACTCTGCTGGACGGCGAGTTTGACAAGGATAACGCGATAGTCACTCTTCACGCGGGAGCCGGCGGAACCGAGGCCTGCGACTGGGCCAGCATGATGTATCGCATGTATTCCATGTGGGCTCAGGCGAAGGGTTTCTCCATCGATCTGCTGGACCTGCTCGAAGGCGACGAGGCCGGTTACAAGTCGGTTACCTTCCAGGTCAACGGCACCAACGCTTACGGATACTTAAAATCCGAGCACGGTGTGCACAGGTTGGTACGCATGTCGCCCTTCAACGCGCAGGGCAAGAGGCAGACTTCCTTCGTTTCCTGCGACGTTATGCCGGATATTGAAGAGGATCTTGACATCGAAATTCCCGACGATGACATCCGCATAGACATATTCCGTTCTTCGGGCGCCGGCGGTCAGAAGGTCAACAAGACCTCATCCGCCATCAGGATCACGCATTTCCCCACAGGTATCGTGGTTTCCTGTCAGAATGAGCGTTCACAGTATCAAAATAAAGACAAGGCGATGCAGATCTTAAAGTCGCGCCTGCTACTCCTCAAACAGCAGGAGAACTTAGATAAGACCGCCGATATCCGCGGTGAAGTCAAGGATAACAACTTCGGAAGCCAGATCAGGTCTTACTTCCTGCAGCCCTATAAGATGATCAAGGATCTGCGCAACGGTGTCAGCACCTCCAATGCCGACGCAGTGCTCAACGGCGATATAGATCTGTTTATCAACGGTTATCTCAAATGGCTCAAGCAGGGATGCCCTCCTTATAAGGGCGGAGATGTGGAGTGATGGTTTAATGCGGGTTGATATCGATATAGTATTAAAGTGCCGATTTGAAATAAGCTTTCTGAAGAGGAATGTGATCGCATGTAAGAAGAAAGGAGAAGGACTATGTACGGAACCCAGGTCATTTTCGGCGTAAACAACCAGAAATATTCATTTAACAGCCTGTATGTGCGGACAGTCGAGCATTACAGCAATATCGCCATACTGCCGGGCGCTCCCCGCTGCATCGCGGGAGTTACCGAGCTGAGAGGCGAATGGGTTCCTGTCTGCGACCTGCATATCCGGTTCAATACCGGGATGGCACCGAAGCCCAACAGGGACATCATATTTGTCAACTGCTCCGATGGGTGCATCGGATGCCTTGTTGATACAGTATACGAGATCGGTGCCGTGACCGAAGATGTCCAGGCAACTCTTCCTTTCATACTTCAGAGTGACCAGACCGGCTACGTGGACGGGATAGTGCGCCACAACGGTGAGCTCATCACGGCCATCCACCACGAGCATATCCTCACCCGCAACGATGCCGCCCAGCTTTCAGTCGCCATGAAGAGCCTGCGCAAGCAGAAGGAAGAGGAGGCCGAGGAAATGGCCCGCCTCGAAGCCGCAAAAAAAGCCGCCGAAGAAGCGGCAAAGAAAGCAGCGGAAGCTTAAATGAACCACTCAGATCCCTATTCCGTTGGACAGCTTCTCGATTCCCTCTTTAACTACAATGATCGGAGCGGATATCTTTCTTGAAATGAACATCGCCATGATCAGAAACAGCGTCTCAAGGACAACGACAATGCCTATGATGGTAAAATACAGCTCTTTTTCCGCCAGTCTCACAGAGGTCGCGGGCTTGCCCGAAAATGCCATACCTACGAGATCACCGTGAATAACGATGGGCAGGTAATAAACATAATAGTCTATCCCGTTGATCACCACATCATCACTGTAATAATCGTTGCCTGCTTTTATGGTGTTCCAAACCTCAGCGCTGGCCTCGGTTCCTTCTATTCGCTTCCCGTCCGGGCCGATGATGGAGGTCATAAACCTCACGTTATCCCTGAACAGGGTAAGATCGATACCTGTATTTTTAGCTATCTTATCGATATATTCCTCAGGATCATACGCGCAGAACCCGTCTACCAGATTTGTTTCGGTCTCCAGATCAAATGTATAGTATTCCATCAGTCCGGAAGACGCGATAACCAGCTCCTCCCTTATGTTCGCCTCGATGCTCTGAGTCAGTATGACCGCCGCTATCGTTCCGAGAATGATAAGTCCCACCGATAACGGGATCAGCGCGTACATAACCAGAGTTCTTTTCAGAGTAAGCCTGCTGCCTTTTTTTCTGTTTTCAGCCATTTTTATTTCCCCCAATTAAAAACAGTAGTAAAATATATAAGGCGTTCAAATACATCGGTATGTATTTGAACGCCTTTGTTCAAATTAGTTTATGATCTCATGCCTCGGGCTCGATAAGTCCGTAGGTTCCGTTCTTGCGCCTGTATACTACGTTGACCTCTTCGGTCTCGCTGTTGCGGAACACATAGAAGCTGTGGCCGAGCATATCCATCTGGATGCAGGCCTCCTCCGGATCCATGGGCTTGATCGCAAACTTCTTCATTCGTTCTATATGAATGGTCTCGTCGTCATCATATTCATCCGTAAAGTCGGGTTCGGTGCGCTCAGCGCGTACATCCGACAGCTTACTGCGGTACTTCTTTACCTGGCGCTCGAGAACATCCTGTACCAGGTCTATGGCAGCCATCATATCCTCAGCCTGCTCCTCGGCCCGGATAATGCTGCCCTTCACAGGTATCGTGATCTCGATCTTGTTCACCTCACGCTCTACCGACATGGTCACATGAACCTCGGTGTCGGGGGTAAAATAGCGCTCAAGCTTGCCGACCTTCTCATAGATCGCATTCTTGAGCCTGTTGCCTACCTCGATGTTTTTGCCGTTGATCGTGTACAACATAATACCACCTCCGTTCGCAGTCCGTCGCACTTGAAGAATAATCTGCCTGCACGTGCGTAACTGTCCTTATGTCACGCTGCGGACCTCCGAAATACCCTTTCCGGCTCCCATCTGCGTTAATATATCCCGCAAGCGGCTCCTTAAGCGATCCGAAAACTGCAGAACCCGCGTTATCCGGGAAACCGTCATTACCGTCTGCAGTGAAAGACCGGATCTGACCCGCCTGCTTTAAGATAGAAAGATTCTAACATATTTTCACTAAAATCGCAAGCGAAATATTGAGAAACTTTTTAATTTTTAATATTTTTTTCAGAATATTTTGTGGAATACCCTCAATTGATTTGTATATACGGGGAACTTTCAGAGTCAATAGGAAATTGCTCTTTTTTGTAAATTTATCACAAATGACAAAACGAACATTCGAACTTGACAGGCTTTTTTCTGACTACAAATGTGGTGCATTTTTGTTGATAATGTTAATAAATTGGTGAATAACTCATTTAATCGCTCATTTTGAACCCCAAATTGTTAATAACCGATCAAAATATTAAGCCCTGATTAACATGCTTCTGAACATTTCAAACAAACAGGCCGACCCTCTTTTGTATGATTTGCACAAAATCCGTAAAGTCAATAGGAGCTGGCAAAAAAAATATATTCGGACAACATTCTTTCTGTGTAGAACAATGGATATGAACGTTTTTGTTGAATATATTTTTTACATGTGATACCATGTAACCTGTGTGAGCCGGCAAGAGACTTTTATTTCCGGCAAAATATGTCCGTTGAGCCGAGATCCGTCTAAATACCGGCATTTATCTCCGGCCCGGATAAAGAAAAGAATCCTGTAAAAAAAGGGGGGCGTATCATGAATTACACGGCAGCAGAGGTTATGCAGTTCGTAGAGGAAGAAGATGTCAAGTTCATACGTCTGGCGATCTGCGATATTTACGGCAAGCAGAAAAACATTTCCATCATGCCTGCCGAGCTGAGCAGGGCATTTGACAGCGGGATCATGATCGACGGAACATCCGTGGCCGGATTTGGCCAGCCTGTTCCCATGGATCTGGTGCTGCGTCCCGACCCGTCCACTCTGGCGATCCTGCCCTGGCGTCCGGAACACGGCCGCGTGATCCGTATGTTCTGCGACATTACAAAGCCTGACGGAACAGCCTTTGAATGCGATACACGCCGTATTCTCAAATACGCGGTCGACGCCGCGGCAGCGAAAGGCCTTTCTTTTGATTTCGGCTCAGAAACCGAATTTTACCTGTTCAAACTCGATGAAAACGGTGAACCCACCGGCGTTCCGTATGATCAGGCAGGTTATATGGATATTGCCCCTTTGGATAAAGGTGAAAATGTCAGGCGTGAAGTCTGCCTGACTCTCGAAAGCATGGGGATATGTCCCGAAAGCTCGCATCATGAGGCGGGTCCCGGACAGAACGAGATCGAATTCAGGCACTCCGACGCGCTGCACGCCGCCGACAATGCCATCACTTTTTTCAATGTAGTCAATGTGGTCGCAGCCAGAAACGGTCTTAAGGTCGATTTCGGTCCCAAACCCATCAAGAGCCGCCCCGGAAGCGGAATGCACGTTAAATTCTCCGTCACGGATACCCGTTCGGGAAGGGATGTAATGCCCCTCGCCATAGCCGGCATCCTCGACAGGATCTGTGATATGACTCTGTTCTTAAATCCTTCCGATGAAAGCTATATGAGGCTCGGAACCTACAAGGCGCCCGGCTATGTCACCTGGTCCGGCACGGACCGCTCCCAGTTGGTGAGATTCCCCGGCGAACGCAGCGATTTTAAATATGCCCAGCTGCGCTCCCCCGATCCTTCGGCCAATCCTTATCTTGCTTACGCGATCCTGATATATGCCGCCATGTACGGAATAGATAACAGCCTGGAGCTTCCCGCCAAAACCGACATCAATCTTTCGACAGCCGATCCGGAAACCCTTCAATCCTACAAAAGGCTTCCGGCAGGCAAATCCGAAGCGATCAGGACATGCCTGGACAGCGAGTTTATACGTTCATGCCTGCCGCAGGAAGTGATCATGGCATATTGCAAGTAATGTAAATGCTTATATAACGAACACGAAAGAGGTTTGTAAACTGCGGCTGCAGATTAAATAAGCAATAGAAAAGGGGGGGATTATCGTGATCTTTGATACCAGGACTTACAGTGCTCTGGTCGTTTCAGCTTCGGAAAAGTTCAATGCCCTCCTTTCGCCGCTCCTTACGGAATCGGGTTTTTCCCCTGTGATCTACGCTCCGAACGTATCTGCTGCCAAACGTAAATTCCTTGAGAAAAACTACGACATCGTCATAATCAATTCGCCGCTGCCCGATGACCACGGCAACAGCTTCGCGGTAGATGTGTGCCACAGCAAAAACAGCGTCTGTATGATCATTGTCAAAAACGATATACTTGAGGAGACCAATTCCAGACTGATAGAGCAGGGTGTATTCGTGATGGGAAAGCCTTTTGCCACGGGAACTCTTTCCATGGCTCTGATGTGGCTTAAATCCGCGCGTGAGCGCATGCGCGCTTCCGAAGAGAAGCTCCCTTCCCTGGAACAGAAGATGGAAGAGATCCGCCTGGTAAACCGCGCCAAATGGATACTCATAGAGTCAGAGGGCATGAGCGAGGAGGAGGCGCACCGTTACATAGAGAAGACAGCCATGGATACCTCCTCTTCCAAGCGGTCCATAGCTGAAAAGATCATAAGCAGTAAAGAAAAAATATAAAACCCGCAGCATGCTTCCGGCACTGCGGGTTTTTTCGACAAAATCTTTAATTATAAAACTTGTATGTCATCAGCGATTCTTCCGAAGTATCTCCGAACATCCTGTACACCTCAAAATAATCATTGACGCAGTCAACCACCTCATTTTTACGCATGGCGCGGATGTTGGAGGCCTTTATGTCGTTGTCCGTCTCCTCGTACTCCTTGCCCAGACCTTTGTTTTTCCAATGCGCCGCCGTGATCGCGGTCGTAAAGTTCCTGAAATAATTGGCAGTTACGGTAGGATTGATGGCACCGTTTAAGACCACCGCATTTACAGTCTTTGTATCTTCCGGCAGATCGTTCAGCAGGAAATAATTACCGCTGATCACGCTGTCCTTCCAGTTCATCATCCTGATCACATAGCTGGTAACATCCACAAAGGTATTGAATTCGATGAAAATATTGGTATGATACTTTCCTTCGGTGTATTTATGCGTACCAATAGCCGTTTCCAGATTTTCAAACACGTTGCCGGTGATCCAGACATCCAGATCGGGCGTGCAGTCATAGCTGGTCCAGTCCTGGGAGAAGCCGCCGGTATTCACATCCGGAGTATCGAGATTGATCGCTTCTTTGCGCTGTGTCGGCGATTCCACGCAGCCCGAGAACAGATTGTTTGTGATATGCACATCCCGGGAAGCGTCCAGCTCGATAAAATGCAGGGAATTCAGGTTCTTAAACGCCACGCCCTCCACATAGAGCCGCTCACAATGGCACGCCACCAGAGCGGTGCATTTGACAAAGTTCAGATCGATGCAGGCACTGCCCTCGCCCTTTATGGTTATATCATGCTCCCCATTATACTCGGTGAATTTATTTGTAGTATGAAAATACGAAACCGTCTGAAACAGCGACTGCGTGGCATTGAGCCAGTTTGAACCGGTATAGTCCGTCTTGACTATCCTCGCCCCGTCCTCTATCAGGATCGTGGTATTGGACGGAATACACAGCGTATTGGTGATCGTATAGGTCCCCTTTGAAAATATGAGCATTCCGCCGCCCAGGCTCGCGAGCCGCTCGAGATACGACCGGACCACATAATAATCCCTGGTATATTTGTTGTAATCACCGCGGGTCATGTAATTGCCGTTATACGGGTCTTTCTGCTCGGTGATCCTGAAAGCCGTGCCGGTTCCTTCATACACGTGAATATCAAAAAAAGTGGTTTTGTTGTTCGACGTAACGCTGAGCGTCACATCTCCCACGGCTTTGCCCCTGATGATGCAGTCCGTGGCTCCCACTGCCTCGATGTTGGCAAACTGCGAGCCCCTGAGGAACCAGCTTACCTCCCCGTCATATCCGTGGCGCTTCAGCGTGAAGATATAGCTGCCGTTGGTCGTAATGGCATCCGTATAGTCTGTGACGGTATAATCCGGCTTTTTCACCTTTACCGCCAGCTTCAGCTTATATTTGCCCACACCCGGAACCTTAACCGTCACTTTTATGGTCGCGGTGCCCTTTTTTCCGGGGTAAACCACTCCTTCCTCATCCACTGAGGCCACTTCCGGCGCGGTAGACTTATAGGTGACTGTCGCCTCCTCATCCAGATCGTCTATAAATATCTCGTAAGGCTCCCAGCCCACGTACAGCGTCACGCTTTCCTTGCGCAGCGTCGGCTCCGGTTCCTTACTTTTCTTCGATGCCGCCTGCGCAACCGTCACCCCCGATAAAGCGGTCAAAATGATCACCAAAGTCAGAACGGACAAGCCCGTTATTAATTTCAGTTTCTTTTTTTTCATAAGTCAACTCTGCATAAATAAAATGTAACTATTCAGACCCGCCCCCGCATCGAAGTACATCGATCGCGAAATAACTGGACTAATGCGCCGAATGCTTGCCCGAGAGTACATGTCTGAAAACGCAGACGTAGCGGGCTACGGCGAGGCTTTCAGGCGTGTGCTATCGCTAAAGCCGTCAAGCATTCGGTCCGGTTTTTTAAGAATCTCTCAATGTGATGG
>JAILRI010000074.1 GCA_024698555.1 Lachnospiraceae bacterium
CACAGAAAAAGGTGAGAGATACGAATTTGAGACCAATATGCTCATTGCCTCGAAGGATCATGGCGTTCCGATACGCGAAGTTGCGATCGAAACCATCTATATAGACGGGAACAAGTCAAGCCATTTCAATCCGGTCAGGGATTCCTTCATGATATATGTGCTGTTTCTGAAGTTTCTGGTATCATCGCTGTCAAGCAGTGTGGTGGATATACTGTTTTTTGCATTGTTCTGTGCACTGACCAGAGGTATCGGAAGCCGGATCATAGATTATATAGTGCTGTCGACGGTGCTGGCCAGGTGCATCTCGGCGTCTTACAATTTTATTGTGAATTATAAGATCGTATTTAAGAGCAAGAGTAACAAGGCGGCATCCGCGGTACGTTATTTTGCGCTTGTGATCGTGATCATGCTGTTAAGTGCGTTTTTTGTGAGCTTTGGGCACCGGCTCTTCCCAGGCATTCCCGAGGTCGCGGTAAAGATCCCCGTGGATTCACTGCTGTTTATTCTGAGCTTTTATATCCAGAGAGAAAAAGTGTATTCCGGCTGAAGATTGTAAAGATATATCATTTATGATAACATCCACGGGTGGTCTTTAAGAACCGGGAAAGACAGGATTTTCTAAACAGAAGGCTAAGACAGAACTTTGGGGGCGAAAATGAAGGCATCGTTCAAAAAAATGGCATCAATCGTGGCACGGTCGATCAGGACCGGACTGGCTATGGTGATACCGGTTTTGTTCATAGGCAGCGTTACAGTGCTGCTGAACGGATTTCCGGTTATGGCATATCAGAATTTTCTGGACACTTTTCTGGGCGGGGCTTTAAGGAGTCTGATCCAGACAGTGCAGGCTACGACGGTCGGGATACTGGCGGTATATATGACAATTGCCCTCAACCAGTCTTATATCAATCATACCGAGGAGGGTTCGAGACTTGTATTCAGATTTGGCAGCCTGCTTGGCTGTATCACCGGCTTTTTCATCCTCGTGGGATTCTTTTCCGGATTCTATGCGGGAAACCCTGATTTCTCGCTCCTTAGCGGACAGGGTGTTTTCAGCGCACTTCTGGCCGGAATAATTGGTTCAGCGCTGTTTCAGAAATTCGAGAATCTCTTCAGAACGAGAAGAGCAGTTTATATAGACGGCGCCGATTCCGTATTCAATGCGGCTCTCCATGTGATTCTTCCGTTTCTTGCAGTCACGATGTGCTTTGCGGTCGGCAACTACCTGATCACGGTGTGTTTCGGCGTGCAGAGCTTTCAGCACCTGTTCATGAAGGCCGTGGATTTCATCTTCTATAGGATGCACCGCTCCTATGCAAGCGGACTTCTGTTCATAGTGCTGATCAGCATAATGTGGTGCTTCGGTATTCACGGGAACAATGTACTGAATCAGGTGGCAGAGGATATGTTTGCTGCCATAATCCCAGGTGAGATCGTTTCGAAGAGCTTCATAGATACCTTTGTCAACATGGGAGGCACCGGGTGCACGCTGGGTCTGATGCTTGCACTTATCATCTTCGGAAAGCGCAGCTCGACGAAGAGACTGTCGAAAATGGCTTTTATTCCAAGTCTCTTTAACATCGGGGAACTGATGGTCTTCGGACTTCCTGTCATATATAATCCGCTTCTCATGATACCGTTTATACTGTCGCCGATCCTTTGCTATTCCAATGCCTATCTGCTTACCAGAGCCGGCTTTATGCCGGAGGTGACGAATTCGGTCGTATGGACGATACCGGCGGTCTTTGGCGGATATCTCGCCACTGGTTCTGTCAGGGGTGTGATAGTCCAGGTGCTCAATATCATCATTTCAATTGCTTGTTACGCACCGTTCGTGATAATGTACGAAAAGAAGGCGGGAGATGAGTCTTCTTCTGCGATGAACGAGCTTGTCGCCATATTGAAGAAGTGCGAGGAGACTACGGAGGAAGTCGTACTTACCGAATGTGAAGGGAATGCAGGGCGCCTTGCAAAGCAGCTTGCCAACGATCTGCAGGCAACCCTGGCGGCATCCGCATCCAATGCACCCGGTGTCAGTATAGAGAGTCCGCTAACAATGAAATACCAGCCGCAGTTTGACAATGAGGGGAAGTGTATCGGTGCCGAGGCACTGCTCAGGTGGAATCACGCAAGGTACGGCATCGTCTATCCGCCGCTTGTTATCCGGCTGGCTAAGGAGAGCGGGATTCTCTACGATCTGGAAACTTATATCATAGAGACCTCCGTGCGCGATTCGGAGGCCTTCAGGAACAGTTTTGGCGGTAAGTTCAAACTGAGCGTAAATGTGACGGTCACGACACTATATGATAAGAGATTTCTGAGATTTATCGGTGAGCTCTCAGGCGATCAGCACCTGAAGCCCGGTAATATCTGTCTGGAGATCACCGAAGAGACAGCGCTTGTAACCTCGGAGGAAACGGGAGAGCTCATACGAAAGATCCGTTCCTTCGGATATACCTTTGCGCTGGATGATTTCAGCATGGGGCATACCTCGCTCCAGTATCTGCAGCATAACCAGTTTGATCTTGTTAAGCTTGACGGCAATCTGGTGAAATCGCTTCTCACTAACGACCGCACAAAGGAGATCATCAATTCCATCGTATATCTGTCAAAGTCACTGAACTTCAATGTTCTTGCCGAGTTTGTGGAGACAACTGAGCAGAAGGAAGCACTTGAACAGATCGGCTGTCTCCTGTATCAGGGATATCTTTACAGTCCGGCGGTGGACAGGGATAAACTGCTGTCGATGGCCGGGTAATCAGGGTTTATATCATATCTTTGCCTGACCTGTCGCCTGCGGATCAGAAGTTTTACGCTGTCTTGCGGGGCGAACGGAATCCTTGGTGTGCTTGAACTCGTTTCGATTGTTTTCTCTCTCCTCGTCGATGAGTTCTTTGAAGCTTCTCTTATTGCCCTTTTTGTCACTTTTACTGTGCCGCAGGTCGGCGGGAGCCTTCGTCACATGCGTCTCGTTTTCCCTTGCGGATGTCAGTTCTATAAGCGTAAGAGCCATGTTTTTACGTGAGATGCCTGTCGATGTCCTTTTGTTTTTGTAGGCCTCTTTATCCGCATATTTCTGTGCCTCCTCATTGAGACCGGACAGAGCATGCTTCATATCAGCAATACTGTCGGGATTCGAGAAGTCCATGCCGTTCGCAGCCATATCGCACACATGGTCCACGGCCCGCCTCATGTTCTTGTATTCCGTGGAATCGCCGAAGAAGCGGCTTCCCTCCTTGTCCATTCTGTCTTTGATATTCTGTATGTCCGCGATCCTCTGCGCGAGGTCATCAAGCTCTTTGTCATGAGGTTCAAGAAATTTCTCGATCGCCGCGCTTTTTTTGGCCGCATAACCTTTGGATACTATATCATCGGGGATCGCGGGATCGATCTCCATCGCTCTGCAGGCGGACTCGAGAACCCATGGCAGCTCTCTGAATCCCGAGATGGGATGCGAGGGTGAAGAAGTATCCGCGAGCGCCTTGGTATATCTGTCGCCCATAAGCCGGATGGCCTCTTTGATCCGGCCGTCGATTATCTTACGGGTATAGTCGGGGACATCGATCTTAACCAATCCGCTGAGGATGGCGTTGATCTGCTCATATGTGCGGGCGCTTTTGATGTCCGCCCGTATGGGATCCGCTTTTTTGACGTCGGCGCCTGCCGTATTCCTGCAATGCTCGAACTGGTAAAAGAAGAAATTTCCCTTTTCCAGCGTATATCTTGTATCGAAGCTTTTCGTGCTGGGCTCTCTGTCTATGGCTTCCTCAATTATGCCCAGAAATTCCCGCGTCCTGGTTTCCCATTCTTCCATTTCTCCTATGGAGGAGATACTGTCAAACCCTTCGAAGAGTTCTTTGGCAGTGGTTTGAAGGTTCACGTCGCGCCTTTTGTCTGATGCGTCATCCACAGGTACCTGTACGACAGGATTTTTCATGTACGGGATAAAGCCAAGGACGCCCTGAAGCATCTGTTCAAGATCAAACACGTCATAATCATTAATTCTTCGCATATCTTCGGCAAATCCGATCTTCACATCAGCCATGACATATCTCCTTTCGGGAATCTGCCTATCTGTTTTGTCTGTCAGTTACATCTTTATATAACGATTATACGGGATTACTGCGGAAAATAACACTATCCGAAAAAAAAGAAAAATTCATTGAAAAACTGATGATTTTGTTGTATCGTTAAGAATAGTTTTGTTTTTTCATCGGGGGTTATGCGTATGAGTCTTGTAAAAACGAATGAAAAGTGTATCGGTTGTAACCGCTGCATAAGAGCCTGCAGCTGTATCGGTGCGAACATTGCCGTGGAAAAGGACAGAGGCAACGTCATCGAGGTGGATCCGAATAAGTGTATTGCCTGCGGTGCCTGTATCGATGCCTGTGAGCACGGCGCGAGAGAGTACATTGACGATGTTGAGAAGTTCTTTGAGGATCTGCGCCGCGGACAGAAGATATCCGTGCTGATCGCACCTGCGTTTCTCGCCAACTATCCTCATGAATATGAGAAGTATCTTGGCATGCTCAAAAAGCTGGGAGTCAACCGCTTTATCAGTGTATCTTTCGGAGCTGATATCACCACATGGGCTTATATAAAGTATATTACCGAGAGAAACTACTACGGAAGCATATCACAGCCCTGTCCGGCTGTTGTCGGATACATAGAGCGCTATCTGCCTGAACTTCTTCCCAAGCTCATGCCTGTGCAGAGTCCTATGATGTGCGGCGCGATCTATGTGAAGAAGTATCTCGGTGTAAGTGACAAACTGGCATTTATCAGTCCCTGCATAGCCAAGAAGAACGAGATCGACGATCCGAATAATCACGGCTATGTTTCTTATAATCTGACGTTCTCGAGACTTGTCGATTATCTGAAAAAGCATCCGGTAAGCGGTGCCGTGCCTTATAAGGATGAGATCGAGTACGGCCTCGGATCGATCTATCCGATGCCCGGCGGCCTCAAGGAAAACGTATACTGGCTTCTGGGTGAAGATGCTCTCGTCCGCCAGATGGAGGGTGAGCATCATATGTATGAATACCTCAGGAGGAATAAGGACCGCATAAAGGGCGGAAAGCTCCCTTATCTGTTCATCGACGCGCTAAACTGCACCAACGGATGTCTGTACGGCACGGGTGTCGATAACCGCAAGACCATGAATGAAGATGTCTTTGCAAATATCCAGAAAATCCGCTCTGACAGCAAAAATGAGACCAAGAAGTCTGCCTGGAGCAGGTCGATACCGCCCAAGAAGAGAATGGATGCGCTCAACAAGCAGTTTGCCGATCTTCGTCTTGACGATTTTGTGAGAAAGTATACGGACAGGAGTAAGGAGTGCGCCTACCGCATACCTTCGCCTTCGGAGATCGAGAATATTTACCGCACGATGAATAAGGACACAGAGGTGAAGAAGCATATCGACTGCGGCTGCTGCGGATATGATACCTGCAGGGAGATGACCTATGCGATCTACAACGGCTTCAGCCATCATCATAACTGTGTCCATTACATTAAGGACAGGGCATATGAGGAGAAGGACAGGGCAGTGGCTCTGGCTGACGAGGTTCAGAAGGCCCACGATGAGATGAATGAGAAGAAATCATCACTGGGTTCCGGGATCAACGACAATTTTGATAATCTGCTGGCTTCCATCGCGCAGATCGAGCGCTCAAGTGCCGATAATGCGTCCCAGACCATCAGCATTTCCGATTCCATGACTGAGGTGAATGATTTTGCCCAGAATCTCAAGGTGGTCCTTTCCACGATAGAGGGTTATCTTGACAAACTGGAGGCCAACAACGCCGACGTTATAGCGATATCCAATCAGACCAATCTCCTTGCCCTAAACGCTTCCATTGAGGCAGCGCATGCGGGCGATGCCGGAAAAGGCTTTGCAGTTGTCGCTGAAGAGATCAAGTCTCTTGCGGATAATTCCAAGACGACCGCGGATGACAGTAATAAGAACAACAACGGCATCAAGGAGACGATCAATACCCTCATTCAGGAAGCGGAAAGACTTTCGGAGATAGTCGAGAACGTAAATATTCGCGCGCAGAGCCTGGTCGAGGTCTCCGAGGCCAATGCCGAATCGATCACCAAGATGCAGGAACTCACCAACAGTGTTGAGAATTCACTGAAGCAGATCATAGAGTCATAAACCGGCAGAGATGTCCGTGATGTGATACGTTTTGTAAGGAAGATCTTCGTGAAGCCGCAATCTGCGGTCAGCGAAGATCTTTTTTGAGTATTCATTCAACAACTGTCTTCCGTAGTGGCGAGGAGAACGGATTTATGAAGTTTCAGGAATATGGTGCAGATCATGAGGATACGATACTTTTACTTCATGGCGGTGGATTATCAATGAACGATGGAGACCTTCGGGCTCTGATATGGATTTCGAAGCATATGCTTTCAAGGCTGAAAAGACCTGTGTTGCGGCGACGTCTTTTTTTGACATAAAATAGTAGATTTACCGTTGCCAAAGCCTTCGTTGGACACAGCCTTCATGTCAAGACTCTCAACACAGACTATATTATACCGGTTGGCTATCGCGGTAGACTGTTTGTGCAGGAAGTCTAAACGTTGGTTAGCTATATGACGGTGTATACGGTTGATCTTTAACTGTTGCCTGATGTATTTGCCAGATCTTGGCTCACCTTTACGGCTGCCACGTTTACGTGAAAGCCTCTTTTGTTCTTTAGCGAGTTTATCTTGTGACCTGCGGTAATACTTTGGTGAGCCACATACTTCGCCATCGGACGAAACGTAAAGGCCATCAGATTTATAATCTAGGCCCACAACATTGATGGCTGGATCGTCAGTACAGATGTTAGGCATGTAAGGAGTTTCATATTCGTAAAGGACAGAGATATAATACTTACCATCACTCTCTATGGATACTGTAGCAGATCGTAATATCCAGTCAGTTGGAGCTTTACGACTGATAGCAGCCTTGACCTTACCGACCTTGGGTATCTTTATGAATCTGTCACAGACAGCGAGGAAACCGTGCGGGATGCGCCGACTTTTCCGGAGCTTTGGATGCAAATAGAGCCGCTGATGTCAGGTGGGCTTTTGGTAGCGCACAACGCCGTATTTGATATGAACGTATTGAAAAAGTGCCTGCGTGATTACGAAATTAAGTGGAAGCCGTATGCAAGGTATATCTGCACAGTACAGATGGGCAGGCGGCTTTTACCGGGAATGAGTCATAAGTTGAATGTCTTATGTGACCATTACG
This sequence comes from Lachnospiraceae bacterium, assembly GCA_024698555.1. Classification (GTDB taxonomy): domain Bacteria; phylum Bacillota; class Clostridia; order Lachnospirales; family Lachnospiraceae; genus RUG11977. The sequence goes on from JAILRI010000074.1 coordinate 7,244, forward strand.
GCATCTGCCTTGACCATCATAAGGCGGACAGCGACAGCCGTGCCTGTGCAGAGATTCTGCTGCGGTATCTGGAGGATGGAGCAGATATCAGGCAGTTCATCAGAACGTGTTCATTTAACAAGTAATTTTAGAAAGAGAGGTGACCTTCCTTGCACGATATATGGAATCCGTGGCACGGCTGCGTAAAGTGCAGTGAGGGCTGCCAGAATTGCTATATGTATTATCTGGATTCTCTTCGTGATAAGGACGGCTCTGAAATATACAGAACAAAGGTGGGATTTAAGTATCCGCTTTCAAAATACCGGGACGGGACATACAAGGTT
>JAILRI010000098.1 GCA_024698555.1 Lachnospiraceae bacterium
TCCTGCTGCTTGAAGCGCTCGCGCTGATCGATCGGATCGTTAAGCTCCGAGTATGCGTTGCACATCTCCCAGGTATTGATGAAGAGCTCGAAACGTTCAACCTTCGAGGGATCGGTTGGCTTCTTCTTGGTCAGCGGCGAGATTGCAAGCGGATGATCCATGATAAATGTGGGTTGTACCAGCTCCTTCTCGCAGAATTCTTCGAAGAAAAGGTTGATGATGTCACCTTTGGTGTGACGTTCCTCATACTCGATATGGCGTTCCTTTGCGAGCGCTTTGGCTTCCTCATCTGTCGTGACAGTGTCGAAATCGACGCCGGCATATTCCTTTATGGCATCGTTCATGGTAAGTCTCCTGAAAGGCTTGCCCAGATCGATCTCGGTGCCCTGATAGGTGATAGTGGTCGATCCGCATACTTCCTGAGCAAGATATCTGAACATGCTCTCCGTCAGTTCCATCATGCCATAGTAATCTGTGTACGCCTGATACAGTTCCATCAAAGTAAACTCAGGATTATGTCTGGTATCAACGCCTTCATTGCGATACACGCGTCCGATTTCAAACACACGTTCAAGTCCGCCGACTATAAGCCTCTTCAGATACAGCTCCAGGGAAATGCGCAACTTTACATCCTCATCCAGCGCGTTATAATGCGTTTCGAACGGACGTGCCGCGGCACCGCCTGCATTAGGTACCAGTGTAGGAGTCTCGACTTCCATAAAGTTTCTGTCAGCCAAAAAGCTTCTGATCTTGCTTATGATCTTTGATCTCTTGATGAACACTTCTCGGCTGTCGGTGTTCATGATAAGATCAACATAGCGCTGGCGGTACCTCGCGTCAGTATCGGTCAGTCCATGGAATTTCTCAGGAAGGATCTGAAGGCTCTTGGTCAGTAGGGTAAGCTCAGTTGCATGAACCGAGATCTCGCCCGCCATGGTCCTGAAGGCGTATCCGGCGATACCATATATATCTCCGATATCTGATTTCTTAAACTCGGCATAAGCCTCCTCGCCTATGGCATCACGTGATACATAGACCTGGATATCTCCCTGAAGGTCACGGATGTTAAAAAATGATGCCTTGCCCATAACGCGTTTGAACATCATGCGGCCCGCGATCTTTACATTGATCGGATCCGCGTCCATGATGGCGCGGCGTTCGTTGTAGTCGTTCTTCTTCGCTTCCTTTGCCTGTTCCTCATCCATACCGCTCACATCGACCGGGGCTCTTCCGGCCAAAAGCTTTGCCTCATGGGCGGCATATAATTCCTTTACTTCATCTGAATGATGAGTCTGATCAAATTTGGTGATGACAAAAGGATCGCGTCCCGCCTCCTGCAATGAGACCAGTTTTTCTCTTCTGACTTTGAGCAGCTGATTAATATCCTGAGCAGGCTGCTCCTTTACTTGTGTTTGGTTATCCGCCATATTTATCCCTTTCTGTATGGTAACAGTTCAACCCCGCTTCGCATCATCACAGCCTGCTGCTCTCGATGTGAGGGGACGGTAATTTACGTCACGTATACCTATCTGGTTATGGAAATAATTTTAAATTTCAGTGTTCCGTTTGCGGTGTCAACAGTTATCTTCTGGTTCTTTTTCTTACCCATAAGTGCAGCTCCGACCGGAGATTCATTCGATATCTTATTCTTAAGTATATCAGCCTCGATCGAGCCAACGATCTTATACTCTATCTCTTCTTTGAATTCTTCATCAAACAGCTTTACTGTACTTCCGATAGTAACTGTATTGCCCTTGGCGTCATCATCGGCAACTTCTACATTAAGAAGTATCTTATTGATCTCTTCTATTCTTGCTTCTATCTCACGCTGCTCTTCCTTCGCGGCGTCATACTCGGCGTTCTCGGACAGATCACCCTGTGCACGGGCTTCCTTGAGCTTTTCGGCAACCTCCTTACGCCGATTGACTCTTAAATCTTCCAGTTCGTCTTCAAGCGCTTTTACGCTCTCATAGGTCATGAGATTTTTCTTGCTACCCTCTTCCATTTCTTAAACCTCCATTTGATATTCTCGCATGCAAAAGCTTAAATCCTAATTATACTAGTTCTGTACTCTCTGTAATGATCGATATTTTCATCCCGCCATCGATCTAACAGCAGTCCTGTTATATTTTTATGTCCTGTTTTAATTTTATTGCAAACTTCTCAATTCTTCTTTTAGTTTGTAAAACAGATCACTTTTTATCTTCCTGCACTTCTATTTTGCGGATCTCTTTCGTGCGGATCTCCTCGCATATATCCTTTATGAACGAATCAAGTTCTATAGCACCTTCGTCTCCCTTGAAGCGGCTGCGGACACTGACTTTACCTTCCTCCTGTTCCTTCTGGCCAACCACCAGCATGTAAGGAAGTCTGTCGAGCCTTGCTTCACGGATCTTAAAACCGATCTTCTCGGAACGTGCGTCGACCGTATTACGGATACCCGCAGCCTTGAGCTTCGCGGAAACCTCGTATGCGTAGTCTTCATACTTATCAGATATGGGAAGTACTCTGACCTGTTCGGCGCACATCCAGGTAGGGAACTGACCTGCATAATGCTCGATCAGCCATGCCAGAGTCCTCTCAAAGCATCCCATGCTCGTTCTGTGAATGATCCAGGGCAGAGCTTTATTACCCTCGGCATCTATATAGTACATACCAAATTTCTCTGCGCTTGAACAGTCAAGCTGGATCGTAACCATCGTATCCTCTTTGCCGTATACGTTTTTAGCCTGGATATCGATCTTGGGTCCGTAGAAGGCCGCCTCGTCATCTGCTTCCGTAAATTTGATATTGTTTTTGATCATTACATTACGGAGGAAGTTCTGAGTGCTCTCCCAATACTCGGCATCACCGACATACTTATTGTTCTTGTTCTCGGGATCCCACTTGGAAAGACGATAGGTTACATCATCCTGTACTCCCAGAGTAGTCATAACGTAATTGGCCAGCTCAACGCAGCGCGTCAGTTCTTCTTCAGCCTGATCGGGACGAAGGATTATATGACCTTCCGTGATCGTAAACTGACGAACTCTCGTAAGTCCGTGCATCTCGCCCGAATCTTCATTCCTGAACAGAGTAGAGGTCTCACTCATCCTGTAGGGCAGATCCCTGTAAGAACGCTGTTCGTTCATATATACATAGTACTGGAAAGGGCATGTCATGGGACGAAGCGCCATTACTTCCTTACCGTCTTTCGTTCCTTCGCTCTCCTTATTGAGAATAAACATACCATCCATATAGTGATCCCAGTGACCACTGATCTTGTACAGATCTGACTTTGCCATAAGGGGCGTTCTGGTGCGGACATAGCCCCATTCATTGTCCTCAAGGTCTTCTATCCAGCGCTGAAGTATCTGGATCATCTTCGTGCCCTTAGGCGTAAACAAAGGCAAGCCCTGTCCGATAACATCAACCGTTGTAAACAGTTTCATCTCGCGTCCGAGCCTGTTATGGTCGCGAAGCTTGATATCCTCGAGATGAGCCAGATATGCCTCCATATCGGCATTTTTCGTAAACGCGTTGCCATAAATACGCGTAAGCATCTTGTTCTTTTCGTTGCCGCGCCAATACGCGCCCGAAGAAGATGTAAGCTTGATCGTCTTGATCTGCTTCGTACTCATAAGATGTGGTCCGGCACACAGGTCAACAAAGCCGCCCTGATCATAAAAGCTGATCTCTGCGTCCTCGGGCAGATCCTTTATCAGTTCTACCTTATAAGGCTCCTGCCTGTCTTCCATGTACTTTATCGCCTCATTCCTCGGCAGAGTAAAGCGCTTCAGTTCATGGCCTTCCTTCAGGATCTTCTTGATCTCTTCCTCGATCTTATCAAGGTCGTCCCTTGAAAACGGAGGCGTATCAAAATCATAGTAAAAGCCCTCATCTATCGCCGGTCCGATCGCAACCTTAGCTTCCGGATACAATCGCTTAACAGCCTCTGCCACCACATGTGACGCTGTATGCCTGTAAGCTTTTCTGCCGCCCTCATCATCAAATGTCAGTATATTGAGAGCGCAATCCTTATCCACAACCGTACGCAGATCAACTACCTTACCGTCCATCTCGCCGGCACATGCAACTCTTGCCAAACCTTCGCTCAAATCCTTCGCGATGTCTATAACAGCCATCGCATCCTGATACTCCTTTACGGAGCCGTCCTTCAACGTGATCTTCATAATTACCGCCTCCTTAAAAACGAAAAATGTTTCGCTTCGATCAGAATGACATGTCTAAACCAATGTCTTTACAGACTTAAGTATTAAAAACACGCCCCTCCCGAAGCATATAATATGTCTCGAAAGGGACGAATAATATCTATCCGCGGTTCCACCCTTCTTGGTATAAAACCCACCTTGATTGGACTGTAACGTAAGTCAACGGACCGTATTGGGGCCACTCAGAGCCGGTGTTCACCGGGATGAATCTGCAGCCGCTCTCAGCATGCGCGGCTTTCTCTGTACTGTTCAAAACGCCGGTTACTCTTCTCTTCAACGTGTTGCAAATAATTATATTACTTTTTGTCCGTATGTCAAGGACAAATTTCATTTCTCCAGCTTATTTTTGTGAATTTTTAATCGCTATCTTCATCATTCGAAGACTGCTATATATTTCTATTTCACATTTATCATAGACGGACAAATTTTCGCACAATTCTGTACTTTTATCTTGCATTCCGAAACTGTTTATGCTATATTTTTAAATGAGATTTTGTATATATTAATATATTCCTGCTCCTTAAGATCAAAGAACGGAGGCTTTTGATGAAATATCATGTTCTGTACAACCCCGTCTGCTATTATGGAAAAGGCGCTGAAGAAGCGCAAAAGATAAATGAACATCTTGCTTCGGACGATCTGACCTTTTATGACATGACCAAGATAAATGACTATCCTGCTCTGCTGTCCGGTTTCGCTGAGGATTCCGGAGTGATCATCTGCGGAGGTGACGGAACTCTTAACCGCTTCATAAATGATAAGGGTGATTATGAGATCAAGCAGCAGGTATATTATTACGCGATTGGCTCAGGTACGGATTTTATGACGGATATAGGCGGCAAGCGCATGGATCCGCCCGTCAATATAACAAAATATCTTCGTGACCTTCCTGTCGCGACGGTCGATGGTAAAGATTATTTTTTTCTGAACAATGTCGGTTTCGGTCTGGATGGTTATTGCAGCGGAGAAGCAGAACGTATGCTTTCTAAAGGTGCCACTGAAATAAACTTTGCCAAGATTGCCATCGGAGGTCTGTTCGGACGTTTCAAACCCAGCTGTGCCACCATATCTGTAAGCGGCAACACACGTACCTTCAAACGTGTCTACATCGCTACCACGATGCACGGCAGATACTATGGCGGCGGTATGCTTCCTACTCCCAATCAGGACAGGCTGAACCGCAACCACAATGTATCAACCATTCTGATGTACGGATGCGGTCCTTTGAGCGTGCTCTTCACATTTCCCGCTTTCTTCAAGGGAACTCATCTTAAAAAGGCCCGTATCTGTAAAGTTTATTCCGGCTATGACGTCAATGTTATCTTTGATAAGCCCTGCGAGATTCAGATAGACGGTGAATATCTGGGAAAAGTATCCGAATATCATGTAAGGACCTCAAAAAGACAGCAGGAAGAGGACTGATAGAGCTTTTAAAAAGGCTGCAACCCACCCCGGGCTGCAGCCTTTTTTATGTTCAAAATCAATGTCAGATCCTGAAGTATTCAACACTCTGGCGAAGATCAGCAGCTATCCTGGTCAGATCCTCTGCCTGCTCAACTACAGTTTCCATGTTATTGTTCAGCTGATCGAGTGAAGCGCTGGTCTCCTCGGTAGAAGCAGCATTCTCTTCGGAAATACTGGACAGCGACTCAACAGAATCGAGGATGCCGTCCTTCTTTGAGGACATGTTCCTGGTCTGCTCCGCAGCGCCTTCATTGTCATTCTTCGCATCCTGAAGGATATTCAGCATGTTCTTAAAGTCTGCAAGCATCTTCTCCAGCGATTCGGATTCGGCAGCGGTAGCTTCCTTGATCGAAGAAGTAAGCTTCTTGTTGTTCTCGGAATAGTTGCTGATATCCTTAAGCATCGTGGTGATCTCACCGGCCAGTCTGTCTGACTCGGTAGCAAGTCCTTTTATATTTTCGGCAACAACTGAGAATCCGCGTCCCGCGTCTCCTGCTCTGGCCGCCTCGATAGAAGCATTCAGAGCCAGCAGGTTTGTCTGACCCGCGATAGAAATGATACCGTCGGCAGCTGTTGAAATCTTGCTCACCACTTCTGCGGTCTCGTTTACGGAATCGGCAACCTGACCGGCCTTCTCATCAGTCTCCGCGTCAGCCTTCATCAGAGCGTCAAGACCTTCCTGAACCTCCTGGAAGCTGTCAGACAGCAGCTGAACCTTTACAAGTGTCTGGTCAACCGATGATGAAACCTCATCGATAGCAGATCCGATGTCGATGGTAATAGCGGATGTATTCTGTACATCGTCCGCCATAGCGGTAGCGCCTACAGCCAGATTCTCAACCGCGGTAGAAATGTCGTTCATAACCGACTGTGAATCCCTGATACTGTTCTTGGTAGCATCTGCCTCAACTCCAACCTTGTTGGAATCATCTATAACCTTAAGGATCGCGTCACGCAGCTTGGAACGCATGATCTCATTATCATGAGCCAGCTTTAAGAATTCGGTAAAAGGAGTCTTGATAACAACCGGCTGGGTGAAATCACCGTCTGCAAGCCTCTGGATCTTCTTATCCATGTCATTTAAGCTAGTACGCATATTGTGAACAACCAGAACAGAAATGACAGCCAGAACTATAACCAGCAGAACAAGTATGATCACGGAACCCATAATACGATTCTGAATATCCTTGGTAATTCTGGCTCTCTCGTATTCAGCCCACTCCTCCAGGATCTCGGTCATGGTATTGATATGAACCCTGGCATCGATGAAGTCAACGGTATAGGCTGTAAAATCACCGGTCATGGTGTTTATGTCAAAATCATTTTTCCAAATATTGAATGCATTTACATAAGCTGAAAACGACTCCGAATATGTGGTACCGTCCACCTCAATGCCGTTCCACAGATAGTTATCCGTCTTGGCTATATCTGCCGCCTCTGTAACCCTGTCGATAGCCTGGGCTTCATCTGTCGCGTAATCCTCAAGGAGCGTCTTCGTTGTGTCCGCATCCAGATAAGCACCATAGTCATAGAGCTGGGTAGCTCCGAGCATAGCCTGGTAAAAATCCCTGTCTGCATTGATCAGTCGCTGGCTTGCCTGGTACAATGTATCAAAATATATATTTTGATAATTGGTGGCAGTCGACTGCACCTGGCCGATAAAGTATCCGATGGTTCCTATAAGAGCCACCATGAGCGTAACTCCAATACCGATAATAGCTGCTTTTAAACTAATACCCTTTTTCTCCATATCTTAACCTCCAACATGATCACGCGATCTCCAGAGCAACTTCCATCATTCCGCGGAAGCTGGTCTGACGTTCCTCGGCCGACAGTTCCTTCTGTTTGTAAATATGATCCGAACATGAAAGCAGCGCGAGTGCCTTCTTTCCTGCGCGTGCCGCATTCATATACAAGCCGGCCGCTTCCATTTCTACTCCCAGCACACCCATCTTCTTCCAGCGGTCATTGGCAGCAGGGTCATCGCCGTAGAAAACATCCGATGAAACCACATTGCCAACCTTGTAAGAAATATTCTTGGACTCAGCGGCCTCGACCGCTTTGCGCAGAAGTCCAAAGTCCGCTATGGGAGCAAATACTCCGGGCAGATCATAGTGATGACCATAGTTTGAATCCGTACAGGCTCCCGAAGCCATGACCAGATCACCCAGCTCCAGTTCATCATTATAAGCGCCGAAAGAACCGATACGTATGATATTTTCAACATTGTAAAAGTTGAAAAGCTCATAGGAATAGATCCCGATAGAAGGAATGCCCATTCCACCGCCCATTACCGACACGGTCTTGCCCTTATAGGTTCCGGTATATCCCAGCATATTGCGCACTGTGTTGAAGCACTTGACATCTTCAAGATAATTATCCGCGATATATTTGGCTCTTAAAGGGTCTCCCGGCATCAGTACGGTCCCGGCTATATCTCCTGCACTTGCCGCATTGTGGGGTGTAGCCATAAATATTCGACCTCCTTATGTTTTGGTATGATAAACTGCTAAAATTATAACACAATATCACGAAATATGAAAGAGTTTTTTAAACTTTTTTCTTGTAATCTTTTCCGGCTCCAAATTGTGGTTTGAACGAACTCCGGGAGCTCTCCCTATCCTTTTCAGAGCGATCCGGTTGGCCCAACGTTCGGGATAGAACCTGTAATAACTGATGTTTTTTGTTCTCCTGAGCTTCATCAACGGCTTAAAATTGGCCCAGACCAGCGAAGGCAGGCCTATCACGGGAAGGTATAGCGGCCCTAATAACGCCGATTGTACGGTATGGCCGTATTCGTGAGCCAGTACATCCTCATTCGTTGCATCATTCTTCCCGATGAAGATAAACATTCCGAGTCCCATGCTTGAATCGGGGCTGTCCCATTCCGTCACGAAGCATCTTCTGAAAATATAATGTCTTTTGCGGATATATACAAGAAATACCGCCAGACCGGCGATATTCTGCAAAATACCCCAGGTCCACTGAACAAGAAAATGAAATATCCCGATAATGCTTTTCATCACAGGCCTCCGGGAGCCGAACATATCATTTCGATGTCACCGAATAAGGAAAACGACTCAAATCCATACGGAAGTATGAAATGATCACCTTTCCTGACTGATTCCGCGCTGCATCCGTCAGTTGAAACCGTTCCCTCACCCTCTGTAACCGAGCACAGCATGAATGAATTCATACAGTTGCGGTATATACCGCTGCCGTTGCACCTGATGTGCCATACCCTGTAAGGATCACACCTGACCAAAGCTTCATTCGAACTTCCCTCCAGGGCTTCCCCGCGCTCATATCCCGCATCCGGATCAAAAGGCGCCCGGATCACATCCAGGCTCTTATCTATATGAAGTTCACGAGGCTTACCGTTCTGCAGTCTCCCGTAATCGTATACTCTGTACGTAACATCGCTGTTTTGCTGGGTCTCAAGTATCATGGTCCCACCCTTTATGGCATGAACGGTTCCGGGGAATATCTGGAAGAAATCTCCTTTTTTTATCGGTATCTCACGCAGCAGCCCGCCCCAGTTGCCGGTACTGATCATATGCTCAAGTTCTTCGTGTGACTTCGCGTTATGACCGATGATTATCGTCGCGCCGGGATCGCAGTCAAGTATATACCAGCACTCTGTCTTGCCCTTCGCTCCGTTTTCATGCTCGTAAGCATATTCATCATCCGGATGCACCTGAATGCTCAGATCCTTTTTTGCGTCGATTATTTTGACCAGAAGCGGAAATATCTCTTCTTTCGAGCCGTCGTTGCGTCCAAACAGAGCGGGCTCGTTTTTCCACAGCCATGAGAGAGTCCTGCCGTCATATTTTCCGCCGTCTATCCGGCAATCCCCGTTTTTATGCGCGGCGATAGCCCAGCATTCACCGGTATCCTCTCCCGGAATATCATAGCCGAACTCCGTTCTCAAACGGTTACCGCCCCATACCATTTCCTTAAATACCGGTTTCAATCTGATCATAGTCGTTTTACACCTCCTGTCCTCCGGAGCCCGGACATGCTCCGCATCTGCCGGCCGCGCAGCATCCGGCTGTATTGCAGCCTGCTGCGCTATAAGTCGCGTCCGCCACGCTTTCCAGCAGACATACTGCCTGAGCCGCGATCCCGAGTCCCTCTCCGGTAAAACCGAGTCCTTCCTCCGTTGTCGCTTTCACTCCGACCTGACTCACATCTATCCTCAGGGCATATGCTATCTTTTCCCGCATCAAAGCTATATATGGAGCCATTTTGGGCTTCTGGGCAATAATAGTAGCATCTATATTTCCGATACAGTACATATTTTCATACAGCTTATCCCTGACCTTTTCAAGCAGCAGCAGGCTCGAAATGCCCTCATACGCCGGGTCGTTATCCGGAAAAAGCTTTCCTATATCCGGCAGCGCCGCAGCGCCGAGCAACGCGTCCATTATGGCGTGTACCAGCACATCTGCATCCGAATGCCCGTCAAGTCCGAGCTCGTAAGGAATATCAACTCCGCCGATTATCATCTTCCGTCCCTTTGTCAGCCTGTGTACGTCATATCCTGTTCCTATTCTCATTCTGTTCACGTCTTTCCCTGATGATATTATACATATTTTATTTATTCGAACTCTCTGCGGATCCCGTTCACGCTCACCTGCTCGGTTCCCTCCATGGGTATCAGCAGACACAGCTCGGTTCCGACCAGTTCAGCCTTGATAGAGTCGGCTCTGTCGGGAGCGATACGAACGGCTACATCATAGTCCGGCTGCTCCAGTTCATTTTTAAGCAGCACCACTTCCTTTAACAGCTCCTTTTCGCGTTTTTTCGGCGCATATGCCCTGACCGCGCGCGTATCCACCAGATTGTTGACAGTTGGCGTCTGGCTTGAAAATGTTTCTTTAACGCTGTTTACAATATCCTTTGCGACATCCTCGTCAACCTCATTTTCATCCAGGACTTCTTTCATGAGCCTGTCATCAAGCTCGATAGGCTTCTCGGCTTCCAGCTCACCCTGAGTTTTCTTTTCTTCCACTCTCATGTTGAAGCTGTCCTGAATCTCCATCAGAACATCCTCGTACTTAGAGCTGTCATTGCGATAGGCTTCCTTAACTATCTGCGCAAATTCGCCCCGCTGCTGGACCGCGGTCAGCCTGGACACGCATCCCAAAACCTCTTCCGCGAACTGTGCCCCTCCGTCTTTGGTATCCTTGACATAAAAATCTATCTTATGTATGTCGGAACTTCTGTCGGCAAACGCCGGGAACAGAAACGCTACTTCAGGCGCTTCAACGACTCTTTCACGGTGTACGGCTCCGATCCTGTTTTCTGCAGGCAGAAAGCCCAGACCGGGCTTTGATAATCCCACAGGACATATCGCGGTCAGAACATATTCGTAGACCTCCTCGGACTCATCCAGCAAAGTCCCGTCGGAAGCCATCTTCAGAACATCATACCTGTCATGGAACAGGAGTATCAGATAATTGTCCGGATACGCGTGCTTCTCAATGATCCTGTCATAGAGGCGGTTCAGAAGCTCCCTGTCCTTAAGTCCGTCTTCTTTTATGGACATCAGCAGTTCCTGCATATCATCTGCTTCTTTTGAACCGGGCTCAAAATCAAGTTCCAGAATATTGTTGCCAATCGAGCCTGAAAGAGCCTTCTTTGCTATTTCCAGATATTTGGCGGTTTCATCTTCTTCAATATTGAAGAATGAATCCTCAAAAGTGACCACCTTTTCCTTATTGCTGTCCACATAACAGCCGGCTATACGTGATATCCCACTGTCTTTCTTAAAGCGCTTGCGCAGCTCTATTGCGTCCCTTCCTGTCATAGCACATTCCTCCTTAACTAAAATGACCCGCCAAGCAACACGCTTAACGGGTACAATAAGTAGCGAAGGAGGGATTTGAACCCCCGACACCGCGGGTATGAACCGCGTGCTCTCGCCAACTGAGCTACTTCGCCACAAAATGAAACCGGAGCCTGCAGCAGCCTGCTCCTGCATCATCGTATAAATGGGACCTATAGGGCTCGAACCTATGACCCTCTGCTTGTAAGGCAGATGCTCTCCCAGCTGAGCTAAGATCCCCCGGAAAACTCATGCCGCCAAGCACATAAACCACCTCAACCCGACAGGCACGAACTACATTATATTGCCTGGCACGGTATTTGTCAAGTTTTTTTATATAAAAAATGTTGACAGCATTTCCTATGCGATTTTCTGCACAACCCGCCGGCGGCTTCTAAGGAAACGATGCTTTGACCGGCGTTTCTTTAGAGAACCGCCAGATATATGGAGAAGAAATGGCATATAGTCCCGCCCAGCACAAAGAAATGCCATACAGAGTGCATATAACGCACTTTACTGCCCAGACCGTAGAGAATGGCACCTATGGAATAAATGATACCTCCTGCGAGCAAGAGTATGATACCCTGACGGTCAACCGCCTTCACCAGGCTTCTGAAGCTGAATATGATAAGCCATCCCATCGCGACATTTATATACGCGGACACTTTTGAAAAGCGCCGCAGATCGATAGCGTTAAGAATGATCCCGATGATCGTCAGCCCCCAGATGATGTAAAAAAACATCCATCCGAGTCTTCCGGACAGGCTCACGAGCAGAAAAGGAGTATAGGTACCCGCGATCAGAAGAAAAACGCTGCAATGGTCGATAACGCGAAGCACATATTTCGCTTTCCTGGCTGTTATGGAATGATAAAGTGTAGACATGCAGTACAGGACTATCATGGCAGCGCCGAATACCGCGGCGGCTGTGATGCCCACGACTCCTACGCTGTCATGAACTGCCTTTATCACACAAAGCACACAGGCGGCTATGGACAGCCCTGTACCCACTCCGTGGGATATAGCGCTTATCAGTTCTTCGGATAACTTATAATCAGGTAAGACCAGCTCTCTTGTCATAACGATACCTCCGTTTCTCCACATTTATATGATAGCGATATTATTACTCTATCACATAGTATTCATTACTATATCATACGGTTAATCAAATGTCAAGTCTCGGCAAAGTTTTTCTTTTTTTATATTAAAAACTGTGGTAAACTATTCGGGAAGGAGACGAACAATTATGGTTTATGAAAGCAATTCCGCAGAGGAGACCTTCGAGATAGGACGCAGGCTGGGGGCGAATGCACAGGCCGGACAGATCATCTGTCTGGACGGGGATCTGGGAACGGGAAAAACTGTTCTTACCAAGGGTATCGCTGCAGGGCTGGGTATTACGGAACCTGTGGTCAGCCCCACATTTACGATAATTCAGATATATGAAGGCGGGAGGCTCCCGCTGTATCATTTTGACGTATACAGGATCGATGACCCTGATGAAATGGAAGAGATCGGATACCGGGATTATTTTTACGGCGCCGGTCTGACCATCATAGAATGGTCGAAGCTGATAGATGAACTGATACCGGAGGATGCCGTGAAGGTCAGCCTGTACAAGGATGCTTCGGCCGGTTTTGACTACAGAAGGATCATCATCGAATGAACAGGCTTTACGCAGTACGCAAAGCTGTATATACAGAAAGGTTTTGTTATGACGATAGTCGGGATAGAAAGCTCGGCGCTAGTGGCTTCCGTGGCGATCATTGATGAGGAACGCCTGATAGCCGAGTATACCGTAAACAATCAGAAAACACATTCGCAGACGCTTCTCCCGATGCTCGACGAGATCATGAAGGCTTTGGGACTTGCTCCTGACAGTATTGACGCTATAGCGGTCTCACGCGGGCCGGGATCGTTTACAGGCTTAAGGATCGGTGCCGCGACAGCAAAGGGGCTGGGTCTGGCGCTCGATAAGCCGATCGTGGAGGTGCCGACTCTGGCGGCGCTCGCGTGGAATCTGTTCGGAACCGGGGACAGCCTGGTATGCCCTATCATGGACGCCAGAAGGGCGGAAGTATATTCGGGTGTCTACTGCTTTGACGATAACTGTGGCGAAGGAGACGGACAGACTGCCGGATTCAGAACCATCATAGGTGAACAGGCCGGTCCGCTTGCCGGGCTTATAGATGAATTGAACAAACTCGGACGCAAGGTGATATTCCTGGGTGATGCCGTTCCCGTGTACAGGGAGCTCATAGCCGGCAACATGAAGGTTCCCTATTCCTTTGCTCCGGAGCACCTTTCCAGACAGCGTGCCGGATCGGTGGCTGTACTGGGACTGAAGCTGTTCAGAGAGGGCCGGGTAACCGCAGCCCGCGATCATGTCCCTGTATACTTAAGGGTGTCCCAGGCAGAACGCGAGCGAAACGCTTAATCTGCCGGATAAACACTATTTTTCAGGGAGTTGTAACCATTATGGAAATACGTGAGATGAAACTTGCGGATGTTTTTACCGTAGCTGAGCTGGAGAGCGGGATCTTTAGCGACGCATGGTCTGTCTCAGCTTGCCGCGGCGCTATCGATAATAAAAACATCTTTCCGTTCGTGGCCTGTGATGAGCCCGGCGGAAAGATCATCGGTTACGCTTTTCTGATGGGAGCCGCGGATGAAGCGGAGATACTCAGGATAGCCGTGGCGAAGGAATACAGGCGGATGGGTGTTGCGGATGCTCTCATGGAGAAAATGATCCGGTATGGATCAGATGACGGATACTGTTTTTTTTATCTGGAGGTGCGCGCCGGCAATGAGCCTGCTGTCTCCCTTTATCAAAAATGGGGATTTAATCCGGCGGGACAAAGATTTGATTATTACAAAAACCCGCCGGAGGATGCGCTGATCATGGAAATGGCGCTGGAGGAATAACAATTATGCTGGATGTATGTTTGCTCGGTACAGGAGGAATGATGCCCCTGCCTTACAGGAGACTTACTTCCCTCATGCTGAGGCTGAACGGAAAAGACCTGCTGATAGACTGCGGTGAAGGGACTCAGGTGGGCATCAGGGCAAAAGGATGGAGTTTTCATGATATCGGGGTGATCTGCTTTACGCATTATCACGCGGATCATGTGAGCGGGCTTCCGGGACTGCTGCTCTCCATCGGCAATTCGGAAAGGACCGAGCCCATCACCATAATAGGTCCGAAGGGACTGGAAAGAGTAGTCAGGGCGCTCAGGACCATCGCTCCCGAGCTGCCGTTTGATATTGAACTGGTGGAAATAGAGGGCAGCAATTTTACCTTCAATACCGCGGGATATCGCATAGAGGCATACAGAGTCGATCACAATGTGCTCTGCTACGGGTATTCTGTATATGTGGACAGACAGGGAAAGTTCGATCCCGGAAAAGCAGCTGCCAATGACGTGCCTATGAGACTCTGGAGCCGCCTGCAAAAAGGAGCCGAGATAGATTTTGAGGGGAGACATTTTACCCAGGATATGATCTTAGGTCCTGCCAGAAAAGGCCTGAAAGTAACGTATTGCACCGATTCACGTCCTGTCAGGGCTATCAGTGAAGCAGCCGCTGGCGCGGATCTGTTCATCTGCGAAGGAATGTACGGTGAGCCGGGAAGTGAAGACAGAGCCCGCGAGCATAAGCATATGTGCTATGCTGAGGCTGCCAGGCTGGCAGCGGCGGCACAACCGAAAGAACTTTGGCTGACCCATTACAGTCCGTCCCTGGCCAAGCCGGAAGAATTTATCGGCGAAGTTAAGAATATCTTCCCGAATGCTTATGCGGCAAAGGATTTAAGGAGCATGACTCTGAGATTCGAGGATGAGGAATAAAAATGGCAAAGAAAAAGAGCAACGGTATAGCCGGAACGATCATAGCGCTGATACTGATGGCAGCGATCATCATCGGTTTTTACCTGATGATCACAAGAGACAAACGTGAGGGCAAGCTTGAACCGAATGTGGAGGTAAGCGAAGCTTCGACTCTGCTGGCCAGAGACCTTTCAAAAGATTATCCCCAGACTCCGCGCGAAGTGGTAAAACTCTACTGCAGGATCACCAAATGCCTGTACAACGAGGAATTGGGCGATAAACAGATCGAGGATATGGTGGGTATGCTCCGGGAGCTGTATTCCGACGAGCTGCTCGCGCAAAACCCTGCAGATGACATGGTGGGCCTGGTACGAGGTGAGATCAAGCATTACCAGAGCAGTAAAATGACCATCAACAGCTACAGCATCGATGACTCGGGTGATATTGTATATAACCGTAATATAAAGCCGGCACAGGCTGTCGTCAACATCTATTTTACTATCAAAGAGGAAGGAGTCTTTAACCGTGCCTATGAAGAGATCATGCTGGTGGAGGCCGAACCGAACAAGTGGAAGATCATGGGCTGGCGTGAAAGTAAGGATACTTCCCTGAAGCCTGAAGAAAACTGATCCCGATATTGTTATAAGAAAAAGGTTATCACAATGAAAGACATACAGATTCTCGCGATAGAATCCTCCTGTGATGAGACTGCCGCCGCAGTCGTCAGAAACGGCAGGGAAGTTCTGTCAAATACGATCTATTCCCAGATCGACCTTCATACTCTTTATGGCGGTGTGGTTCCGGAGATCGCTTCTCGCAAACATATTGAAAAGATAAACTATGTGATCGAGGAAGCGCTGCGTTCGGCTGACCGCAGACTTGAAGATATGGACGCCATAGCAGTCACATACGGACCGGGTTTGGTGGGCGCGCTGCTGGTAGGTGTTGCCGAAGCGAAAGCGATAAGCTTTGCCACAGGCAAACCGCTGGTGGGCGTGCATCATATCGAGGGACATATAGCCGCGAATTATATCGAGCACCAGGAGCTTGAGCCTCCTTTTCTGTGTCTGGTGGTGTCCGGCGGGCATACACATCTCGTTGTGGTCAGGGATTACAGCACCTTTGAGATCATCGGGAGGACCCAGGATGACGCGGCCGGCGAGGCTTTTGACAAGGTAGCCAGAGCTGTGGGACTCGGGTATCCCGGTGGACCGAAGGTGGACAAATGCGCCGTTTTCGGCAGACCTGATGCTGTGGCTTTTCCGCGTGGACATGTAGGCGGCAGCTTTTATGATTTCAGCTTCAGCGGTCTGAAATCGGCTGTACTTAACTACCTGAATTCATGCAGGATGAAACAGGGTCTGGATGGCAATGTGATCTATTCCTCGAAGACCGACAGACCCGATTTTGATCCGTTTGAAAAGGTTGATCCCGAATCAGGTGTAACCGTTGCCGACGTAGTCGCTTCATTTCAGGCTGCAGTGGTTGATGTGCTGGTCGGACACACTATACACGCCGCCCATGAGTATGGTTACACCAAAGTGGCTATGGCCGGCGGAGTGGCCTCCAATTCCGCATTACGCAAAGCTATGTCCGACGCGTGTTCAAAAGACGGTCTGGAGCTGTTCTATCCCTCACCCGTCCTTTGTACCGACAATGCCGCCATGATAGGTTGTGCCGCATATTATGAATATATGGCGGGAGTAAGGCACGGATATGACCTCAATGCCGTACCCGGGCTTAAGCTGGGGGAAAGAATATGATCACTTCAGCCGTAATAGTCGCCGCCGGGAAAGGGCTACGCATGGGGGGACCGGTTCCGAAGCAGTATATGGAGCTGTGCGGTATCCCGGTACTGGCCCGGACGCTCATGGCATTTGAACAAAGCAGGGTTGACGAGGTAATCGTGATATGCCCTAAAGGAGATATCACTTATGTTCTTAAGTCAATGATCGCTAATTTCGGCATCCGCAAGGTCAGCAAAGTGCTTGAAGGCGGAAAGGAACGTTTTGACTCCTGCAGAACAGGTATAGAGGCTACCTCACCCGATACTTCGTGCATTTTGGTGCATGACGGGGCAAGGCCGTTGATATCAGCTGAGTTGATAAACCGGGTAACGGAATGCGCGATACGATACAGAGCCTGCTGTCCCGGAGTTATTCCCAAAGATACAATCAGACTGGTGGATCCGTCATCATTTTCATCCGATACTCCGGCACGTGACCAATGCCGCCTGATA
Source organism: Lachnospiraceae bacterium (assembly GCA_024698555.1). Classification (GTDB taxonomy): domain Bacteria; phylum Bacillota; class Clostridia; order Lachnospirales; family Lachnospiraceae; genus RUG11977. The sequence goes on from JAILRI010000098.1 coordinate 17,568, forward strand.
CAGACGCCTCAGGGCTTCGAAGCCGGTTTGCTGCGCGAGGCATACAGAAAATTCTTTGCCGGAACCGAATCCGAGCGTGCTGCCATGGGTATCACCGATGACGCCATGCTGGTTCAGAAGGAAACCGGTCAGAAGATATATATTTGTGACGGAGAACCGGCAAATCTGAAAATAACCTCGCCTGAGGATATAGCCGTTGCGGAATATATTTTAAACAATATCGCTTGACAAATATCGATACACATGCTACAATGCTTTAGTGCGTTTGGAGAGTTGGCCGAGTGGTTGAAGGCGCTGGTCTTGAAAACCAGTGATCCCGCAAGGGACCGTGGGTTCGAATCCCACATTCTCCGTGTGAAAGAAGTGTTTTCACGTATTTGAACTTAATAGTTAATCTTATGGTTCAGGCTTTGGAGAAATACCCAAGAGGCTGAAGGGGCTCCCCTGGAAAGGGAGTAGGACGTTAATAGCGTCGCATGGGTTCAAATCCCATTTTCTCCGCGTAAAAAATGAGTCCCCGCGGGACTCACGTAAAGAAGTCTTGCCGCAAGCTTGCTTGCAGGCAAGTCTTTTTTATGTGAGAATCGCGGGGCGAATGCCCCGCGACTGAGCGAGCATCAGCTCGCGAGGTCCCGCGGGGACTTGGCCTATGGATTATCGGGGCGAATGCCCCGCGACCGTTAGACGTGCAAAGCACGTCTTGAAGCGTCAGCTCGCGAGGTCCTATTTTTTTATGCGGATGAAGGGATTTGAACCCTCACGCCTTGCGGTACAGGAACCTAAATCCTGCGCGTCTGCCAATTCCGCCACATCCGCGCTACATTTTGAACGCATATCTGATGATATCATCCCAAACGCACCATGTCAAACAGTTTTTCTCCTGTTCGTAAAAACTTGCAAAAACGAGTGGATTGTTGTAGCATTATAAACACGGCTATTTGTGCCGAGCCCAAATAACCACAGATGTGTCATGAGAAATCGCCTTCGCGGATTTCCCGTGCGCTGACTCGCGTAAAGCGGCCGGCATGGAGGATTAATATGGCTACATTTACCAAGGATGCTATCAAAAGCACATTTATAGAACTGCTTAACGAAAAGCCGTTAAGTCAGATAACCGTAAAGCTTCTGGTAGAGGAATGCGGTATCAACCGCAATTCTTTCTACTATCATTTTGAAGATCTGCCCGCTCTCATCGAGGATATCATCCGCGAGGAAGCAGACCGTATCATCCGTGAGTATCCGAATGTGGAATCGCTGGATACCGCACTCAAAGCAACCATAGATTTCGCGTCAAAAAACAAGCGTGCTATACTGCACATTTATAATTCAGTCAACCGTGACATCTTCGAGCATTATCTGTGGGAAGTCTGCGAATATGCCGTCAGATCTTACGGCGATACGGCGTTGGGCGACATCGATATCGATCCCTATGACCGTGAAGTCATAAGCAATTTCTACCGCTGCGAGTGTTTCGGGGTCGCTCTCCAATGGCTCAATCAGAACATGGAGCCCGATATCCAGAAACAGATCTCCAGATTCTGCGAGCTGCACAGAGGAGTTGCGGAAGAGATGATACAAAAAGCCCGTCCAGCCGCTGACTGAAAGTAAAGATAAAAACAGCTTGTCAAAAAACGGGAGAGCACGGTACAAACCCGTGCCCTCCTGTTTTCATGAAGTTTTCTATCGAATTATGGATCATACGCTAAATACGCTGCAGCTATTCATTACCCGATGCTTCCGGTGCGGTATATGAACTTAACCTCGCCATCCATCTCATCGGAAATACCCGAATAGTTATTATATCTGCGGGATACATCCGCTGTCGCCTTAAGCCTGTCAGCTATGCCTTTCAAATCGCCGTTGACCAGATTAACCAGCTTTTCAACAGCCTTCTCGTCAAATTCCTTCAAACCGTCAGCCAAAGCCTTGGAACCGTCGCACAGTTCACCAACACCCTTTCTGAGTTCGGGCATACGTCCGTTCAGGGTTCCTGCGCCCTCACTTAACGCTGCCGCTCCCTCTGACAAAGCAGATATTCCCTGCGACAGCTCAGCACTTCCTGCTTTGAGGCTTGCCGCGCCTTTAGCAGCCTTTGCCACACCATCGGTATAGCTTCCGATACCAAGATAGAAAGTATTGTAGGAATCAAGCGAGGTTTTGAGAGCTATGATCTTCTGCGCTCCGGCCGATGCAGCCGCAAGCTTTGACTGAACCTCTTCACCCGCCATATTGTCTGTGATGGCCTTCTGCTTCTGCGCATCTACATTCTGAGCAATCAGCGCCTGTATATCCTCACCGGCCATTTTCTGCTCTATAAGACCGGTCACGGTGGCAGTCACTTCCTCAGAAACCATCTGCTCTTCCGTCTTTGTGGAAATGATAGCTTTCACTTCATCTGAAGCCATCTGCTCAGCGGTCTTTGCGGAAATGATCGCTTTCACTTCGTCTGCAGCCATCTGCTCAGCGGTCTTACCGGTTATAAGGGCCTGAACCTCGGCTGATTTCATCTGTTCATCGGTTTTTGCCGTTACTGTTGCCTTCAGTTCATCTGTATCCATCTTGGCGGTAACTGCCGCATCGATCGCGGCTACTGACTGGGCATCAACAAGACCTGCTTCCTGTGCCTGGGCAAAGGCCTGCATATCCATACCGGTTACGGCAGCGATCACCTGAGCCCTGACAGCTTCTCGTACTGTTGCTTCTACCTTCGCTGCAACCTCGGCTTTTACTGCCTCGTCTACCTTTGCTGTAACCTGTTCGGTCACTGCAGCTTCTACACTCGCTGCAACCTGTCCGGTTACCGCTTCGGTAACCTTCTTCTCCACTTCTTCCCTTACAGCCGCCTCAACACCCTTGGAAACCTCGGCCTCTACAGCTGCTCTGACCTGTTCCTCGATGTAGTCGTTCTTTTCTTCCACTGCTGCAGTAACTGCAGCGAGTGCCTGTCCGTAAACATTGTCTTCATCAAGAGATGCGATCACGCCGTTTAATACTTCGGCATAATTGTCAATGGTCATGCCAGGAACCTCAAGACCTGCGGCAGTCAGCTGCTCCTGCGCGGTGGCAAGCAGTGAAACAAATACCTGCTTTGCTCCATCGTTAAGCGCTGCGCTGTTAGAATCAAGTGTTGCCAGTCCGTCAGAAAGCTGTGCGGCTCCGTCAGCCACCTGTGCCGCTCCGTTATCTGCGGCTGCTGCCCCGTCTGCTATCTGTACTGCGCCATTTGCCAGCTTGTCTACTCCGTCGCTTAACTCGCCTGTAGCATCATTCAGCTTCTTCAAGCCCTCATAGAGCTCATCCGAGCCATTCATGAGCTTGTTCATCGCATCAGTCAGCTCATCCGCCGAACCCTGAAAATCAATATCCTTTTCGCCTTCAAGCTTATCGGGATCTATCCTGTTGAATAATGTGTTTGTAGCTACAGTCATGGTAGCTTCAAGCTTAAAATCTGTAACATCAGCGGTAAGCTCAAAATAATCCGGAATATCTATTTTTTCGTTTGTCAGCCCGAGGTTTTCCTTAAGTCCGGGAAGCGCAAAGCCCACAGCTACAGTTCTGTTACCGTCATTGATGATCTTGCCGTTTGTTACTTCCACATCCGAGAATACGCTGTCGTCAAGCAGCACTCCCGTCAGCATTGCAAAAGGTACATATATCTTCTCTGTCTTACCGTTGATCTCCACAGTTTCATAGCGATTGTTCTCATAATCGAAACGGATCCTTACTTTTCCGCTCTTTCCTGCCAGTTCTTCAGGCGAGATCTGCTTTCCGTCGAGATAATAGCTGATCTTGATACCAGCAGGGAGTTCTTTGCTGCTCCTGCCCTGATAGTAGATATCATTGCCATCGGCATTCCATGATCCTGCCTCCGGACCGTTTTCAAGATATTCTTCATCACCCTTGACATTCTCTATATCCTCAAGAGCTGATACATCTGAAATCCTTGCGTATTTGCCGTTATTTTTCAGCCAGTCGCTTACGATCACCTTTTCAGCTGTTCCGTCAGCCCCGGTTATGATATATACGGTTTCATCCTTTTCTACGCCGGGTTTGCTGTCTTTATCTTCTTCATTCGGATCTGCTGTAGTTTTAACTGTTACTGTTGTTTCCTTTGACGTTTCTTTATTATCTTTACCGGCTGTCCCGTAAGCCATGGTCCGTGTGCTGTCAAATATCATCAGACCGCAGAGTACAACCGCAACTATCGCTATCATTGTACGTTTCATCTTATTATGCCTCCATTTTCCATATTTATCTGTTACTGTTCCTTTTTCACTTCTTCGATGCTCTAACTATGACAGGCTCAAGCTTTCCGTCCGCTCCGTTATGTAAGTGCTCCATACCGAGCGTTGTGTGACAGATCAGGCTGTCACAAAGCATAAGCAGTGCAGGCAATGTGAAAATAACCATAATCACACTGATCGCGGCGCCCCTGGCCATAAGCATGCACATCGAACCGATTATATCTATATCGGAGTAAACCGCTACACCAAAGGTTGCTGCAAACAATCCCATTCCGGATACAATGATCGAAGGGATCGATGTTGACAGCGCCGTCCGGACGGCCTTAACTTTATCCGCTCCCGCTATACGCTCGCTCTTATATCTCGTAGTCATCAGTATAGCGTAATCAACCGTAGCTCCGAGCTGGATAGTGCTTATACAAATAGGCGCTATAAAAGGCAGGCTCTGTCCCAGATAATGAGGAAGACCAAGGTTAACAAATATAGCCGCCTCTATTACCGTGATCAGTATGAAGGGCAGAGATATGCTCTTTTCTACCAGCGCGATGATCACAAATATCGCGATGATCGATATCATATTTACTACCTGGAAATCATGTCCTGTAGTTTCGATCATGTCCTTCATGCAGGGGGCTTCACCTATCAGCATTCCGCCCTCGTCATAGTTTTTCAGTATCGCGTTCAGTTCGTTTATCTGTCTGTTCACGCTGTCACTCGCCACCTTATATTCGGAATTGACGAGCAGCAGCTCCCATTTATCGCCCTTTAAGATATCTCTGATATCATCAGGTATGATCTCCTCGGGAACCAGCGAGCCTACCACCGATTCAAGTCCGAGCACATATTTTACACCGGCTACCTTTTCCATATCCTGTATCATGGAACGGACCTGTTTTTCGGGAGTATCGGCATCCACCAGGATCATATGAGTGGAGGCAATGTCAAATTCCTCGTGAAGCTTGGAATTGGCGATCACGTATTCCATTTCCTTAGGAAGGCACTGTCCCATATCGTAGTAAACTTCGTCGTTTGTCTTGGAATACCCGTTGTATGCCGGCCAGATAAGTACCGCGAAGATCACCAGGAATACAGGGAAGAATTTTACTATCCCGTTTGCAAATGCGCCCATATCCGGGATAAGCGATTTATGTCTGGTCTTCTGCAGAGGCTTATCAAATACAAGGATAAGGGCCGGCAGTACTGTAACACTTCCGATAACTCCGAGTATTACGCCCTTCGCCATAACTATTCCCAGGTCGCGCCCCATCGTAAATGACATGAAGCAGAGCGCTATAAATCCCGCGACTGTCGTTACAGAGCTTCCTACCACACTGGTCAGCGTTGCCTTTATCGCTGCAGCCATGGCTTCCTTACGGTCTTCCGTCCTGCCGCACTGCTCATTGTAACTGTTCCAGAGGAATATCGAATAATCCATGGTTACTGCCAGCTGCAGTACTGCGGAAAGGGCTTTCGTAATATATGATATCTCGCCCAGGAAGTAGTTGCTTCCGAGGTTGATCATGATCATGATGCCGATCGATGCAAGGAACACAAACGGAACCAGCCAGCCGTCGAGCAGCACCAGCATAGCAATGAGCGCCATTGCTACCGCAATGCCCACGTAAATAGGCTCTTCCTTCTCGCACAGATCCTTCAGATCCGTTACCAGCGCCGACATACCTGACACAAAACACTGGCTTCCGGCGACTTTACGGATCTGTCTGATCGCGTCCATCGTAACATCCGATGAAGTCGAGGTGTCAAAGAAGACGGCCATCATCGTGGCATTGTCTGTATTGAACGCCTTATAGAGCTTTTCCGGAAGCATTTCCTTTGGAATGCTCAAGTCCGCAAATGAGTCATACCAGAGAACGGTTTCAACATGCTCAACCTTTTCTATCTTTTCCTTGAGCTGTGCCACTTCTCTATCCGGCATTCCCTCAACGATAATAAATGAAAATGCTCCCTTTCCGAATTCATCGAGCAGTTCTTTCTGTCCGATGACCGTATCCATATCCTCAGGCAGATAGTCAAGCATATCGTAATTGACTCTCGTGCCGAGATATCCTGCCGCGGAAGGGATCAGCAGGGCGATCGCCAGGATCAGGATGGGAATTCTGAATCTGACTACGGCTTTTGAAAACTTCATGTAAATCTATCTCCTTTCATCCGTGATGCTTTTTTATTTGCATCACCTGTTTCTTTATGACCCCATTATAGCCTCGCAGATTCAAAAGAAAACGGACAAAAAAAATACCGTGTCTGAAATTCAGACACGGTAATGGATTTGTCTAAAACCTGTTTAAAACTTAAAGCTCCTCGAAGGCGCCCCAAATGATGAGAAGGTAGCCTCTGCATCCTCAAAATACAGCACTTCGGTATTATCATCCTCC
>JAILRI010000111.1 GCA_024698555.1 Lachnospiraceae bacterium
CAAGACCGTCAGAAATGCCGATCAGATCGTAGTTATCGACAAGGGCAGGATAGTTCAGCAGGGAACGCACGACTCCCTTATGAAGGAAGACGGAATATACAAGAACTTTGTTTCCGGCAGACGCCGCGCCGTAAGCTGGAAAATAGCATAAATAAAGATGGAGAAAAAAATGAACAGTAACAAGTTAACAGTAAAAGATTTTATAACAGTAGGTATATTTACAGCGATCCTGTTTGTAGTTGAATTTGCATGCGGTATGCTCGGATATATACATCCCTATATAGTAGCGTCTTATGTGGTGATCATACCGCTCGTAGGCGGCATCCCCATGATGCTTTTCTACACAAAGGTAGAGAAATTCGGAATGATAACCATTATGTCGGTCCTGATAGCGATCATTATGTTTGTTACAGGCATGGGTTATCTTGGCGCGCCGCTGATCGTCATTGCAGGTGTTGCGGCTGACCTTATAGCAAAGTCCGGAAACTATAAGGATTTCAAGAAGACCGTTTTAAGCCACGGCGTTTTCAGCCTGTGGATCTGCGCAAACTACTTCCCTGTGATAATAACAGCCGAGGATTACAGAAAGAACCTTATAGACGGCGGCTTTTCAACGGAATACTGCGACAGCCTCTTTAGGGCGATCAATGTAAAAACCATTGCGGTCCTGCTGATAGTGTGCTTCATATTCGGCATCATCGGAGCTTTTCTTGGTAAAGCTGTTGTAAAAAAGCACTTTGAGAAAGCAGGAATAGTTTAAATGAGCGCAAGACTGGATCCCAGAACGAAACTGTTTATGATATTTGTTGTGTCTGCCATCGTCATGATGACAGCCACAACACCCCTGCAGTGGGCTTTGAGGATTGCCATGACGCTGATACCCGTCATACTGTTGATACTGGAGAAACGCTACGCGAGTGCGCTGCGTTTCTTTGCGTTGTATGTGGTGGCGATATTACTGACCTTTTTCTTTCTCTCGGAAGAATCCACCGGCGTAATTAAGTCGCTTCTGACCGGGTACTGCGGGATCATAGCTCAATTCCTGCCGGCACTCATAACGGCCTGGTATGTGGTCAGGACCACTAAGATCGATGAATTTATGTCAGCTATGCAGAAGATGCATATTCCTGACGGAATAACCATATCTCTTGCGGTTGTCATGCGCTTTTTCCCGACCATAAAAGAGGAATATTCCTCGATCAGAGATGCCATGAAAATGCGCGGTGTTATGTTTGGCGGTGGAAACGCCTTGAAAATGATCGAATTCAGACTCATTCCGCTGCTGTTCTCCTGCGTAAATATAGGGGATGAACTGTCTGCGGCCGCCGTTACAAGAGGACTTGGAGGAAAGGTCAAAAGAACAAGCGTAGTGGAACTGAAGCTTAATGCGGAGGATTACCTGCTGATCGCCGCATTCAGCTTAATAGCGGCTGCGTTTATATTTGTAAAATATATTAAAAGATGACGATATGATAGAGATTGATAAGGTTAGTTTTAAATATAAAGGGTCGGAAGAAGGCCTGCTGGACAAGGTTTCCTTAAACATCCGCAAAGGCGAAACGGTGCTTATCACAGGGGCTTCGGGCTCCGGCAAAACAACGATACTTAGGCTCATAAACGGTCTTATCCCGCACTACTATCCGGGCGAGCTTGAGGGCAATGTCTGCGTGGCCGGAAAGAATATCAGGGAAACGGAGCTGTATGAGCTGGCAGGGATCGTAGGGACGGTGTTCCAGAATCCAAGAAGCCAGTTTTTCTCGGTAGATACTGACGGCGAAATAGTTTTTGGACCTGAAAATATCGGCCTTGAACCGGCTGTCATAAAGAATCGTGCAAGCGCCGTGGCAAGGGAACTGAACCTGGAAAAACTGCTCGGAAGAAGCATTTTTGAACTGTCGGGCGGAGAAAAACAGAAAATAGCCTGCGCCTCTGTTTCGGCGCTTATCCCTGAGATCATGCTGCTTGACGAACCGTCCTCAAACCTGGATCAGAACGCCATAAAAGAGATCAGCGATATGATCAGAATATGGAGAGAGCAGGGGAAAACCGTGGTAATATCAGAGCATAGGCTTTGGTATCTGAGAGGCCTCGTGGACAGGGTCCTCTACATGGATAAGGGCAAAATCCTGCATGAGTGGAGCGGGGCGGAGTTTGAGGCCTTCGACGAAGCTACGATAAGAGCCTTTAAGCTCAGACCGACATCGCTTGAAGGCAATCTGACAGAAAGATACCGTGATATGGGAAGGGTGAACGAAGCGGCTTTTACAGATCCGATAGTACTTAGGGATTTTTACTTCGCTTATCGTCAAAAACCGTATCTGCTGCGGAAAAGGAAGTTTACACAAGAGGACGGGGAAAGTCTGGATCTATGCATTCCCGAGATCAGGCTCCCAAAGTCAGCGGTTATAGGCGTGGTAGGCAGAAACGGCACAGGCAAATCCACCTTTTTAAGATGCGTATGCGGGCTGGAGAAGAACTGCAAGGGACAAATAGAGTGTG
>JAILRI010000136.1 GCA_024698555.1 Lachnospiraceae bacterium
CCCTGGCCTCCAGCTTGCGAACCTGGCGCTCTCCCAGCTGAGCTAATGCCCCAGATCAACTGACTTAAATACTATATACCTAAAATCAGAATAATGCAAGAAAAAAATAAATGAAAAAATTTTAAAAAAAACATTGACAAATAATATTATACCACATATAATATTGTACAGTTGATATATATCATACGCAACGCAATATAGTATGAAGTTCATGACAGTATTTTATGTCATACATAACTATTCAGAACCCCCACCTCGCATTCGCAAAAAAATGACTATAATATATATGCTAAAGAAGTCATTTTTTTGCTCATGTGAGGGGGCGGTAACTAACGTCACCGCCCTTTGCCAGATATACATATTTGAAGCACGAAAGCAAGTTTTCACTTCAAATATGTATATCTGGCAGGGGGTTCTGAATAGTTACTATAATACATTTTAAAGAAAGGCGAAATCATGACTTACCAGTTAACAGCTCCTCTTCTGGATGCCTGCGTGCTCGGAGTCGTAGAAAGTGAAGATGTGTACGGATACACATTGACCCAGCGGGTTATGGATGTGGTCGATATTTCCGAATCTACCCTTTATCCCGTACTCAGGCGCTTACAGAAATCCGGTCTGCTCACCACTTACGACCAGCCTTATCAGGGCAGGAACAGAAGATACTACAGGATCACCACCGAAGGAAGCGCACAGCTTCGTTTCTTCAGAAATGAATGGGAAACCTACAAATCAAAGGTCAGCTCGCTTATCGGCCCCGGCATATATAACGCAGCTCCGGTTACGCCGACAGCCACCGTGCCGGACTTTACTCCCGCCGCCCCGGTGATCACGATGCCTGCCGTTGCTCCGGTCGTTACCTCGATTCCGGAAGCTCCTCAGACGGACATTCAGCCGGTTGAAGAAACATCAGCAGCATTCTCTCCCATCACTCTTACGCTTCAGTCATCGGATGTGTCAACGCCCGATACTCACGAGTATACCGCTGACAATGTTTCACTTGGGTTAGAGGCTGCTCCGACAGCTCCGGACATAGACCGGATCATAGTTGAAGCTCAGAATGTTTTTAATGTCAATAACACCGCCGATGCGGATTCAAAAGGAGGCACACAATGAATAAACAGCAATTTATGCAGGAGCTTGCCGGCTGCTTGCGCCACCTTCCGGCGGACGACAGAGCGGACGCTCTTGAATACTACAGCGAATATATCGATGATCTGGGTCTGTCAGATTCCGATGACGTATGCGCAAGACTCGGTGCTCCCAAAGATGTAGCCAGGATCATCATCGCGCAGACTACCGAAAAGAAACTGGCCGAACAGACAGAGAAAAAGACCGTCAGAGGCTCCGGTTCGATCATCTGGCTGGTTATCCTCGGTATATTTGCCTCTCCCATTGCACTTCCCATTGCTATAGCACTCGCCGTTATCATATTTGCTCTGGTCATTTCAGTCGGTTCGATACTGCTCTCCTTCTTTGTAGCAGGCGCCGCAATGGTATTTGCCGGAGTAGTCATGGCTCTGTTCAGTTTCCTCTCCGGAAGCGTCGCGCAGGTTTTCGTCTGCATCGGAGCGGGTCTGTTCATCATCGGATTGGGACTGCTTATAGTCATGGGTACCATAGCGCTTACGAAGCTTGTTATCCGCGGCTTCTCCGGTATCATTAACAGAAGTCTGGCCAAAAAAGCCGCAAAAAAAGCTGCGCATGAAGCAGCCTGAAAGAAAGGAGAAAGCACATGAAATCCACTACCAAAACATTGCTTATAATCGCCATAGTATTCGTGTTCGGCGGTCTCCTGCTTGCAGGTTTAGGCCACGCTATGGGCGGTTCAACCAAATTTACCTACGCCTTTGAAGACGGAAAGCTTAATTTTACCAAAGACTCAAACAACTTTGTTTCCGACACCGTAACGGTTTCGAAATTCGATAAGCTCGTTGTAAACTCCCAGATCGTGGATATAGATATCTCGGATTCAGGCACCGACTATCAGGTTTCCTACCATCTGCCCGAAAGATTTGTTCCCGAGATCAGCAGCGGCGATACTTTAAGCATTATGGTTCCCGGCGGTGACGACCATTTTCATGTCAATCTGTTCACTTTCGATGATTATGAAAATGCAAGGATCACCATCAGCATTCCCCGCTCGGACAGCGATCTTGTTTTTGATCTTGAATCCTCTACCGGCGAAATAACTATAGAAAATGTTTCATTTAACGGTAAGCTCAAAACCTCCACGGGCGATATCTCGATCAGCGATAGCGACCTTGGAAATCTTGAGATCATCACTTCTAACGGAGATGCCGAGTACAAAAAGATCACCTGTCCCGAAATGAAAACCACAGCCTCCACCGGTGAAAGCCATTTTGATAACTGCGAAATAGGCACTCTTACCGGCAAGACCCAGACAGGAGACATTCATATCAAGAACTCCCGCGTTAAAAGCTTTAATGTAGAAGGCTCGACCAGTGATATAGAGCTTAAAAACGTACGCACCGATGATGTAAATATCAACGTTTCAACCGGTGAGTGCGAGCTGGAGATCGACGGCAGCCCTGAGGACTACTCCTGCCATCTTGTCAGCAGCACCGGCGATATCGAATTTGGCGACGCAGAGCATGAAAAAGAATTTACCTATAACGGCGGCAGTAAAAATATAAATATCCGCACCAGTACAGGCGATATAACGGTTGATTTCGACTGATCACTGATCGAAGTAATCCGTATAATACAGGAGATTATTCATGGCTACATTATATTACGAGATCTTCTTCGCGATATCCATGCTGCTGACACTGGCTTACGCAGTCCTGTGGCACAAGCATTTCAGCATATACATCACCCTCATGTTCATTTTCATACCTCTCACGAACTTAGGATATGTGCTGATGTCTCTTTCGACTAGTCTCGAATCAGCCCAGACAGGTCTGAAGATCACCTACATAGGCGGCTGTTACATGGTTTTGTTTATCATGCTCAGTATCTTCAACCTGTGTAAGATCAAAATGCCGAAGTGGGTCTCACTCCTTCTGCTTTCCATCAGCACCTTTGTATTCTGTATGGTGCTGACCATCGGTCAGGGCGAGCTGTTCTACAAAAGCGCTGCGTTCATACAGCTCGACGGCTCCGGCTATATCATCGACAAGGAATACGGCTTCGGTCACACTGTCTTCATCGCCGTCATCTTTGCCTATTTCTCCATCAGCGTACTGGCTATCCTTTACGCGTATTTTGTCAAAACCGAGGTATCTTCCCGGATCCTGTTCCGTATGTTCCTTCCGGAGATCGTCTGCATGCTCTGCTACTTCGTGGGCCGTCTCATCACCGATGCCATCGAGCTGATGTCTATGGCTTACGTATTCGCGCAGATCATGTTCCTGATCATCATACGCAGAGTCTGCCTGTACGATATCACGGACACCGGCATTGATTCGCTGGTCAGCACCGGAGACACAGGCTTTATCTCATTTGATTTTGACTGCGATTATCTGGGCAGCAACGAAACAGCCAACGCGATCTTTCCGGAACTGAAAAGCCTCACTGTAGACGAGCGCATCACCAGCAAGAAATTGAACGACCTCTTCCTGCCCTGGATAGAGACCTTCAAGAAGGATGAAAATGAAGACAAGCATTATTTCAAAAAGAATGATAAAACCTATCTGGTAGATATCAATTACCTCTATAACGGTACCGCCAAGAAGGGTTATCAGCTCTTTATCACTGATGATACCGCCAACCAGAACTACATCTCGCTGCTGGATAACTACAACAAGGATCTGGAAAACCAGGTCGAGGCAAAAACAGCCGATATCGTCGCCATGCATGACAGGCTCATAGTAAGTATGGCGACCATGGTTGAAAGCAGGGACAATTCCACCGGCGGACATATCAAGCGTACCAGCGAGGTAGTACGCCTCCTTATGGATGAGGTCATGAAGGACAATACCTTGGGTCTCACCGACAGCTTTGTTAAAAATATCATAAAAGCCGCTCCAATGCACGACCTGGGCAAGATCGCCGTTGACGATGCCATCCTGCGCAAGCCCGGACGTTTTGAGCCCGAAGAATTCGAGAAGATGAAGGCTCACGCCGCGGAGGGCGCCCGCATAGTCCATGAGATCCTGAAAGGAACCGACGATCAGGAATTCCATATCATTGCTGAAAACGTGGCTCACTACCATCACGAACGCTGGGACGGCTCAGGCTACCCGGAAGGCTTAAAAGGCGATGACATTCCTATCGAGGCCCGTATCATGGCCATCGCGGACGTTTACGACGCTCTCGTCAGCAAACGTGTTTATAAGGACGCCATGTCCTTTGAGAAGGCCGATTCCATCATCTTAGAGGGCATGGGCAAGCACTTCGACAAATCCCTCGAAAAGTATTATGTAGCCGCCCGCCCCGCCATGGAGCTCTACTACAGCCAGAGCGCGTGATATAATGGCATACCGCATGATAATCGAGTAGGAGGCGGTTAGCCTCCTACTCGGCGCAATCTGACACCGAGAGCCGGCAAGCCGGCTCCTGTCGCAAGCTCGCGAACTTTAGTTCGCTCGGTGACCGTTCGCTCGGGGCAGTTTCTTAGAAGTTCACTTCTGAAACTGCCCTCTCGCTTATCGCACATAATAAATCAGGGGATGCCGCATTTATTTGGTGCGGCATCCCCTGTCACCTTGTCACAATTTGAAAATATCAACTATTTCTTTAAATCTTTTTCCGGCAAATTCATCGCCGGTCGAAATTAAGCTTTAAGCTTCCCGTCAGCTGCCGCTGCCACTGGTGGTGCTGCCGCTTCCGCTGGTCGAGCTTCCGCTGCCGCTTCCGCTGCCTGAGCTTTCAGCCTTCGCGCCCTCGATCACTACCGAGACCACACCTTGCTTGCCCTTTTCAGCATCGATCACTCCGTAGGTCACCTTCATCTGCATCGAAGCACCGGCTGCATAAGTCGAGTCAGTTTCCTTGCCGCCCTTTGCGGTTGCTGCTTTACGTACCAGGATAGTGCAGGAATCCGTGATCTTGGGAAGTCCGCCCCATTTACCCTTATCCTCGCTATAGGCCTCAAAGCCCTTCTTGAGCTTGAGCTTGCCTGCGGAAAGAGTATAAACCTCAGAAGCCAAAGGAGCCTCAGACCTTGCCGCTGTGCTTATTTCCTGAATAGCGCTGGCAGGTTTCTTCGATGTAGCGCCTATCCAGAGTCTGATGTCGGTCCTTACGCCGACCAGAAGCACGCCGGACAGATAAATACCGGCCTTAGCATCCTCCTTCGACATAGTGTCTGCCAGAAGGTTTTCGCCGCACATGACGCTCATGCCTTCCTTGCCCTTGATGATCTCCTTCTTGTAATCGATCTTGAGCTTCGGAGCCTTCTGCTGGCCTGCCACGGAAATCTTGACTTCCTTTGACGAAGGAGTAGTTTCCGTTGCCATGGTCTTGATAAAGTAAACAGTCTTCTGAACCTTGTTGTTCTCGATCTTAGCTATAGTCAGACCGCCAGCTACGGGCCATACTCCATAACCGTCGGAATTTACAGTCTTTCCTGAAGCTATACCGATCTCATAACCGGCCCTCAGTACAGACGGCTCGTAGATATTGCCCTCGGAATCTCCCAGTATAAATTGTCCTGTAGACTCTCCGTATTTTGCCCCAAAATGATCATAAATAATCTTGAACTTGGGTTTTGCGGGCTGCTTCTCAGTCTGTGAAAATGTAAGTATGACTGCATCCGATGCGGGAGCTTTACTGCTTGAATCCCACTTATCCGCTATAGCAAAGGTCATCCCCTTTGCAAGGAGCTTCTGGAATCCTTTATCATTTAAAGCACCCGACTTAGCTTCCTTCCAGGTCGAGCCACCGTCGATGCTGTAGCACTTGGGACTGATATCAGTAACCAGCTTCTCCTGGGTCATATTGATATAAGTAGTTTCAACCTTAACTCCGGATGCGTTGGTGGGATAGATCTTTACGTCCTCTCTGGGAGTGTAGTCGATCTCCTGACCTGCCAGACCGTAAATGCTTCCGCTTATCTTTATTACTGCAGCAGGATTATGGTTCGGAGCTATCTCGCCAAACCGTTCAACCTCCTGAAGTGCGCTATTATCAGAAGCATTAGTGGCAAAATTTTCGTAGCTTAATGTAACGCAATCCTCGATATAGATGGTTTTTGACTTACCCTGGGCTGCTCCTGACAGTTTAAAGATCACCGTATCAGAATTTACCAGAACAGGCGTAAGGTTAAGTCCCGCGTTTTTCAGTGTATCCGTAACGGTATATTTTAAAGTTTCGGTCGTTACGCCGTCTTTAAAACTCTTTACAAGGGAATATCCGGAAATATTCAGTACGACAAACCCTTCAGCCTCAGCCCCGTTCTTGACCTCTATTTCACCACCGCCGGCTATAAGCTGGAATGGCTTCATAACATTTACTTTTCCCCTTATTACTGCCGGGGTATATCCGGTATCGCCTACATATGTCTGTATAAAACCGTCTTGAGGCAGGAAATATGAAATATCATATTCTCCCGGAGTATAAAAATCTCCGTTAATTCCCAGGCATATGGTCTCAGCACCTGTTTTCGTCAGTGTATTGATCGTCAGATTGCTTCCCTGTTTGGCCGGAGTATACAAGAATCCCGGAGCATCCGTATCCAGATTGCCCTTAGTATTGGAATACAGATGTCCGTTACTCGGCGGGTTCTGAATACTCCTCAGCATACCGTTATACAACCTGAAATATACTTTGGCCATATATGTGGATGACTGTCTGTAATTAAAACCGGCATAAACATGCAGTACCTGCGGGAACGGAGCCAGATAAGTCGGCTCCCCTTCAGGTCCTGTTATTTTGAACTTTACGGAAGCTGTTCCGTTGGTATTCATGCTTGCATAATATTTGTTGCTGACAGCGGTACATCCTGCAACATAACTTGACGGAATATACGCAATGAAATAATTGGAGTTCGAATATGTTGGGGTTCCTTTAAGTCTTAATGTGCAGGAAGTATCCCCTTGCTTGATATCCTCATCCACTACTACCGACAGTCCTACCGGAAGATCGAGTCTGACAGAGTTTACCAGTGTTGAAGAAGCAAACCAGATCGAAACATCCTCCCCTTTGGGAATATCCTTCGAGAAAACCGCATCGTGAAGCTGGATCGTGAATTTAAGATCAAATTCAGTTTGTCCCGCCACACCGGTCAGCTTGTCCTCGGTAAGGGAAGCGTCCATTGTCAGTGTGCTGGTTGCGTAATCATCCTTATCCTTTTGTTTTATGTTCCAGACTGCGGAGGCGTTAGTTTCATGCCCCACTATATCCATGCCTGAATTATCAGCAAGCATCGATTTTTTAAAATAAACGTGGATCTCCGTCTGGGACGGCGTCAGTGGCGTACCTGAGATCGTGCATTTGATACTGCCTTCATCAGCCTCTGTAATAACAGCCTTAAGTCCCATCGGTTTGTAAAATGAAAAACCATGAAGATTATGTGTAGAACTGCCGTTATTTACGTCATTATAAAAATACTGGTTTCCGTAATAGCTGTCATCCTTTACGAAATATTCGCTGATATCCCTTCCAACATAGAACTGTTCCGTATCAAACTCGCCATCGGTGATGGTTATCTCGACAGTCTGCTCCTCTATTGGTGTTCCGACTGTACCTTCGATGGTAACATCACTTACCTTGACCTTCGGCGTTGCCGCGGCTTTCGCATTCACTACACCTTCCAGCGCGGAAAGAGAGCCGACGATCATGACAAAAGCCAGCATTAAACCTAACAATCGTTTCATAGAAAACCTCCTTGTTCTTTCGTGTTTGTGGTTAATGTCCATACACTCACCTTTCCTTTCCACCCGCCTCCTTGCGGGTTGAGTTCAATTTCCTACGATATCATGATAAACTTACGTCACCGATCTCTCACGGATAAATATACTTGAAATCTGTAAATATGCTTTTGTTTAAAATATGTTTATCCTGAATGGGGTTCAGTATAGCTATCATTCACATCATATATAGTATATCGGATATTGTACCATAAAATAACCCGAAACATAGCGTTTCGGGTTAAACGGTCACTTTTGATTACCGAACGGCAATATATTATAACCAACTGCTGCTTCCACCTGATGGACTTTCAGTTTCCCGATCAGCTTCCGCTCCCGCGAGATGGAGATAATAGCTTTCCGCTCAATTTCCGCTTCCTGACGAGCTTCCGCTGCCGGATGATGAGCCGCTTCCGCTGCCCGACGAGCTGCCGCTGGCGCTCGAAGCGCTTGCCTTACCGCCGGTGATCACGGCTGAGATTATGCCTTCTTTGCCTTTTTCGGCATCTATCGTACCATAGGTGATAACGAGCTTCGCCTCATCACTTGCCGCATAGGTCGAATCACTCTCTTTTCCGCCCTTAGCGGTAGCCTTAAGCCTTATCCGCAGTTCGCAGGACTCGGTAATGGAAGGAAGTCCTCCCCACTTGCCCTTATTCTCACTGTACACCTCGTATTTCTTATCGAGCTTGAGCTTGCCCGCGGATACTGTCAGCGTCGTATTCTCTATACTCTGTCTGGCCGCCAGCTCTATGGTCTGGAGCGCTGTAGCCGCCTTCTTGTTCGTTGCGCCCACCCAGAGCAGCAGGGTATTGCGGGTATCGCTAAGGTACGGTGATAGGCTCAAACCTGCCTTTGCGGCCTCCTTATCCTCCACCGTGATATACCTTCCGTCATAATCCGACTTCTTGGAAGCATTATCAGCTACTGTCACATATTCGGTGCCTGCGGCGTCACCAAAGTAAACTGTGGTTCCTGCCTTGATCTTCAGTACTTCGGTCTTATAATCCGCTTTCAGCTTCGGAGCCTTCTGCTGCCCCTTTACCTTAATCTTGACCGCCTTGCTCGCGGGAGTTGCGGTGTTGCTGTTGGCATCGAATACCGGCGCAGTCCTGACGATATAAGTATCGGTCGCA
>JAILRI010000159.1 GCA_024698555.1 Lachnospiraceae bacterium
ACGCGACTTTTTGCGTCTACATGCCGTTGTCCATACTTGTCCGTAGTGTGACGAAGCGTGACAAGGAATGACAAGGAGCGACGAAATTATAGACTTTTTAACGTCGGGAATTTCAGTATTCTTTCTCACCCTCGTTAAGCCAGCCGGAGAGTTCGTAAAAACCCATCTCGGTGATATAGCGGGAGGGGATGCGGTTGGCATTTTTGTCACCGCGCTGGAACATGATGTGAGCGTGCTCCTGTGCCCTTGTCAATGCGACATAGAATAAGCGCCGTTCTTCTTCAGGATTCTCTATTTCTCCGCAATGAATATGCGGTGTTATGCCCTCGTTGGCACTGATGATATACACATTATTCCACTGCAGCCCTTTTGCACCGTGAAAAGTGCTCAGGTAGACTCCTGTTTCCCTGTTCTTTTCCAGCAACTTCAGTCTGTCCTTTTTGCGTTCACGTACATTGGCATGCCACTCTTCCATCGAGGAAAATTCCCTGCATTCCTCCAGCAGGTAATCAAATTCTTTGGTGTACGTATCCCTGTCCTGCTTAAGGTATTCCGCATAGTCGGGAAGCGAATTGCGATACAGCATCTGATCCTTCATATAATTCAGGAATTCCTCAGGTTTCAGACTGTTCATTGCGCAGAGGTCATCCCAGAGACGTTCTATCTCGGCGCGTATCTGATCAGCACGGTCTTTATCTTCCCTGCAGCAGATTTCTATAAGCAGTTCCTTGTTCAAGCCGACTCCGCTTACCAGTCTGCTCTGTATATACCGTTTCGGACGGTTGATAATCCTGTAGAGGTCATTCTGCTGCCAGCTGCCGTTTGTAAGCCGGTAATATGCACGTATATCACGGTAAACCATCCCCTCATGGATATCAGGTGGAAGCTCACGTGTATAGTAAGGTATATGGTTTCTCTCCAACAGCTGTACAAGCTCCGAGGCCTCTTTTTTTAATCGATACAAAATGCCCGTACGGCTCAGGCCGCCTCCATTTTGCATATCTTTCTTAAGTGCACGGATCAGAATATCATTCTGCTTTGCGGGAAAACGCGTCTGATACAGGTGAATACAGGGACCGTTGTCAGGCCTGGCTGCACGGATCTGCTTGGGCAGGCGGTCTTTATTAAACCCGATAAGATGTGCGGCGCGTTCTACGATACGGGGGCGGCACCGGTAGTTATCGCCCAGAATAACTGTTTCTGCCAAAGGGTATCTTTCCTTAAATATTCTGAATATTCCCGGCTCGGATCCCCTGAAACTGTAAATGCACTGGTCATCATCACCGACCACACAGATGTTTCCGTCCAGTCCTGCCAGCATAAAGAATACTTCGGCCTGGATCAGACTCGTATCCTGGAATTCATCGATCATTATATAACTAGCAAATTTCTGCCAGTATTCGAGTACCGATCTGTTTTCCGTAAACAGGCGATGGCATTCTGTGATCATGTCATCGAAATCACATTTTCCGTTCCCGTTCTTGAAACGACAGTAATCCTCATATATCTTACCGTAAAAGCTTTCAGGTTCCTCTGCGTTTCTGTCGGTGGTGCTCATGTAATCCGATGCTATGCGCCTGCTGATATAGGCGGAGATATCTCGGACATAATCGTCCATGTCGGTATTCTTTTCCTCATTGCTCATCATGGCGTTCAGGTTGCGGCGCTCATCAAGCAGAAAGGAACGTTTCTCATGTTCCTTCAGGATAGCATCGGCTTTCAGTCCGAGGTGACGGCTGAGTACGGAAAAGCAGATCGAATGAATGGTGGAAAAATGAACATTCTCATGATACCGCTTTGAAAAACGCTCCTGCATCTCTACTGCGGCTGCTTTTGAAAAAGTCACCGCAAGGATTTCGGAAGCTCCTGCTCCTGACGCAAGTATCTCACGGACACGCTCGAGTATCACGGTGGTCTTGCCCGAACCCGCGCAGCTCAGTACCATAAGAGAGCCTTTGATCCGGTGTATGGCTTTCTGCTGTTCTTCGCTGAATTCCGTCATTTAAAACGCACCGTTCCTTCTGAGTTCCTCCATCCACTGTTCAATGGTATTTCTGAGCCTTCTCTGGTCCGGACGCAGTACAGATAATGCTTTCTGAGCATAGAATTCCGCTGAAGAAAGAAAGATTTCCTGAGGAGACAGGAGCTTGGTGATCATGAAAAGTATCATCGCTTCATTGAAGTACCATTTCGCACATTTTGGATCAATACGTATAGCCCTGTGCGTAAGAACAGATGCCGGGACCAGGTATTCCCATTGTTCATTTTGCATTGCGAACTTAAAAAACATGTTACCTGCGAAACCGTAATAAAGTGCTTTGCTTTCCAGTGAAGCTGCCTCAAGGTATTCGAGCGCCGCTTCAACGTAACGCCCGGTAGCAAGGTTGCTTTCCGCTTTATAATAATTGACTCTGGCTTCCTGAGCGGGATCACCGGTTTCCAGCATCTTTTTGAGTTCCGCGATCAGTAATTGATGGATTCTTTCAGGGTTGCCGCCGCCGGCTCTTCTCATCCGATCTATGAAAGCCTGGTATTCAAGGAACTCCGGGAAGTCCTCCTCTGCATCTTCGTTACTTTGCGGATAGTTCATATCCGGATTTTTCGGAACCCTGGATAATAAATCCAGCGTCTGGCTCTGCTCCATTGCCTGAAATACCATGTTTCCGAGAGGATCAGCCTTTTCAGGCTGTGTAAGGTCAAACTCATCACTGACGAGGTTCGGGTCATAATAAAGCTTCTGAAACACATCGTAAGCCGATTCAAAATCACCAAGGCCGAAATATGCATGTCCCAACATGCTGAGGGTAACCGCATCATTTTGGTTTTCGTTCTGTAGCAGTTCTACAGCCGCATACTGTTCTTTCCTTTGGATCGCCTCATACGCTTTTTGCTGTGTGTTTGTCATGATTCGTTATTCCTCCTTTATCTTGTGCGCCTTGTTATAATGTCTTCCATTCCGAGCCCTGCAGCCGAAAAAAAACGCAAGCGGTCTTCATCGCTGATACTGCCGTACAGATACGCTGTCTGCGGATTCTGACATGCGGATACAGCACCGGGGGCACCCGCGCCGAAAGGCATCTGCCGGATTATATCGCCGAAGTTTCCATTCACCATAGAGATCAGTTCATCCCAGTCATCAGAATTTACTGCGGGTGGGGCCAGATTAAAGAGATTTTTGCTTACCCAGTTCCACCAGATATCTTCCGGGTCGCAAAGGAAAGCCATTCCTATGGCAGCTGCCATCCTGCGGATGTAAGCAGGATCGATATCCGTGCGTGATTTCGTCTTTCTGCAGGCAAAGTCAAACAGACTAAGCAGAAGTGCAAATTCCGGGGCGCGGTCTCCCATCAGAGGATTCTGACGCACCTGTTTCCGACATCCGTAATATATATAAGTAAGACTGCTTTCGAACTGCTGCTTTCCCAACACTAACAGTTCATCCTGAAACTCTGCCGCAATGGATTTTTCGCGCTTTTCTTTCTGCTGTTCCGACCAATTCCTGAGAAAGGTGACCAGATTATCACCTTTCAAGCCAAACAATTCCGGCTCATCTTCATCATCTTCATGCGTAAAACAAACGGGGGTACTGTCAGGCATTTCTACGGGTGCGCCCTTATCAGTAACATATCCGGATGCCTGCGTATCCGTATTGTTTCTTTGATCTTCATATTCCAAAAGTATGTTTACGCCGGTGAGCTGGCTGTTTTGGCCTGTAACCGCCGTTACGGTACAGGTGATGGCAGTACCCCCGTCCATAACGGGTGCGAGCTCTGCGGCCAGTTCTTTTTTTATGAAGCCTATCTGGTCTTCTCCGGAATAAATGGCGATCGCGTTTTTATCGAATTTATTGAAGGCATCCCTTATAAGTGTGAGGCGCTGACCTTCTACGCAGTTCTTCGCCAAACGCTGCCTTCCGTTCATACTGATCCCGGCAATCTTAGAGTATCTTGAGTATTTCACAAATCAACCCCCCCATAGAATTATACAATCCCGTAGAGCTATTTCAAAAAAACAACTATCATTTTCAGAACATTATATGCCGAAGTAGCATTCCCTCCGTGAAAAACAAGCAGGGGCTCTCCTTCGTTTGCTCCTGTTTCGACAAGATGGGTCCTTCCAAAGGATGTTTCAACATAAAGATCCTTCTTCGGATTAATATATCGTCTGCA
>JAILRI010000192.1 GCA_024698555.1 Lachnospiraceae bacterium
TAAGTAAGCTTCTTTGCTGATTTATATCTTTCCAGATATTCTTTTTCAAAATAGATCGGGATATAGCCGTTTCCGGTGGAGTCAGGCGTACCCTCTACACTTACTTGGATCTCATGATCTCCCACATTGGCCTTCTGTGTCGTGATTATCGTAATCCCCTTGTAGCTTGTTTCCAGGAATTCATACCCGGAATTCTTCGTTACATTGACCTTAAGCCTGGTTCGGGCCGGTATTTCCTTGGCCAGAGTCGTATCGTCCAGATATATTGTCGATAAAAACGACACCCGTTCTGCTTCGCTTATCTCGCAGGATATGACATCATCCGGATCATCCTCTGTATGAACCGCCAACACCGGCTCATCGATCCACATCTCTCCTACTTCCTGTGACTTTATGTTATTGCCGCTTGTATTGCAATCAGCCTTTAGATCAAAGCTGATATAAACCGGATGCGGATACTTTCCGTCAAAGGTGTTTTCCTTGACTGTGCCGGTCAGCTCGATATCAAAGGTATTAGCTCCATATACCCAGTTCCTTATGGTTCCGGTAAGTCCGTATGATGACAGTCCTCCGTCTGTGGAATTCCAGGTGACCTGGCTTAAGGGTCTGTTGTTATAGCTTTCGTAGCCACTGTCACGCAGCGTTATGGGATTGCCCTCCGTGTCAGTACCGAACACTGTGGCCTTTACTATGACCGGATGGTTGGCGTCTATATCACGTAATGCGATCAGATGCTCATCTCCCAGCTCCAGAGCAACGCCCTGTCTGTAATATCCGTTAGGTCCCTGTATCTGGTATTTGTATTTATTGTTCACATATATTGGAGTGGTAAATTCAGCGTCAGTCTCACATTTCTTATTATCATCCGCGATGATCGCGCATCCTGCCGGAAAGGTAAAACTGATGCTGTCTATGGACGCTTCCTTGGGAGTTCCCGAGAAGACCAAGGTCACGCTGTTGCCGGAAAAACCGGTAACAGCCTTCTTTACAGTAACCTTCATACCCTTCGGCAGAAATGAGTAAAGCGTTCCGTTCTCGGTAACCCGGGTACCCTTGCCCTTAAACCATTCCGTTACATCTTTTCCCGCGCTCAGATTACTTCTGAACACGCCGTTTATGGTAACCGTAAGTTCCTTCGAAGAAATACCCTGATTCACATTGCCCGAAACAGTAAGGCTTTCAGGTGAAAATGAAACCTGTGTCGCACTGGAGCTGCCTTCCCTGACTATGTTGAACTTACCGGTCTTATCCGGCTGCACATCGTGCCAATCGACCGTTGAACCATCATCAATCAGGTAATAATACGGTATCCGGAAATAAAAATCATCCCAGTTGCCGTACTGGGTGATACCGTAGAAGGTAACATCTATCCAGGGAGAGCCTGTATCCGCGTTTTTAGCAACTTTTGCATGCAGCCCCTGGGAGAGCTTACTATTGACACAAGCCACCCAGCTGGTCACATCGGTACCCTTTGCCAGCGGTTGTTTGGTAGTTGCGCCATTTAGCCTTATCCTTACTGTCTGTTCGGTGAGTTGCGTGCCCGGCGTACCGGACACGGTAATAGTGCCTCCGCCATCAGGATTTATGACATCGAACTTGTGGTTCTCCCCATCCGGCAGACCGCCTGTCCCCGCCTTTACAGAAACTGACCCGGACCAAACCGATACTGCCAGGATCATGAGCAGAAAACCTATTATCGCAGTTATGCCCTTTTTCATATCCGTACCTCCTTCTACTCCGCTTTCTTCCCTATGGTAATCACGCCGCTCTCAAACACATCTATCGTCTTATCCGCGTGTGTCGCCACCACCAATACTCTTAAAGCTGTCCCGTCAGCGGTTTTTTTCGGTGCCTTAAGCGTAAACTCGCCATTTTTATACGAGACCTTTACCTTTGACTTTGAAGAAAGTGAGAATTTCTTTCCGTTGTTGGAATAACCGGTTCCCTCTGCCAAAGCTGAAGTTGCATATACCTTTATCTTATCGGTCGTAAGGTTCGTCCCGTCAGCGCAGACAAAGGTATAATCAAGGGTCTGCTCCAGTCCGGACTCCAGCGCCGACTCAAGCGTAAGCTTTTCAGACAGACCCTTTACAGACTTAAGCTCGTTGACGATCATGACGGAACAGTTGACTTTCTTCAGAGACTCATCATTCACTGCCGAAACGGCGGCTTTTAACGCCTTACCGTCTGTGGGAGCGCTCTTTGCCTTTATGGTCGCGCTGTGTGTGGTTGCCGAAAGCGTGATCTCGAGATTATCGTTATCCTTCAGGGCCGTCCATGTGAACTTCGCGTGAGGCGATAGCTCGGTTCCGTTTGCGAGAGCATACAGCTTAACAGATTCGCCCGCGTTTAAGCATACGCTCTTTACCGCTTCCGCCGCCTGCACGTCTTTTTTCTTTGCTATGTACAGCTTCTTCGGGGCAGTCCCGACTGTTACGTCAAAATATCCGGATGCCTGTATCTTCTTGTCCTTATCTACCGCAGCCAGCCATACCCTCGCCGTTCCGGCGGTTTTTCCCGCGGTTACGGCCACCTTGTCCTCAGCCTTTTTATAGGATGCCTTCGCGATATTCGACTTCTTGCCCTTCCCTGAGGAATAGGCTCCCGCCGCTTCCTCGACCGTAGTATCCGTAACGCTCGCTACCAGCTTGCAGCCCTCGGGAACATTACTGATAAGCGCTGCGGTTTCCTTAAACATGGACTTGTTATATTTTGAAGTCTGCTTGTTGTCCTTGCCGTTTACCCAGATATCGGGAGGATTACCTGTCGGGAGCGCGTCATCATCGTCCTCTCTCCCTTCCCCGCCTTCTTCCTCTTCCTCGCTGTCATCCTCCTCGGGAAGTTCAGACGCGTCCGCGTATACTTCGTAGACAATATAGGTATTTTTCGACGCAAGCTGTACGGAATCCACCTTTACCGAAAACTTGCCTTTGGTTGCCTGTTTTGCATATATCTTATCCAGAGGAACCTTTACAGTAACACTGTATATTCCCTCCGCAGCCTGAGCGACATTAGAGCCGGTAACCGCTGCATCGGTAAATATTTCTCCGTCAAGGAACAGGTCGCCAGCCGGGGCCGACATCGTGACCGGAACCTTGAGCCTTAGCTTCTGTGTTTCAGGATCGGTTTCAACCATGCCTGCCGGAACATAAAGCATGAAAGTATCCTCGGAAGAACTCAAAGGCTGATATGAGGCGTTCCCGGTCTGGCCGAATACACCTGAGAATCTCTCTTGTATAGTCATCGGCTTGTTGCCTTCGATGAACTCCTCAGGTGTAAGGATATTATAAATAGCATTGGGATTGACCGTACATACTACAGCTCCTGCTATCCCCTGCCACGGGCATTCACCCTCAGGAGACGTAAGCACATCGAGGGGTATCTCGAGCCTTATCGTTTCAGTGCTGGCACTTTGGGGAGCATAGGAAACATTGCTCCTCTTGTGCTCCGCGAAACGTATGGTTACCTTACTTAACCTCTCATAGCCGGTCCCGGCCTTAACCATCGTATGAAGGTTATCCGGAATATTGGTAAACCATGAGGTCGTATTATACCATTTTCTGCTTGCGTTTTCGTTAAAGACCGCGCCTGTGAGAGATACCTCAAAGCCCGCCTCGTCATACAGGGTCTGTCCGACTATGCCGTTTACGCTCCAGTCCTCTATCGATGCCTTCAGTCCCCGGCATTTTGACAGATCGGGATCCGGCTCGTCCTTTACTACTTCTTCTATGCTGTACTTTGAACCAGCAGGCACCTTTACATCCCTCCACGCCGATCCGTCATATATCTGGAGCTTTACATCCGCGTTGCTTACCTCGGCTGAAGCTGACGCCCAGCCCGGATACAGGGACAGTGTCAGCCCCGTATGCGATCCCTTTGTTATTTTGTAATCACTTAAAATATAATATCCGGTAATGGGCGCGTCGGCAGCGAACCTTACCAGATCGTTGATCGGAACATCCGCGGCATAATCCTTATCCAGAGTAATCTGCGGAATATACACGAATATCTGTGGATAACCCGAACTGAAAACTGACTTTGTGGTCAGCCGGGGCATCCCGTTTTCAACCAGCACATACTTACTGGTGTTGATCGTTCCCGTAATGTTCACGGGATAATCTTCTATCGCCGCGGTCAGCTCCTCTACCGAATTTACGGTAATGGCATCGCCTGATTTCTTATACGCGTAGGCAAAATAATCATCCGCCCGCGCTTCAATGACCGGTTCATTCCTGTCATTTGTGAAGCCTGCAGACCAACCCCCATATTTCATCGAAAACAAAACCGCAAAAATCAGAAAAGAAAACAACAAGACCGCACTCGGCATCACTTTCCTGCCCGATCTCTTTTGCGCGTTATTCCTGTTGTACATACTATTCCCTGTATCTGTCATCACGCACTCGACCTCCTTGTCTTCATACGAAACGAACTGTAATTACAAACTGCCGATCATTGTCGATCAACCACTAAATATCATCCCAAATCGGTTACATACCACAATATATTTGTCGGTAATTATAACAAAAACATAACCCGAAACAAAACATTTCGGGTTAAACGGTCGTTTTTGATGTCTAAACGGTCAAATCTATTCAGCGTCCTTCATTTTCTTCAGCTCATCGTTCATTTTTCTGACCTCGCGCCTGTAGCACAGGAAGAAAATGAGCCACACCATAAAATACGCCACGACAAAGATCGACATTATGATCAGATATTCGGGGCTGCCTATAGGCATCCAGTCAAGCAGCAGGTTAAGTATATTCATGCTGGTCATCGTGATCAGAAAATGTGTAAAAGTGCATCTTGCGATACTCCACTGCTCAACGTTGTAAATAACCGAGGAGCCCATGCATATCGCCCCGTGCAGGAAGCTGATAACATAATAAAATACAAGTTTTCCGGTACTTACCGACGCCTCGCCGTTACCTCCCGACATGCTCGAGAGAACGAAACAGATAGCGGCTCCCGTAAATCCTCCGACCAGGCTCAGGATAATTGCGGTCTTCTTCATTCTGTTCATCACGCTCACCTCCCGATCCCTTCTTTAAGCTTGAGCTGGATCGATTTTACATATCTCCTCGCCACCCAGCTTTCAGTCCCGTCCTCGAACATAACCTTTATAGTACCGGCAATATTCATATCGAATCCCGATACTTTTTTCAGATTGATCAGTTCAAAACGGCTGATACGGACAAACGACTCTTCCTTTAACCTTTCCTCCAGGTCCTTAAGGCTCATGCGTGCCTCATATTTCCCGGAAGGAACACAGATGGTCAGTTTACGGTTCTCGGTAAAAGCCCTTACGATATCCTGACTGTTCAAAAAAGTCACTGTCTTTCCGCTGTACGCGGCTATCTGTGTCGAATCGCCGCTCATGACCTGACTGACCGCCTCGATGATCCTTTCCACCAGCTCGTCCCTTCCGGCCGCATGTATCACCACCAGAGGCTCGGTGCAGGCCGGGTCTGTCTTGACCCGTATGTTTTGATTAATTTCCATACCGTAATCCCTATCTGTATATACACTCGCATTTTAGTTTCAAATCATTTTAAAGCGCCTCTTTAGCAGTCTTTATTATGCTGTCCCAATCAAGCTCGGTCAGCATACGCTCTATCTTTGCAATTTTTTCCCTGTCCGGATCCGGAAGCGCATAGCTCCTTATATTCTTCAATATATCTTCCATCATCTCATAATCCATACTGCCGGCTATCTCGGCAATAGATCCGTACGCTTCTTTAAGCGCCTGCGCGTCGATCACCGGAAGGCTCTCATCCTTTTCATCAAGCCTGTCCAGCTTATGTGACAGCGCGCGATACATATCAAGGAGCCGGGCTGTATGTTCCTGTATAGCTTCGTTATCACCGGCCTTTCCGGCATCCTCTAATGTCCGTGCCAGCTCGGAAAGACTCTCCGCGCCTATGATGCGGGCCGAACTCTTGAGAGCATGGACCTTGATGGTATAGTCCGCGATATTGCCCTTCCTCCACAGCTCTTCTATTTCTTCGGCCTTATACCCGGCAGTACTGTGAAATACTGACAGGACAGAAATATACCCTTCCTCTGAGCCGCAGTTTTCCAGTCCTTTCTGCCAGTCAAGCTCGTCAATACTTTTCAGCCACCCGGGAAGCACCGCTTTACCTTCGTCTTCCGAAACACTGTTCTTATCTTCCTGAAAGTCCCCGTCGCTTTCCACCGGGAGTATCTTTTCATCCGGAAGCAGTTCATAAAGCATTCTTTCCAGCTTCATGCCATCCACGGGCTTGGACAGATAATCCGTAAAGCCTGCCCCCAGATACATTTCCCGTGCCCCCGAAACGGCATTGGCCGTAAGCGCCACTGCGGGAGCATCCTTGCTCATCCCGGCCTTGCGGATATTCGTCAGCGTCTCTACTCCGTCCATTTCAGCCATCATGTGATCGATAAATATGGCATCGTACTTTGTGGCTGCAGCCATCCGGCAGGCATCTTTCCCGGACATGGCCGTATCTATCATGATCCGCGTTTTTTTAAGCAGGCTCATGATGACTGTAAGGTTCATTTCGGTATCATCCACTACCAGGATCCTCGCGCCTGGCGCGTGGAACAGCTCACGATAATGATAATCCTTCTTTTGGGCATCGCCCAGTCTCTTCGTTACATCACCGATCTCTTCCCATTTTACGACAGTCTGGTCTATTGAAAATGAAAATACAGTCCCCTTTCCGTACTCGCTCTGAACCTGAAGCGTACTCCCCATCAGATCAAGCAGCTGGCGTGTAATGCTCATGCCCAGACCGGTTCCCTCGATAAAGCGGTTTCTCTTTTCTTCTATACGTTTATACGGTGAAAACAGGTTTTCCATATCTTCAGGCTTCATGCCTATGCCTGTATCCTCAACGGTGATACTTAAGCCTATGGCGTCTTCACTTTTCTTTTCGTAAGCGATCTTCAGCGTCACTTCGCCGGTCTCAGTGTATTTCACGGCATTGGTCAGAAGGTTCATCGCGCACTGTCTGATACGGATCTCGTCTCCGATCAGCAGATGAGGTATATGCCCATCTACTGTAATATTGAATCCCAGCCCTTTGTTCTCGGCTCTTCCACGTATCAGATTGACCAGGTCGTTGATGAGCGAAGACAGATCATACTGTACCGGAATGATCTCCATTTTACCCGCTTCAACCTTTGACAGATCCAGGATATCATTGATAAGAGACAGCAGCGTACGTCCCGCCGACATGATATCTGCCGCGTATGATCGGATCGTATCTTCGCCGGATTCGCGAAGTATCATCTCATCCATACCCAGCACGGCGTTTATAGGCGTCCTGATCTCATGGGACATATTGGCCAGGAACGTGCTCTTGGCCTCATTGGCGCTGTCAGCGATATCTCTTTGTTTCTGAAGTTCCTCCATATACTCATAGTGCTCGGTATCATCCACCAGAGCATAGAGCCTGCCGTAATTTTCACCCTTGTACAGAAGCTCGCTTTTTTCGGGAGTATAAATGCGGTCTTTTATCTTCAGGGTTTCACCCTTTGTTGCGGCGTCATCGATCTCAGTCAGGATATCATACGGTGTGCGGCTGTGTTTTGCTAAAGTTTTTACCGGCCCCCTGTCATGTGATAACACATGTGAAACTATATCTTCTCCCCCGGTTTTCAGGAAAAAATTATCCAGCTCGGGATAAAGTCCCGCCGCGGGTTCATTGTAATACTGGATCCGTCCGTCATGATCTACTGCGATGATCCCTTCGGAAATCCTGTCAATAACAAAATCCCTGGCTATCTCCCTGGTTCCTAACAGGTCAAACGCAAAGATCCCCACCAGCATGAATATGGTGCCAAAGAGAGCCCCGAGCATTGTAAGATCATAGTATCCCGATATGCTGAAAATGCCCGTAACGTGCAGAAGAAATGCGGAGGCCTGGCTTAAGATCGCCAGCAGCAGCATCAGCAGTCTTTGCTTTGATGTTTTGTTTTTTTCCTGTCTGAACGCCTTTACGACCCAGGTCGTCGCGATTACGATAAATATTACGTTTAACCCCATCAGCAGATCGTGAAGGCTGCCGTTGACACGATAGAATTTGGGAAACACAGGATCCGGAACAAACTGATAATCCGTGTAATACAGGCTGTTGCTGCCTATGGTCAGAACAGAGATATAGATGCCGGTATGCAGAGCCACCAGAAAGGTCACCAATCCCTTGGGAATCTTGATCCTGCACATTTTGGCGGAAAACATGAAAAAAGTAAACGCGATCCACACCCTTCCGGCGTAGGAAAGCTTTAGGGCAGTCAGATACGCTTCTTCAGTCTGAGCCTCCAGTTCCATAAGATATCCGATATTGCTTATAAATGAGGACATACATGTCAGGAATAGATAAGAATGGATCGAATTTTTCCATCTTAAAAATACGATACATATCTCTATAAACAAAACGCTTACGGTTATATACTGTATCGTAAGCAGAAAATCATGTGTATTCACTGTTTATTCCCTTTACCGTGTAAATGTCAAAATGAAAAACCCACCCTCCAAAATAACAGCTATTATTTTGGGGAGTGAGTATAAGTACAAAGTGGACCAGAGGGGAGTCGAACCCCTGTCCGAAAGCCCATCCCCTGTCCTTCTACGGGTGTAGCCGCATTTTTTATTGGATTCCCTTACGCAGCCGGCAAGCGGCGGCCGTCTGCGCTCGGTAGCTTCATATTACGCCCTGATGCTCAAAGCTTTGCAAAAGTCGTTTCCTGCCATGATGATGCCCGTATCGCGCCATGCAGGTCTGGCCCGGCGAACAGCTGCCATTATCAGGCAGCGAGTGCTAAATCGTTGTTAGCGTATATATTTAATTTTGGAGTTTAACGCACTGCCTCGCGACCCGCTTCTCCAGCTTCAAAACCCCCGTCGAAACCAGTACTGGCCCTTGA
>JAILRI010000210.1 GCA_024698555.1 Lachnospiraceae bacterium
GTCACGAGCGAAGGAAGATTTGCAAAGAATCATCTGGGACTATGGGAGGATGCTCAGACTGAGGGACATAAGCAGATTACGCAGGCCTGCCATGAGCAGGGGACAGTTGTGCTGATCCAGCTGAACCATACGGGTATTACGGGAAATCCCGTATTCGGAACTCCTATGGGACCTTCGGCTGTGTCTGCCCGCGATGGAAGCCTTTCACATGAAATGACTGTGGATGAGATCCACGCTATGCAGGAAAACTTTGTCATGGCTGCCGTGAGGGCTAAAAAGGCCGGATATGACGGCATACAGCTGCACGGGTGCCACGGATACCTGATCAACCAGTTCGTTTCGCCCAAGACCAACTTAAGAGACGACGAATATGGTACAAATAAGGCTTTATTTGCAAAGGAGATCATAAAAGGGATCAGGAACGAATGCGGAAGCGCATTTATCATTTCGGTGAGAACTACCGGAGCCGAGCCTGATAATACAAGCGCGATAGGAGTTGCGGAAGAATATGTGGAAGCAGGCTGCGATTATCTGCAGGTATCTCACGGCATAGACAGCTTCGGGATAAAGTTAAAAAAAGAAGGTGAACCGTACAGCGATCTGGCGGCGCTGGGAGTGAACATGCATAAGGCGTTTGCGGGCAGAGTGCCTGTATCGTGTGTGGGAGGACTGCTGACGCCGGATCTGGTAAAATACGTGATAGAGAATGACCTTACGGATACGGTGGATCTGGCCCGGGCGGTGTTGGCCGATCCGAACTTTGCAAATGCGACGTTGAACGGAGCTGCTTACACAAAGTGCTTTGAATGCGCCCGCTGCCAGTACGGACCGGGGACGAAGCATATATGCCCGGCGGAGCGGAAGAGACAGGATATTCGAGCTTAAAAGCTCGTGATCGACGACATAAATACTGAAGTATATGATAAAACGAATCCGGGCTTATAAAAAGAGGAAATGGTTAGGGAGCTCGAAAGTGCAAGGTAAGGGAAGATGGGAGAAAACAGGAAAAGATCCGCTGCCAGAGAGATAGGGCGTGGAAGGGCTATCGCAAACAATATATATGCCTGCCGTCTGCTGGTTAAAATATGTCCTTCTCTGGTGGTGCATAACGCCGTAAATATGTTTCTCGGCTACTTTGAGTGGTTGTTCTACAGCGCATTCTTTATGAGATATGTGATCAATTCTCTCGAGAACGGGGACAGTTTTAAGACTATCATGACCTTTGTCATCATAGTCGCTGTTGTTATGTGCTCGATGAGTCTTTATTCCAATATTCTCAACGGCCATGTTTATCCCGTAAGCGCCGCTGTGGTAAACAAAGGGCTCTATACCATGCTTTTTAAAAAGTCGCGCAAGGTAGAACTGGAGTGCTTTGAAAACAATGAATTCTATGATAAATACACACTTGCAATGGAAAATGCCGATACCAGGCTTCAGGAGACGGTAAACGCCGTATTCAAGACCATTTTCGGCGCTATAGCAAGCGTGTGCGCCTTCATCTTTATGTACAGGGTAGATAAGATCTCGGTACTCTTTATACTCTTTCCCGTCATTGGCAATTTTATTTTCAACAGAAGGATCAGTCACCTTGATTATGACAGAAATAAGGACATGGCTCCCCATAACCGCAGGATCGCTTATATTAACCGTGTGATGTATCTGTCCGATTATGCTAAGGAAATGCGTCTGACAGATGTGTTCTCACTGATGCGGCAGCAGTATAAGGAAGCCATAAAAGGTGTCGCCGATGTGACCAAAAAATACACCAAAAAAGCTATGGTACTGCACTGGCTGTATGTAATGTTCACATTTACGTTTATCTTCGAGGGACTTTTGATCTATGGCGCTTACCGCACTCTTGTATCGAATTCCATGAGCCTTGCGGAACTGGCAGTCATCACCAGCATGATGGTTTCCACGACCTGGATATTGATCGGATTTACCGAGTCACTTACCGCATTGTTTAAAAATGGCCTGTTTATCGAGTATTTACGCACATTTTTGGATTATAAGGAAAAGATCCCGGAGGATCAGCCGGGGGAGGATCCCGGAAGCGAGATCAGAAGCATCGAGTTCAGAGACGTCTCATTTTCCTACAAGGATAAAGAGGTGCTTTCGCATGTAAATATGGAATTTACGGGCGGTATGACCTATGCGCTGGTGGGCTACAACGGAGCCGGAAAAACAACACTGATCAAGCTGCTGCTGCGCTTCTATGACCCTACTGCGGGAGAAATATTTCTGAACGGAAAGAATATAAAGGAATATGACTTGAAAAAGTATCGGGCGCTGTTTGCCACTGCGTTTCAGGATCACCGGATGTTCTCGATGTCCGTGATGGACAATGTGGTGATGGGGGAAGATATCCCTGAGGAAGTTAAGGAAGAAAAGGTATGCGCGGCGTTAAAGGCAGCGGATATATATGACAAGGTGATGTCTTTAAAGAATGGGATATTAACGACTCTGACACATGAGTTTGACGATGAGGGAGCGGTTCTCTCGGGCGGAGAATTCCAGAAGATAGTGGTGGCCAGAGCGTTTGTAAAGGAATGTCCGTTCAAGATATTTGATGAGCCGAGCAGCGCGCTCGATCCGATAGCCGAGGCCCGGATATTTGATAATATCTATGACTCCTGCAGGGACAATACTCTGATCTTTATTTCACACAGGCTGTCTTCGGTTCAGAACGCGGACCGGGTATATCTGCTAGCGGATCACACCGTAAAGGAAGCCGGTAGTCACAAAGAGCTGATGAAGCTGGGCGGGATCTATGCCGACATGTATACCAAGCAGGCGAAGAATTATTTGGCTATTTCGTAACTATTCAGAGCCCTTGACGGATAAACATATTTGAAGTGAAAGCTTGCTTTCTTAATTCAAATATGTTTATCCGGCAAAGGGGC
>JAILRI010000222.1 GCA_024698555.1 Lachnospiraceae bacterium
GTTGGATGAGCTGATTCCTCCCGGACAGCATCAGATCATACACTCGCTTTTGAAGGGTAATCCGGGGAGGATGTCCATTACAATCGAGGAATTACGTGAGGCAGAAATGAGAAATGCGCAAGAATAGTATCCTTAGCACTATAATGTCGGAGGAATTGATATGACAGGTTATAGTTCAAAACTTAAGAGACAAGTCCTGTTATTGGTGATATTCGGTCATGTAAATTCGATTATTGACCTGGAAGTGATCAATAAGAGTGTGCCTATGAATATCCGCACGCTTCAAAGAGATATAAATGAACTCTCTGAGGCGGGTTTCCTTGACGTGAGTTTTGATCGTGTAGGAAAGTGCTATCAAGGAGAAGTATATATACCGGAGACTTTTTCTGGGATCCCAGATGAAAAAAGGAAGTATTACCAGAACATGGCTCGCTTTGTCAGGATCATTTTCGATATGGAATGTCTTACATATAGTGAGATCGACGAAGCACTATTTCAGCTGCATTATTATAAAGATATGTATGAGTTTTGGATAGAAGATGATAAATATGGTCCGGAACCGAAGTGTGAGGATCTGAAAATTGACGAGAGCTTAAGCGCGGATAAAGCATACTACCGCATGTTTCCGCAGTTGGGCAAGAAAGATTTTGAAAAAGATTGTGAGTTCCTTCGAGATATAGGATACCCTATAGAATATGATGAAGAATTGGACGTTTATTATAAGAATTTCCCTGAAGAACTACCGGCATGACGAGGAGGCATAAGCATGGTATATCGAATTACGGTAGATGGAAAAAGACATATGCGGAGACCCCAATCTTTGATTACAGCAGGAAAGCGGATGAAGACGCACGCAACAGGATCAGAGATCATATTGTATCAAAGCTGGGTGCAACTGACGTGGAGTTTTATACCACTTTCGAAGAGGTATGCGAACTTCATGAAAAAGCCGGAATATTCTGTGATCAGGTTATGGAGTTTTTAAATCTGAAAATGTCTTTTCCGGAACCACCGTGGGGGCTTAATGAAATGGAGCAGCTGATCCCGCAGCTTATGAAGATATATATGCTTGCAATGGGATTACCAGATCTGGAATACATGGAGGATATGAAATATGAAGAAGATGACAGTATCCCCCATAGACCAATTTCCTTTGTAGATGAATATGAGTATTACTGGACGGTGTTTGATCCCTATTGCAAATATGCTGAAACCGATGAGGAACCCAAGAAGGAGATTGAGCCTTGTAAAGGAATGCTTACGGATGATCTGGCAGATATCTCAACAGAATTATCGCAAGGAGTTGAAGCATACCGCGCCGGTCTTGTTTGTGAGGCA
The DNA here is from genome assembly GCA_024698555.1 of Lachnospiraceae bacterium. Classification (GTDB taxonomy): domain Bacteria; phylum Bacillota; class Clostridia; order Lachnospirales; family Lachnospiraceae; genus RUG11977. The sequence continues at coordinate 1,339 of JAILRI010000222.1, forward strand.
ATATTCCAATGGCGCTTTGGTTTGCTGAGTCATTATGGAAATCATATAACGAGCGCTCTGCGTGCAATGACAAGTGCGTGGGAATATGAAACTCAGCACAGAGACCGGGAAATGAGGGATTATTGGAACCCTGATGAAGACAGTATCATAGTTGGAGATAAGCAATGAACATCTACAGATTCATTAACTCAAAAGATATAAGAAAGCATCTGGAAGATTTGAACTATGGATTCAATGCGCTCGAAGCAGCCTGGCTTGTATACCAATGCAGGAACGCTGTTCTTGATGAAAAAAACGAGGCGTGGAGATGGATCATTGATAATATGCCGGATATGGAGGTTCGCGCAAAGATAAACTGCTCATACAGAGAAAGTATTCATGATACTCTGCGTGTGTATATGGAGATGAACGATGATATTCTTGAAATGTTCTCTGATCCGAGGGATGCAGTATATACATGCAGATATTATGAAAATGGTAGCGAGGTAGGTGTTCTTCGTCATGAGAGAGAAGTCTTTTTCAGCTTGGACGACTGTATCAAAGCAATTAGGGCGTTTCTTGATGATGATGAAACTGATACAGAAAATAGGTGTAGCTACAATGTGACTGCTATACGACACTTCCGGGATAAGGATATGAAGATCATAGCAAAATATGATTCTAACTGTCGTGTAATAGCTTTAGATGTCTATAATAATCCTAATGACAAATATGACGAGCTGCTAACCGGTTTTTTTGATGGTTTATGGTTCGATTTTCCAACGCCGTTTAAAAAAGGAGATCTTGTACATAAAGTCGGTGACGACCTGAGAGGACATGCATTTGGTCTTTGCAGTGGAGTCTGTGTCCTTACAAGTTTATTCACATGGGGGCTGACAGATGAAGAAAAGAGAAAACACTATACGGAAGGTCGAAGCGGTGACATTACTGACATGACATATTACGGATACTTCCAGGATGAGGATGGGACTTTATACCATGAGTGCAGCTGGACATATATGGATCTGGAGTATCATAGAGAGCCGCTTGAAGGCGTGCAGCGAGTGTGCAAGGCACTAAGCAGCCTTCTGAAGGATGAAATAGATATTGGACTGTTTTCTTTGGCAAATCGTCAGTTTATTCTGGAAAAACAGGAGGAAATTATAAAGGAGCACTGTCATTTCACTGAAGAGGATCTGAGACTGGCAGGACTGATAGATTCTGAACAGGAAGGATAAGAATGAATATTTGTAGGTTTATTAATTCCAAGGACATAAGGAAACATCTGGAAGACTTGAAATACGAGTTCAATGCGCTCGAGGCTTCATGGCTTGTATATCAGTGCAAAGACGCAACACTTGATGAAAGGCATAAGGCATGGAAATGGATCATTGACAATATGCCGGACATGGAGGTTCCTAAACGAAGTATGTGCATATACAGAGAGAGCCTTCACGATACGTTGCGTCAATATATATCAATGGAGGATAATCTTGTAGCCAGATTTTGCTCATCCGAGGAAGGTGTGTTTACGATTGGTAGGTATTGTAATGGGGGGGACGTTGTATGACGATGGATGGGCTGATA
>JAILRI010000239.1 GCA_024698555.1 Lachnospiraceae bacterium
TCATGCCGGGAGTCAAAGCAGACGGTTATTTTTAAGTCATGTCGGATAGTTTATCATTCTTAGCAAAGCGAAGAAGCTTTAACATGGAGATTGTTATGAAGAAGATTGCAAAAGCCATATTTACATTGCTTTGGATAGCGTTGTTATTTAACGTGGCACCTGTCAGCGCGATGGAAGCGGAGCCTTTATCGGATAACGAGACCGAGGTCGGGCAGACAGCCGGGCCGGAGGGGAATGTTTCTTTGGATTCCGGCTGGCAAACCGCTCTGGAAGAAATTGCTCCTTTGGATTCCGGCTGGCAAACCGAGCCTGAAGGGGGTGTTTCTTTGGATTCCGAAAAAGAAACCGGGCCGGAAGTAACTGCTCCTTTGGATTCCAGCCGGCAAGCCGAACCGGAAGGAAATGTTTCTTTGGATTCCTGCCGGCAAACCGCACCGGCCACGGTTCCGGAACCGTCGGCCTCTAACGCGGAAGACGGATCAGACATTGAGGAATCGGCTTTAGAGGGTATATCAGACATAGCGGCAGCCAGACCAGACGCTATAGAGCCGCTTGGGGAAAGCGGGCAGAAGGAATACCGGCCCGACGGGGCGACTTATCATTTACTGTACCATGAGCTCGAAGACGGGACTCTATGTATAGACGGCGTTAAAGATAATGCAGAAGGAAAGCTTATCCTCCCCTCTGAAATCGGCAAAAAAAAGGTGTCGAGGATAGGCATGATGGCGTTTATTAACAGCACCGGCATTACGGGAAGCCTTATCATTCCTGATAGCGTAGAAGAGATAGGCGAAATGGCGTTTTCTAACTGTCAAGGCCTGACAGGAAACCTTGTTATCGGAGACAGCGTTATGACGATAGGCAAGCAGGCATTTTCGAATTGCGCCTTTGAAGGAAGCCTCACTATCGGAAAAAGCTTTGTTTATATGGATGCTCTTTCCAAACTGGGGGCTGAAGGCATAGGCCTGAACGTCAGTAACTTCCGCATCATAGATAACCGCTCCGTGACTCCCATCAATCTGCCGATTACGAACGGAGAAAGATGGATAAACCGTGAAACGGGAGAAGAAATATCAGAAGATCCGATAGCCATCGCGAACGGGACCGCATACAGGAGCGATGCATATGACACATGGGAAAAACCCGTCTTCACGCATGCATACGTTGAACCGCAGACCTATACCGGCGGGCAGATAAGGCCCAAGCTTCATGTATATTTCGGAAAAACGGAGCTGAGGGAAAAAACCGATTACACCGTTAAGTTCGTTAATAATGTGAACGCAGGCACGGCAAAGTTCACGATCACCGGGAAGGGAAATTATTCTGGGAAGGAAAGCGATACCTTTGCGATAATCCCGAGGGAGCTCACGGAAGCAGAGGTTTCTGAGATCGCCCCCGCCACCGAAGGCAAAAACAGCTACAAGCCTGTCCCGGCTGTCACCTTCAATAAAAAGAAGCTGTCCAAGGGGAAGGATTTTACTGTAACATATTATTCTTATGCTCTTGATGATGCAAGCGATGCCGTGGAGACAGCGGCTCCAAAGGCGGCCGGAAAATACTATGCAGAAATAGAAGGGATCAAGAACTTTACAAATAGCGTCAAAAGATATTTTGTCATTGCTGAAAAAGCGCAGACCCTAGTAAGCAGGCTGACCATCGAAAAGATTAAGCCCAAGCCGTATACCGGGGTTCCGGTCGTGCTTAACGCAGATGAACTTATAATAAAGGATGGGGGAAATAAGCTCACGGCCGGAGAGCATTATACTGTGACCTATGAAAATAATACAGACCCCGGAACAGCATACGCGGTTATAACAGGTGTTCCGGAGAGCGGCTACGCCGGTATGCGCAGGATAAGCTTTAAGATAACAGGCACGCAGATTAAGAGCCTAAAGCTTGAAAACTTCACAGCCTCCTTTATCTACGACGGGACGGAGAAGGAGCAGCCTGCAGGGGACGGCGGAATGACGATCACAAAGCCTGATGCGGGCGGCACAGCGATAAGCTGGGTGACGGAGGAGGACTATAAAGCTAAAAGTGACGATGAAAAGAAAAGTTATGGCGTCGTTGTTTCCTATAAGAACAACGTGAACGCAGGGACCGCCTCAATGACCTTCACCGGCGTGAACGGGATCGAAGGGACCCTCACTAAGACCTTTAAGATCGAGCCGTTCAATCTGAACACTGCGGATACTGTTCTTAATATAAAATTAGACCGCACTCTCTTCTTCTATTCAAAATCAGGCGTAGCGCCGAAGCCCGAGGTAAGCTTCAAGATCGGAGATTCCTATGTTCCGCTTACTGCAGGAAAGGACTATACCCTCTCCTACTCTGACAACAAGGCTGTAAACGTGGGCACCGGGAAATACGCCGTGGTAAAGGTTAAGGGCAAGGGGAACTTTACCGGAACGAATTCGAATACCACGTTCATGATCGCAAGGGCTGACATGACAGCGGCCGGCGTAAAGATAACCGCAAATGATGTTGTCTATAAGGACAAGAAAGGGAATTGGAAGACCGGCAAGCTTATAGTGAAGGATGCTGACGGCACTGTGCTCAAGGCAGGGAAGGATTATGACAGGAAGGTCAGATATATCGCAGGCAGTACAGAACTAGGCAAAAACAGCAAGGTAAACGCCTGTACTACGATCAGGGTTGCTATTGCCGGAATAGGCAACTATTCCGGAGCCGCCACAGGAACCTACTATATCGCCAAGCAGAACATAAGCAAGCTCTCCGCCTCTGTCGCAAAGAAGGTCTATGCCGGCGGACCCGTGACCATCGAGCCCGGCGACATCAAATGGAAAAAGAACGGCGTTGAGTTTACGATTGACGAAACCAGCTATAGGAATAACGCGAAAGCAGGCACGGCCTCGGTGGATGTGGTCGGCACGGGCAATTACTGCGGCCGCAAAACCCTGAAATTCAAGATCGCCTCCAAGGGATTTCGCTGGTGGTGGGAATAGCATAAGACAGGCATTATAAGGTGTATGGGCTTTCTGGCATGCTCGGAGAGTCGGAGGGCTTTCTATTGGCATGCTCTTTCAAGGCATCTATAATCTCTCGGCATCTGAGGGAGGCATCAACGCCTGGATAAGATTCTGCCTACCGCCCATAACAGCAGTCCTGATGCTCTTTGCATACAGGAGACTTCAAGCGTAGTGGACTAAACAGATGTAAGCCCCATAGAGCTCTTAGCTATAAGTATATTATATATATAATATAAGTATGGATGATATATTTTTTTGAGTGGGATGAGGAAAAAAACAGAAAGAATATCAAGAAACACAATATCTCATTTGAAGAAGCAACCACTGTTTTCTATGACTAAGATGCCGTTGTGTTTGACGATCCCGATCATTCCATAGATGAGAATAGGTTTCTGATCATAGGTATTAGCAAGACTGAAAAGCTTTGTATTGTAAGCCATTGTTATAGAGAAAGGGAAGATGTGATACGGATCATATCGGCAAGGCTTGCAACAAAAAAGGAAAAGCAGTTTCACAACAAACAGTTTCTGCAGAGGTGAACATGAGAGAAGAATACGATATTGAAAAATTGAATCCACGTAAGAATCCATATTCTAACAGGCTTAAGAAAGCGATCACGATCAACATTAACGAAGACACGATCAAATTTTTTAAGGCAAAGTCAGCGCAATCAGGAATACCGTATCAGACATTGATCAATTTGTATCTGACCGATTGCGCTGAAAACAATCGGGAGCTAAAGATTTCATGGAAATAAGACATGGAGACGACAGTATCTCCCTGCGGATTTGGATCCACAGATGCCTTACAATTGTTTCCAGATCCGTAAAGGGCAGGTGAACATTTTTTTCATGCTTTTTGCGCTGGGGCAGGCGTGGGAAAAGGGAAATTAAGTTGAATCGGAGATAATTATACTGTATAATGTATATACGTATAAGGGGGTGATTCCATGGAACAGGTAGCAATAAGATCTTGGGGAAACAGTCAGGGAATAAGAATTCCCAAGAATATACTTGATAAAATGCAATTGAAGGTTTCTGATGTCTTGGACATCGAAGTAAAGGATGACACGATCATTCTGAAGAAGCAGTTTGCTCACAAGACTTTTGAAGAAAGGTTGGCTGAATGCAACGGAGAAATAACGGTTTGCGATTTTGACTGGGGCGAACCGGCAGGGAGCGAGATTTTATGATTGAGTTTTATCAAGGGGACATAATTAAGATCAACGGTTTTAAGAAGCAGTTATTCGTAATTATCAGCAAAAATGCATTTATAAGAGCAACCGGGATATTTCATGTATGTCCAATGATCTCGGGGATCCCCGCCGGACCTGTACACATAGAAGTTCATGGAAAAAATGGCGAGGCGGGCACAGTGATATGTGAACAGATAAAGGCCATTGATCCAAAAGCAAGGGGATGTAACCGGGTAGATTTGCTCTCATATGAAAACATAATGAACGTATCGGATGCCGTTCAAGGAATATTTGAGTATGACTAAATGGGTGGATTATTCAATGCCAGATTCCACTCATCAGCGTCATCAAGGATGACAGATACAAAATCATCCGAAGGGATAGAAAGCTTAATGAGATGATACTGTTTATTCACCCACTATTATACCGTGAATAGCCGATTAGACACCGGGTGGCGTCTGTAAGGCAGATATAAAAGTGGTGACGTAAAAGCAAACGACCATGAATACATCTGCTTTGTAGATGTATTCACGGTCGCTGGATTTAACCTCTTTTAGAAGTGCTCG
>JAILRI010000260.1 GCA_024698555.1 Lachnospiraceae bacterium
GACCGTGGATAAATTACCGCAGAGCGTTTACCGTTTCCACTTGCTCAACGCCACCGGAAGCCGAAAAGTGCCTGAAATCAAGGACTTTCGCGGCTACTTCCCTTCGACCCTTGACATCAAACACACCGTCTCCACATGGCACTAGTCGTGCTTTTACATAGACATACTCCCGGGCACGCGCATCCACTTTATAGTATCTACAGGCTCTCTTATCATATCTATAAAAGGGATATAAACAATTCTTGGCGAAAAATCCCCTCCTATGCAGACTCCCGTCATTGTCAGTATTCCAACAAGATAAAAGCAAAATACAAATGACATGACAATATGCGCTACAGTTTGCATTTTCCCTGCCACATGCAAAATAATAAAATACACTACTATCGCTACCACGACAGGAATATAACCGCTTATCAGATGATGACTAACAAATCCCCAATCCATATCTCCGTCACTCCCTTCGAGTTGTCAAAGAAGCAATTCCCGCATTGCTTTCATAATATCCGCGTACTCGATTCCACCTGCATAGGCAAACCTTTGCTGATACTTTTTCCACATGTTCTGAAGATCATTACTTTTAGATATTCTATCGATTATCCCGGCGCGGTCTGCTATGCTTTCCGCGCTGCCCCGGTGCTCAGCGGTGGCACTAAGGGCCTCCTCAAACATCTGTCTGTCATATTCCTGTGTCGTACTGAGAATATAAGCATCATAATAGTCCCTTGGCCTTGTATTAAATACACCACGGCTGAGAATGGTTTCCACCTTTTCTGCCATCACAGTTTCAATATTGTATCCCCAAAGACTGATCTGCACACTCTCATCGAAAATCCCGCCGAACTCATATAAGACAGCTCCCGGCGTGATGACATCTCCCGTAGAAACGTCAATAGAGAGAGGCGTGACTATCGTATCGTAGATCGCATTGATTCTCACACAATAGCCGCCATAGATATCATCCTTTCGAATCGGGTCGATGGATATCGTTTCAAAGGACACGTCATCACCCAGATCGATTATGCTGATTGTGTTTATTGCATCAAGGATTTTTTCTTCTGTCAGTGGCAATCCTTTGAGCGTAGTGTCCAGATCCATTGTGGATCGGGTGTCAAGACCTACAATTGCTGCTATCAACATGCCCCCTTTGATCACAAACTTGTCTCTGTATTCCGATCGTGACAAACGGGCCAGGAACCGCTCAAACATATAGTTTTGGAGAACCACCTGTGCCGCTATACGGTTGTCTTTGGCATAGTTTCTGATTTTGGCTTTCAAACTCATCGCCTTTGAACTCATAGCAGCACCTCCATATATTTTCTCAGTTCTCCGTCCACTTTGAACATTTCAGCATAGGCGGAAAGTCGGTTCAGATCCTTCTTGTCAGAAGCCGCATAATTTTTGATGGCAGAGATCACCGTCTCCTCATCACAGCGATTCCGAGTTCGCAGGAAATCGCAGATCGTGCGCTCAACATCATAACATCGTACCAAGTGTCCAAATGTGGTCGGCTTTTCCATTACACCGACCTTGTGCCACGCAGGTTTAATATAAAAGCAGATACACTCATCCTTTATCGAGCCTGGTACAGCCTTGTTGCTGGGCATGGTGATTGTATGCATGAATGGAGTACGGTCGGAAATGCCATGTAGAAACAAAGCGCTTTCATGTGAAAAAACAATGCTCCCTGATCTGAGCATCAGCGTATACATATCGTCATGTACAGCATCAGGGATCATATAAACACCCTGTCGGATTCTTTCCAGCAGTCCGGCTTTCACATAATTGTTCAGAGTTTGTTTGGAAAATCCCAGTTCCTGAACCTGCGAGGTGGTGACCATGTTGTTGTTTTTTGATAGTGCATCCATAATTATAGGATTGATATTGTTCATGGAACCACCTCCTTGCAGTTGACTTTCGTTTGGAATTGTATCACTTCTCCTTTCAAAAGTCAACCTCAAGGAACCCTCAGCAAGAAAAAAAGACGCCCCCGAAGGAGCGTCTGAAACGTGTTCGTGATGGTTGTGTTTACATCTGGACCTCGGTCTCAAGGCCAGATTTGTATTCAAAAACAAGGCGGTCATCGTAGACTGTGATCCGCTCGTTCAGCCTCCGGACCAGACCCTCGTCGTAATCCGTCACCGGTTCCTGCTGTTCTTCGAGAAAGGCTTCGAGCTCGTCCAGCCGCTGCTTTACCCCTTGGCGGTTGGCGTCTTCCAGAAGCAGGGCCTCTTTATCGGTCCGGAGATCTTCGATCTCGTCAGCCAGGTCGTCAAACCCCTGCTTGGCGTTGGCCTTCTTCAGAAGATCTTTCTGCAGGGCTTCGAGCCGAGCATCGATCAGGTCTTGAGGAAAATCGAGTACGAAGAGATCCGCGCCCGGATGGACGCTGAAGATCCCCGGATCGCGCTGGCGTTCGAGGGGAAGGAACTGTACGGAGAGACAGTGCAGGAGTTCGCTGACGAGCTTGGCGTGTCCGCGCCGAGGGTCTACCAGTTGATCGCCAGAGCCAAGGAAATCGGAAAATCCTATCGTAAGGAGACAGAGTAATGGACAAAGTTGAGGTAATTGAGAAAATGTTGAACTCTGAGAACGGCGGCCTGTATGCGGCCATCGGAGGAATCGTTCTGATATACGGTATCGACCGCGTGACGCGAAGCCGCTACAAGGTAGACGCCAAGAAGGATTCCATCACTCTGGCTCCCGCAGGTGAAGCGGAGCAGCCGCAGACCTCAGAGCCCGAAAAGGCTCAGTAAACAGAAAAAGGCGACATCGGAACTGATCATTCTGGTGTCGCCGCTTTCTTTTTGCCCCTCAGTAAAATCATAGCCACAACCTATCCCATATAGTAAAATCGTATTCTCGTTTCCTCTGAAATAGTAAAATCATTTCCTCGTTTGCCAAGATAGTAAAATAGGAGTCGCAACCCTACCATTTTCCGGATGTAGATAAGTTCCCGCAGGCAGAAAAAGAGGGTCCCCATCACGAGGAACACAAACTGCCCCGGTGACAAAAACCCCTTGATTTCAGGCTTTTCTTGGCCCTTTTCAGCCGTTATGTGTTAGTAAACAGACAGTCTCGACGTGGCACGAGTCAGCGAAATAGATAATCATTCCCCGCGCCTGTTCACATAAACGCGGTCAGGAACATATCCATTGCCTCGTTATCTATTCCTGTACGACTGTTCCGTTCCTGACTGCATCGGCAAAGGCTAAGATGCTTTCTGATTTCATGATAGCAATTCCTTGTCTTTCATCGCCAAGTACCACCAACTGATCTCCAGGTGAAATCTCAAATATCTTTCTTGCTTTAGCAGGAATCACAATCTGCCCTTTATCACCTACAGTTACCATACCGAAGAGATGTTTTCCTTTTGGTGGAAGCGGCATACCCATGCTATCCCCCGATTTATAATTGGCCAGATCATCAAGCAACACTTCAAATATTTCTGCAAGTTTTTTACACTTGTCCAAATCAGGAACAGTTTCTCCGGTTTCCCACTTTGCTACAGACTGCCGGGAAACGCCAACTATATCAGCTATATCTTCCTGCGTCATGTTTTTCATTTTTCTAA